>JBILLV010000362.1:0-8963 GCA_044375895.1 Polyangiales bacterium | reverse complement strand
CTGTCACCGCGCCGAGGAGCTCGATCGCGTCGACTGCGAGGTCTTGCCGATCGGCGCCGTCCACTGTCATCGTCGCGGTGACGAAGGCGCACACCCGCGGCGCCGCGTCGTCATCGCCCGCGCGCAGGAGCGCCATCGCCGACGCCACCGCCACGCGCGCGACGGCCCCCTCCACGCGCCCGCGCAGCGCCGCGAAGGCCCGCTCCCGCTGCTCCGGGCCGAGGGGGTTGGCGGTGCGCTCGTCGGGGTCACGCGCAAACAGCCGACCGAGCTGCTCTGCGGCTTCGGAGGCGATCCACGGGTCGTCGCTGGCGAGGGCGTCGAGCGAGAGCTGAAAGCCCTCCCGCGCGTCGAGCGACAGCACCCCGAGGAGCCCCTGGTAGCGCACGTCCGGATGCGGCGACGTCGCGGCGTCACGAAGGGCCTGGAGCGCGCGATCGCCGCCCACCTCCGCGAGGGCCACGACCGCGAGCTGACGCACGGTGGAGTCGCCGTCGTCGATGCGCGACGCGATGCGCTCGACGTGCTGCCGCGCGCGCAGGATCCCGAGCGCGGACAGGGCCGCCCCGCGCACGTCGGCGTGCGTGTCATCGACGAGCGGGGCGACGGCTTCGGCGGCGCGGCGCGGGTCTTCATCGCCGACGAGCCCGAGGTCGTGGGCGGCGGAGGCGCGCACCTCGGGCTTCGGGGAGCGCAGGTCACGCAGGGCGGCGTCGAAGTTGCGCCGGAGGGGGGTGAGTCCAAACATGGCGGAGGGGGTCGCTACTTCACGCGCGTGCCGGGCGCCGCGTCCTTCTCGAAGGTCGCGAGCGTGAGTCCGTCGGCGGTGGAGGCCGCGAGGAGCATCCCGTGCGACACGAGCCCGCCGCCGAAGTCGCGCGGCGGCAGGTTGGCGACCACCACCACCTGGCGCTCCACGAGGGCCTCGGGGGCGTACGCCGTGGCGATGCCCGCGATGATGGTGCGCGGCCCATTCGGCTCGCCGAGGTCGACGGAGAGCTTCAGCAGCCGGTCTTTGCGCGGGATGCGCTCGGCGGTCTTCACGCGGCCGACGCGGAGTTCGACCGTCGCCATGAGGTCGTCGTAGGTGATGGGCGGGACGGGCGCTTCGGTCACGGTCTTCTCCTCTGTCTTCTTCTCGGGCTTCTTCGCCGGGGCGGCGGGCTTCGCCTCGGGCGCCTCCCCCTCGCTCACGTCGAGCGCGGCGTAGAGCTGCGCCACCTGCGGCGCGTCGTAGCGCGGAAACACCGGCGCGCCAGGCCGAACCACCGTCCCCGCCGCGAGGCCGCCCCACGCGAGCGGCCAGCGGTCGTCGTCCACCCGCGCCGTCACCGCCTCGAGGCCGAGCTGCGCGAGGAGCTCATCGGCCTTCGCGGGAATGGCGGGCCAGAGCGCGACGGCCACCTGCCGGACGCACTCCAGCACGTGGTAGATCACGGTCGCGAGGCGGGCGGTGTCGCCGGTCTTCGCGAGCTTCCACGGGGCGCTCTCGTCGAAGTACTTGTTGCACGCGCGAGCCAGCTCGATGGTGTGCTCCAGGGCCCGCTGGGGGGCGGGCTCCTGCCACGCCGCCGCGCTCCCGCTGGCGGAGGTCGCGGCGAGCTGCTGCAGCGCGCGGTCGAGGTCGTTCGCCTCGCCCGCGGCCGGCACGCGGCCTTCGAAGTACTTCACGAGGAAGGGCAGCGCGCGGTTGAGCAGGTTGCCTACGGTCTCGGTGAGCTCCGAGCGCACGCGGGCCACCAGCGCAGGCACCGACCACTCGCCGTCCTGCCCGAACGACACCTCGCGCAGCAGGAAGAAGCGCAGCGCGTCGGCGCCCAGCGCGTCGGCGAGGCGCACGGCGTCGGTGGTGCCGCGGCTCACGGCGCCCTCGCGCGACTTGGACACCTTCGCCCCGTCGGTGACGAGCCAGCCGTGGCCCCAGATCGTGCGCGGCAGCTCGGCGTCGGCGAAGCCCGCGGACATCAGGAAGGCCGGCCAGTACACCGCGTGGAAGCGCAGGATGTCCTTGCCCACGAGCTGCACGTCCGGCGGCCAGAAGCGCCCCTTGCGACCCTGGTCTTCGACGGCCGTCAGGTAGTTGAACAGCGCGTCGAACCACACGTACATCACGTGCTTCGAGTCGCCCGGGACAGGGATCCCCCACGTGAAGCTGGTGCGCGAGATCGACAGGTCGCGCAGGCCGCCCTCGATGAACGACACCACCTCGTTGAGCCGCGTCTCCGGGCGCACGGCCTCGGGGTGGGCGCGGTAGTACGCCAGCAGCCGCTCGGCGTAGGCGCTCATGCGGAAGAAGTACGACTCCTCCTTCACGCGATCGACGGGGCGCTCGTGGATGGGGCAGAGCCCGCCGGGGAGGAGCTCCTTCTCGGTCTTGTTCTCCTCGCAGCCGACGCAGTAGAGGCCCTCCCACGTGTCGAGGTAGATGTCCCCGTTGGCGCGGCATCGCTCCCACCACGCCTGGACGCGCGACTCGTGCCGGTGCTGCGTCGTGCGGATGAAGTCGTCGGGCGTCAGGAGCAGCTTCGGCAGCAGTCCCTGGAAGCGCTCGGACATGGCGTCGACGAAGGCCTGCGGCGACATCTCGCGGCGCTCGGCCTCGCGCTGCAGCTTGAGCCCGTGCTCATCGGTCCCGGTGAGGAAGAAGGTCTCCTCGCCGCGGAGGCGGTGGTAGCGCGCGAGGGCGTCGGCCACGATGGTGGTGTACGCCGTGCCGACGTGCGGCGACGCGTTGACGTAGTAGATCGGGGTGCTGACGTAGAAGCTGCGGGTCATCGGGATGCGGATCCTCCCCGCGGACACAGCCATCGGGCTCCCGCCGCGGGGGCGCTGCTATAGCACCGCGCACCGCCCGCGGGCGACGGGTTCGTCCGGTGGTGGGTCGGGGCGGCGGCCCCGCGCCTCAAGGCAGCCCACGCACTCGCCGTTGTAGCGAGAGAAAGGAGACACGACCCTCGATGCCGCCCAGAGCCGCCTTCAGCCTGCAGCCCCTCCGCGACCTCTTCGGGGATGACGACGAGGTCATCCGCGAGATCCTGGAGGCCTACGTCGACGACCTCCTGAAGAACAGTCAAGACCTCCACGCCGCCGCCAACGAGCGCGACCGGACCCGCTTCGGGCGCATCGCCCACAGCCTCAAGGGGGCCAGCGCCAACGTCGGCGCCGCGGAGTTCGCCGGCCTCTGCGCCACCGTCGAGAAGCAATCCGCCGCCGCCCCGTGGCCCGAGCTCGAGGCCGCCTCCCGCGAACTCTCCGGCGGCGCCGCCGTGCTCTGCACCGTCGTCCGGGAACAACTCACCGCCCTGTAAGCCCCGACGACCCCCTCGCGTTCCCTGTTGGCAACGGCGGTCGAAGGGCGGTAACAATCCGGTCCCGCGGGGTGACGCGCCCGATGGCGCCTCGACCCTCGAACCGCCTCGAAACAGGAGAACTCTGTCGATGAAGACCCGGGTCATGTATCTCGCCATCGCCTGCTCTGCGGCCTCCCTGAGCGCCAACGTCCTCGGCGGCTGCGGCGGCACGCAGCCGCAGGCGACCGTCAACGTCGCCCCGCCCCCGCCGGCGCAGCAGCAGACCACCGCCCCCATGGTCGCCCCGCCGCAGATCGTCGCGGTCGGCCCGACGTGGGTCCCCGGCGGCGTCTACGACGACGTGGCCACCAACATGTCGGTCCGCGCGCGCCAGTACGCCGCGGGCTACGGCGTCGCGTCCGACCTCGTGCGCGCCAACATCCGCGAGGGCCTCGCGGGCGTCACCGTCCCCGGCACCGTCCAGGCCGGCTTCTGTTACCGCATCATCGCCGTCGGCGGCCAGAGCGTCCGCGACCTCGACCTCTTCCTCTACGACCAGACCGGCCGCGAGGTCGACCACGACCGCTCGCCCGACAACTACCCGGTCATCGGCCTCGCGCGCCCCCTCTGCATCCCCCCCGGGATGCCCCCGATCTCCGCGCAGCTCCGCATCCGCGCGTACGCGGGCTCGGGTCCGATCGGCGTCCAGATGTTCGCGACGCCCTTCAACGGCCAGATGCAGGCCGCCCCGATGATGGGCCAGCCCGGCATGATGGTCGGCCAGCCCGGCGTCGTCTACGCCCCGCGCTGAAGCCTCACGGCGTCCCCTACTCACCGCGCGCGGATGCTATCGTCCGCGCGCCGGATGAGCCCCTCCAACCGCCCCGACCCTGAACGCTCACGTCGCACCGTGGGCACGCTCCTCTACGCCCTCGGCCTGCTCATCGGCGGCCTGCTCTTCACGCTCGTCTTCCTCCTGCCGCCGCTGCTGGAGCGCGATCCCCTCGCGGTGTACGGCAACATGCTCTCCGCGGCGGCCCTCGCCTTCCCCGCGGTGGTCATGTACATGACCGTCCCGCGCCTCCTCGACCGGTACGACCCGGAGCCCGCGTGGGCGCTCGCGATGGTGTTCGTCTGGGGCGCGGTGGCGGCGTGCGGGGTGTCGGGCGTCATCAACACCGCCGTCGCGGCCGTCTTCGGCGAGTCGGTCTCCGCGGTGCTCTCCGCGCCGCTGGTCGAGGAGTTCATGAAGGGCCTCGCCGTCGCGGGGATGTTCTACTTCTGGCGCCGCGAGTTCGACGGCATCGTCGACGGGATCATCTACGCCACCTTCGTCGCCCTCGGCTTCGCCGCCGTCGAGAACGTCATCTACTACGCGCGCGCCGCGAAGCAGGGGGAGACCGCGCTCACGGGCCTCTTCATCCTCCGCGGGGTCATCACGCCCTGGGCGCACCCGCTCTTCACCGCGATGACGGGCATCGGCTTCGGCGTGTCGCGCGAGACCGCCACGGGCGCGCTCCGCTGGGCCGCCCCCTTCCTCGGCTACGGCGCCGCCGTCTTCCTCCATTTCATCTGGAACGGCTCCTCCGTCTTCTCCGCCGCGGTCAACGTCCCGATCATTCTCATTCTGCTCCCCCTGTGGTTCGTCTTCGTGGTGGCCTTCCTCGGGATGGTCATCGCGCTGGTGCGCCGCCGCGGCCAGATCATCCGCGCCAACCTGCAGGACGAGGTGCTCCTCGGCACCGTCACCCGCGAGGAGTACGACCTCGTCGGCTCGGCCTTCGGCATCTTCACCGCCGCGATGGGTCCGGGCGGCGCCATCCGCGCGCAGATCATCCGCGCGTGCGCCCGCCTCGCCCTCTCCAAGTGGCACGCCGAGCGTGCCTACCGCGGCCAGCGCCGCACCATCAGCTACGACTTCATCGTCCCCCTGCGCGACGAGATCCGAAACCTCCGCGCGCAGCTCCAGGGCCCGCCCCGCCAGGGCCCCAACGGCTACCCCCAGCCCCCGCAGAACCCTTATCCGCCACCGCAGAACCCCTACCAGCCGCCGCCGGGTCCACCCCGCTGGTGACGGCACACCCGTTGCGATCTCCTCCCCACCCGATGACCTTCTTCTCTCCGCTTCGCGCCCTCATCGCCACCTCCTTCGTCGCCCTCGCGGCCGTCGCGCTCCCGGCGTGTCCCGCGCCCGACCCCGACGGGAGTGACCTCTTCCGCCTCGCCGTCAGCGGCGTCCCTGGCGGCTCGCTCCTCGCCGTGTGGGGTCCCCGCGCCTTCCCCGGATCGCTCTGGCTCGCGGGCGGACTGGTCGGCGTCGACCCCGCCCGGCTTGTCGGCACGGGCCTCTCCGCCGGGCGTCTCGTCGAGTACACCAGCGGGCGCTTCACCACGCGCTGCCGCACCGACGCGGTGCTCTGGTGGACGCACGGCGTCGAGCGCGAAGGCGCCACGCGCGAGGTGTGGGCCGTGGGCGAAGGGGGCGCGGTGTTGCGGTATCGCGACGGTCGCTGCGAGACGCTCCCGCTCGGAATCACCTTCGCCGAAGGGCCGCCGACCTTCTGGGGCGTGTGGGCCGAGAGCCCGAGCGACGTGTACCTCGTGGGCGGCTCGGCGCAGCCCACGGGCCCCAAAGGTGTGCTCGTCCACTATGACGGAACGAGCTTCACCCGCGTCACCGACCTCCCCGAAGCCGCCCGCAACGAGAACCTCTACAAGATCACCCGCGCCGCCAGCCGCTACCTCATCGTCGGCTCCGGGGGCACGCTCGTCCGCGTGGGCGACCGTGGCGCCGAAGCGATGACGGTCTCCGCGCCGATCAACTCGTCGGACAACCGCATGTTCACGGTGTCGTGCTTCGAAGCCAACTGCTTCGCGGTGGGCGGCGTCGCGTCGGGCTTCGTGCTCCGCGGCTCGCCGGGCGCGAGCGTCTTCCCGCGCTTCGAATCGCTCACGGGCCTCTCCGGCCTCAACGGCGTGCACGTGCAAGACAGCGAGAACGTCTTCATCGTCGGCGCCAACGGCCTCACCGGCCACATCGCCACGCGCGGCGTCCCGAGCGTCGACGCGCCGAGCTACGTCGCCGCGCCGCTCACCCAGGCCACGCTCCATGGCGTCGGCGGGAGCAACGTGGTCACCCTCGCGGTGGGCGGCGAGCTCGACGAGCGCACGCCGATGCAGCGCGGCGTCGTGCTCGTCCGCGGCGACGGCTACGAGCGCTTCACCTTCGACGGGCGGGAGTTTGTCGCGCAGGGGACGCTCCGCCGCTCGCTCGGCGGCAGCGGGCAGTAGCGCGACAACCTCCACTCCGCCCGCGACTTCGGGTAGTACAGCGGGCGGAGACACCGCCATGATCGAGGACGGATACCTCACCGGATTCGGCAACGAGCACGCCACCGAGGCCGCGCCCGGCGCCCTCCCCTCGGGCCGCAACTCGCCGCAGCGCGCGCCCTTCGGCCTCTACGCCGAGCAGCTCTCGGGCACCGCCTTCACCGCCCCGCGCCGCGACAACCGCCGGAGCTGGCTCTACCGCCTCCGCCCCACCGCCTCGCACGCTCCCTTCGACCCCGTCCCCCACGGTCTCCTCCGCAGCGGCCCCTTCGACGAGCTCCCCCCCTCCCCCAACCGCCTCCGCTGGGACGCGCTCCCCACGCCCGAGGCCCCCACCGATTTCGTCGCGTCGCTCGCCACCTACGGCGGCAACGGCTCACCCGCGGCGGGAGCGGGCATCGCGATCCACGGCTACGCGTGCAACCGCTCGATGGAGGGGAGCGTGTTCTTCAACGCCGACGGCGAGCTCTTGATCGTGCCGCGCGCCGGTCGCCTCCGCCTCGCCACCGAGATGGGCGCCATCACCTGCGG
Source organism: Polyangiales bacterium (assembly GCA_044375895.1). Classification (GTDB taxonomy): domain Bacteria; phylum Myxococcota_A; class Polyangia; order Polyangiales; genus CAISKJ01. The sequence continues at coordinate 1,812 of JBILLV010000362.1, read as the reverse complement.
CCCGCTCCACGCGGTGGTGATCCCGCGCGGCGTCCGCTTCCGCGTCGAGCTCCTCGACGGCGCCGCCTCGGGCTACGTGTGCGAAAACTACGGCGCCCTGTTTCGCCTCCCCGAGCTCGGCCCCATCGGCTCCAACGGGCTCGCCAACCCGCGCGATTTCGAAACGCCCGTCGCGGCCTTCGAAGACCTCGACCAACCCACGCGCGTGTACCAGAAGTTTCAAGGCGGGCTCTGGGCCACCGAGCTCGATCACTCGCCGCTCGACGTGGTGGCGTGGCACGGCAACCTCGCGCCGTACCGCTACGACCTGCGCCGCTTCAACACCATCGGGACGGTGAGCTACGACCACCCCGACCCTTCCATCTTCACCGTGCTCACCTCGCCCACCGACACGCCCGGCGTGGCCAACTGCGACTTCGTCATCTTCCCGCCGCGCTGGATGGTGGCCGAAGAGACCTTCCGCCCGCCGTGGTTTCACCGCAACGTGATGAGCGAGTTCATGGGCCTCGTCCACGGAGCCTACGACGCGAAGGAGGGCGGCTTCGTCCCGGGCGGCGCGTCGCTCCACAACTGCATGAGCGGTCACGGCCCCGACGTCGCAAGCTACGCGCGGGCCGTCGCCGCCGAGCTGCGCCCCGCGAAGATCGACGGGACCCTCGCGTTCATGTTCGAGAGCCGCGCGGTGATCGCGCCGACTCGCTTCGCGATGGAGAGCCCCGCACGCCAGCGCGACTACGACGCGTGCTGGCAGGGCTTCACCAAGGCCACCGTCACCGGCGGCCGCCGTCTCTGACGCTCACACCGACGCGAGGTCGACCACCACGGGCGCGTGCCCGGTGTCCGTCGCGAAGCGCACGAGCGCGTCGCCTCGCAGCGCCGTCGTTCGGTCGCAGCGCAGCGGGTGGCAGTGGACCACCTCGGCCGCCGCCACGGGCGCGTCGAGGACGAGGGTGACGGCTCCGCCGCGGTCGTTGAGCACCGCGAGCGGCGTGACCGAGCCGGGCTCGACGCCGAGGTGCGCGCGGAGCCTGTCGTACGAGGCGAACGAGAGCGTGCCCGCGCCGAGCTGTCGCCCGAGCGCCTTGAGGTCGATGGCGACGTCCTCGCGCGCCGTGACGAGCCACATCGCGCCCTTCTTGTTGCGCACGAAGAGGTTCTTCACGTGGACGCCGTCGTGCCGAACACGATGGCGCCGCGCCTGCTCGACGGTGAACACGGGCGGGTGCGCGACGGTCTCGCTGGTGATGCCGAGCGCGCCGAGACGTTCAAAGAGCGGCGCCGCGGGGTCGCGGAGCTCCAGCGCGTGGTCGAGCATCGCGTCGCCGTCGAAGACGAAGCGCCCCGAGAAGCCCACCCCCGCGAGCATGAGCGGGAGCCAGATCGCGTCGTCGGCCCACATCTCCCCGTAGGGCAGCTCGTGGAGCGGAAACCACCGCGGCGCCGCCTCGTCGGTCTCCGTGGGCTCACCCTCGCACGCGTCGGCCGAGAAGACGTGGCACTCCAGCCCGTACCCGTCGGCAAACTGAAACCGCAGCTCGCCCCGCGCCCGCGCGCCGACGGGCCGCACGCACACCTCCTCCTCCACCTCCCGCACGGCCGCCTGGAGGGCTGTTTCACCCGGCTCCAGACGCCCGCCCGGCGCGTTGATCTTGCCCGCCCCCAGGCCGCGCTTCTTGCGCATGAGCAGCGCCTCGCCGCCGCGGATCACGAAGAGCAGCGTCGCGACGTCCTTCGGCCGCCACGTGGCCCAGTCGATGTCCGCGAGCTTCACGCGGCGCCGTCCGCCGCCCGCGCCGCGACGAGCGCGTCGTC
>JBILLV010000071.1:0-32844 GCA_044375895.1 Polyangiales bacterium | reverse complement strand
CCGCAAGTCCCCCCCACTGACGGTCTTCCACCACCTCCCCGCGATGGTCGCGGGGCGCGAGGACGACCACACTCCACCCCCCGCAGCGCGCCTCCCGTTTCCTTCGGGCCCCACCTGGCAAATCCGATCGAAAGGAAGGTCTTCGAGCTACCGCATGTCCAACACCACCATCGAAACCGTTCATCCTGCAGATTCCTTCGCGGCCCTCTTCGAGGCGACCATGGAGGAGCAGAACAAGGTCAAAGAGGGCGAGATCGTCCAGGGCACCGTTCTCCGCGTCGGAAAGGAGAGCGTCGTCGTCGACATCGGATTCAAGTCCGAGGGCGTGATCCCCGTCTCGGAGTTCACGGGCCCCGAGGGCGTGACCGTGAAGCCCGGCGACCGCGTCGACGTGCTCATCGAGTCGCGCGAAGACGACAACGGCCTCGTTCTCCTCTCGAAGGAGAAGGCCGACAAGATGAAGGTGTGGGACGAGATCTCCGCCGCGTGTGAGCGCGACGAGATCATCGAGGGCGCCATCAGCGCGCGCGTGAAGGGCGGCCTCAGCGTCACCATCCGCGGCGGCGTGAAGGCCTTCCTCCCGGGCTCGCAGGTCGACCTGCGCCCCATCCGCAACCTCGACCAGCTGATCGGGAAGACCTTCCAGTTCAAGGTCATCAAGTTCAACAAGAAGCGCGGCAACATCGTGCTGTCGCGCCGCGTGCTCCTCGAGCGCGAGCGGGACGAGCTCAAGAAGACCATCCTCGAGACCCTCCAGGAGGGCCAGGTGGTCATCGGCATCATCAAGAACATCACCGAGTACGGCGCCTTCGTCGACCTCGGCGGCATCGACGGCCTGCTGCACATCACCGACATGAGCTACGGCCGCGTCAACCACCCCTCGGAGCTCTTCCAGGTGGGCGACAAGGTCACCGTGAAGGTGCTGAAGTACAACGCCGAGACCGAGCGCATCTCGCTCGGCCGCAAGCAGACCATGGACGACCCCTGGGAGCACGCCGAGGAGGCCTTCCCGCCGGGCAAGCGCGTCATGGGCAAGGTCGTGTCGATCACGGACTACGGCGCGTTCATCGAGCTCGAGGCCGGCATCGAGGGCCTCGTGCACGTCAGCGAGATGTCCTGGACCAAGCGCGTCAAGCACCCGAAGAACATCCTCAACGTCGGGGACAACATCGAGTGTCAGGTGCTGGAGGTCGACTCCAAGGCCAAGCGCATCTCGCTCTCCATCAAGGAGCTCGAGCCCGATCCCTGGACGCTCTTCGTCGGCGACTTCAACCCCGGCGACAAGGTCACGGGCAAGGTCCGCTCGATCACCGACTACGGGATCTTCATCGGGATCCGTGACGGCGTCGACGGCATGGTCCACAAGAGCGACCTCTCGTGGAGCGTCCGCGTCGCCAACCCGGCCGACCTCTACCAGAAGAACGACGACGTCGAGGCCGTCATCCTCTCGATCAACCACGACGAGAAGAAGGTCTCCCTCGGCATCAAGCAGCTCTTCGACGACCCCTGGTCGCGCATCCCGAACGACTACCCCCCCGGGAAGCCGGTCGAGGCGAAGGTGTTCAACGTCTTCGAGGGCGGCATCTACGTCACCATCGAGAACGGCCTCGAGGCGTACATCCCGTCGCACGAGATCAGCGCCGACCTCGGCGAGGGCAAGAAGCTGAAGCGCGGCGACGCGCTGAAGACCAACGTGCTCTCGCTCGACATGAGCGACAAGCGGATCACGCTCACGCTCCGCGGCACCCCCGGCGCCCGTCCGGAGGCCACCGAGGCCCCCGCCAGCGCGGGTGGGGCCGACAAGGCCGCCGCCGCGGCCGCCGACAAGGCCGCCCGCCGCGGCTCGACGCTCGGCGACCTCATCAAGGAGAAGCTCGGCGACCAGCTGGGCGATCTCCCCTCCAAGGGCTGAGCCTTCCCCTTCTGACGGTTCCGCCGCCTGTGTGGGCGGCGGGATCGCAGCCTCCAGCGCACTTCGCTTGCGGTTCTCCGCCGACTGCGCGACACCTCCCGCCCCCCGATGATCTCCCTCTCCCGGCTCGGCAAAGCCTACGCCGATCGCACGCTCTTCGAAGACGTCTCCCTCGTGCTCAACCGCGGGTCACGCTACGGCCTCGTCGGCGCCAACGGCGCGGGCAAGACCACCCTCCTGCGCATCATGGCCGGCGACGAGCCCGCCAGCGAAGGGACCGTCGCCCTCCCCCCCAACACCCGCATGGGCGTGCTCCGTCAGGATCGCTTCCTCGATGGCAGCGCGTCCATCCTCGACGTCGGGATGCGCGGCGACGAGCGCACCTACGCGCTCCTCCGCGAGCGCGCCGCCATCCTCGCGGGCGAGCACCCCGACCCCACCATCGCCGCCCACCTGGAGGAGAGCCTCGCGACGCTCGACGGCTACACGCTCGAGGCCCGCACCGGCGCCATCCTCGCGGGCCTCGGCATCCCCGCGCGGGTGCATCACCAGCCGCTCTCCACGCTCTCCGGCGGCTTCCAGCTCCGCGTGCTGCTCGCGCAGGTGCTGGTGGGCGGCCCCGACGCGCTGCTCCTCGACGAGCCCACCAACCACCTCGACATCCTGTCGATCCGCTGGCTGGAGAAGTTTCTCGCGGCCTACCGCGGGTGCGCGGTGGTCATCTCGCACGACCAGCGCTTCCTCGACCGGATGGCGACGCACGTGCTCGACGTCGACTACGGCACCGTCACCATCTACACGGGCAACTACAGCGCCTTCGTCGCGCAGAAGGCCGAGACGCGCGCCCAGCAGGAGCGCGAGGCCGCCCGCGCCGAGGCCGAGATCGCCTCCAAGCGCGCCTTCGTCGAGCGCTTCGGCGCCAAGGCCACCAAGGCCCGGCAGGCGCAGAGCCGGCTGAAGCAGATCGAGCGCATCGAGGTGGTGGAGGTGGCCGAGAGCACGCGCCGCACGCCGCGGTTTCGCTTCGAACCCGAGCGGCCGAGCGGGCGCGACGTGCTCACCCTCGACGGCGTCACCAAATCCTACGGCGACAAATCCGTGCTGCGCGGCGTGACGCTCGCCGTCCGCCGCGGCGAGAAGGTGGCCGTCATCGGCGCCAACGGGCTCGGCAAGTCGACGCTCCTCAAGATCGCGATGGGCAAGGTGGCGGCCGACGCGGGCCGCGCCCAGTGGGGCCACGAGGCGCGCCCGGGCTACTTCGCGCAGGACCACAAGGAGCTCCTGTCCGACCCCGCCGCGACGCCGCACCGGGTGATCACGGCGATTCGTCCGGCGGCGTCGCAGACGGAGGTGCGCTCGCTGCTCGGGCACATGCTCTTCTCGGGCGCGGACGTCGACAAGCCCGTCGCGCGGCTGTCGGGCGGCGAGGCGGCGCGGCTGGTGTTTGCGGCGATCACGGCCGAGCGGCCCAACGTGCTGGTGCTCGACGAGCCCACCAACCACCTCGACATCGAGTCGATCGGGGCCCTCGTCGAGACGCTGAAGACCTTCGAGGGGACGGTTCTCTTCGTCTCGCACGACCGCTGGTTTGTCTCGCAGCTCGCGACGCGCGTGCTGGAGGTGACCGCGGAGGGCGTGCGCGACGTGCCCGGCACCTACGACGACTACCTCGCGTGGCGCGGCGACGATCACCTCGACGGCGAGGCCGTGGCGCTGCGGGCGCGCGACGAGGCGAAGGCCGCCCGCGCGGAGGCCGGCGGTGACGACCGCGCGTCCTCACGGGCCGAAGAGAAGCGCCGCAAGAACCGCCTCACCGCGCTCCCCGCGAAGCGCGACAAGGCGCTCGCGGCCATCGAGGCCGCGGAGGCCCGCAAGCGGGAGATCGAGGCGCTGTGGGGGAGCGAAGGCTTCTTCACGACGACGACCGCCGAGCGGCAGAAGGAGCTCGCCGATGAGGAAGCGAGCATCGGGCCGAAGATCGAGGCGCTGATGGCGGAGTGGGAGGCGATCGAGAAGGAGCTGGCGGAGGGGTAGGCGCCGATCAGCCCGTCCGTTGGCGAGGGGCACGGGTCAACGAGAGTTCCCAGGGTTCGCAGGAGCTCACGCCTGGGCTGTGATCGGATCGCCCGCAAAGCCGGGCTCCCTCGTCGCGGACCCTCGGTGGTTCTCCCTGAGCCCGGCTCTGCGGGCGATCCGATCACAGCCCAGGCGTGAGCTCCTGCGAACCCTGGGAACTCAACGCGTCGCACGACAACCGCTCAACGCGTCGCACGACAACCGCTCAACGCGTCGCACGACGACCGCTCAACGCATCGCACGACGACCGCTCAACGCGTCGCACGACGACCGCTCAACGCGTCGCACGACGACCGCGATCTGACCGGCGTTGGGGTAGGCGCCGATCAGCCCGTCAGCCAGTGGTTCCCCACCGTCCACCCGAGGAAGCGCTGCGCCCCCTTCGCGCGGCCCTCGGCGTCGAAGCGGCCGCCCCGGACGACGTGCGCGAGGCCCCGCAGCGCCGGCGCGAAGCGCGTGCGAAAGCCCTCCTCCGCGCGGGCGAGCTCACCCTCCGCCCAGGGCATGAACGCCTCCGCGCTCCCCGCCGGCGCCACCGCCAGGAAGAACACCATCTGCCGCCACGCGTAGGCGCTGTTCTTCAGGCGCAGGAGGCCCGCGTGGTGGGTCACGGTGCGCTGCGCGTAGGCCTTCACGATGGCCGTGAAGCAGCGCCGCGCGAGGCCCGGGAGCGACTCGGCGAGCGCGTCCTTGAGCCCCAGCGCGTCGAACAGCACGGCGAGGTTGTGCGTCGTCAGGAGCTGCTCCTGCTCGACGATGGTGCCGTTGCGGGCGACCCCGTAGCCCTTCGCCTGCGCGCGCGCGAGCTTGCGGCACAGCGCCGCGAACTCGGGCGAGGCCGCGGAGGCCGCCGTCCCCCAGCGGGACTTCGTCTTCGCCGGGGTCACCTCCGGGAGCGCGAGCACGCGCTCGAAGGGGAGGCCGTAGTAGGTCTCGTAGAGCGTCCCCCGGAGCATCCGCGCCGCGACCTTCGCCGCCCGCACAAACTTCCCCGAGAACGTCCCCATGAAGATGTCGGCGGCGATCTCCTCGACGAGCGGCGCCTCCAGCTTCGCCGCGTTGGCGAGGCCCTGGAGCTCGGTGATGAGCTTGTTCGGCAGGATCACGTCGGGGTACGCGGTGATCGCCAGCGTCGCGAGGCGCTCGAGCGTCAGGCGGGCGGGCACCTGCGCGCCGAGGCCCTTCGCGCGCTCGCGCTGGATCGCGGCCACCCACGGGAGCTCCTCGATCTTCACCTGGCTCTGGAGGTCGAGCAGGAGGAGCGAGCGGCGCTTGCGGAAGGCCGCGTACACCGACTCGTAGACGCGTCGGAGCGCCGGGTCGGCGATGCCCGCGGCCCGCACCTGCGCGGTGATCTGCGGCGCCACGATCGCGAGCACCTCACCCGAGGGGATCACCGAGCGCGCGACGAGGTCTTCGAGCGGCGCCTCAAGCGAGCGGTCGAGCTTCGCGGCGATCGACGGCGGGATGGCGACGCCCGCGCGCACGCCGACGCGCCGAGCCTCCGCGTCCGCGACGGGGACGACCCAGGGCTCCACCGACGCGAGGCCGCCGTCCTTCGGCAGCGCAGCGAGGCGCGCGGCCACCACGTCGGCGAGCTCGCGGGTCGTGGGCGCCGCGGCCACCTCCGCCTGCACCGCGCGGAGCTGCGTCAACGCCTGCGACCCGGGCGTGCCCCGCTTCGCCGCGATGGCCGCGAGAGACACCCGCGCGACACCGCGCTCGCGCTCGGTCACCGAGCCCGTGGTGACGTAGCTGCGGAGCCCCGCGACGAGGCGGCCGAGGTTGCTCTTCGTGCCCGACGAGCGCTTGCAGAGGCCGTGGACGGTGACGAGGCGGCCGTGCTCGGCGAGGAGCTCCGCGGCGCGGGCGCGCCAGCCGTCGGGGAAGCGACGGTAGGGGACCTCCGCGTCCATCGTCTCACGGAGGAGCGCGACGACGCGGTCTTCGAAGGGCGACCACACGCGGAGGGTCTCGTTCATGCGGGCGACCTGCTTCGGCACCTTCACCGCGGCGAGGTCAGCGACGGTGTCGCCCACGGGCTGCAGGCGCACGAACGCGCTCGACGGCGCGGCGCTCTCCGCCGGCACCGGGTAGAAGCGAAGCCGGTCGAACCACGGGGCGATGACGTCGACCAGTTCGAAGGCCCGCTCGTCTTCGCCGCGCGCCAACAGCCACGCAGCCACCAGGAGCGCCCCCTCCTCGGGAACCTCCACCCGATACCGCCCCGACGTGAGCCGCTCGGTGAGCTCCGCGAGACCGTCGCCGAACGCGTGGACGTTGAGCGGCGTGCGCCCACGGCCGGTCGCGCCGAGGGCCTCCTCGTGCGGGAGCAGCTCGCCGCCCGCGAGGAGGCCGCCGGTTGCGAAGCCGCCCTTCACCACCTCCAGCGTCGCCCACGCGGGAGTACCCGCCACAGGCGTGCGCGAACCCACGCCGACGACGCCGCTCACCATGCCGAGGAGCGCGCGCTCCAGGCGCTTCACGCGGGCGACGGCGCGATCGCGGGTGTTCGCGTCGGGGTGCGACGCGGCGGTGGCGAGGGCGCGCTCGATGAGACCGTGGAGGTAGCCCGGGCTGGCTTCAGGAAGCATGGACGGTGCCGTGTTTGTGCGAGAGGAAGGAATGCGGCGGACGCCGCGAGACGACGCCCCGAACAGGGCGTCGATGGGGTGACGGAGATGCGGCCAGCGTGGCAGGTGCTGCCCCTGCGCCCCTCGGGTAACAAGCCCGATGCTCTGCTGCTGAGCTACACGCTGAAGAGGGCCGCGACCGTAGCGCCGACCTCCGCCGTTGTCGAGGCGCCTCCACCGCCAATCCCATCGCCTGCACCGTCCGAAGAAACACCTCGTAGGTGTGCGACACGGCCTCCGGGGTCGCGCTCTCACCCGCGGCGATCGCGCGATCGACGGCGGCGGCGGCGCGCTCGTCGTCGCTGCGGGCGGTGAGCGACTCCCGCAGCGTCCACGCGGCCCCGTGCGCCACGAGCGCCCACACGGCGTCTTCTTCGAGCATCTGCCCGCCGCGGTGCATCGCGTCGCCCTTCGGCTGACGGGTGGTGACCTCGCGAGGCCCGCGCGACCTCGCCTCCGCCACGTCCTCCACCAACGGCGGGAGCCGCAGCAGGTGCAGCGTCCCCACCGCCACGGGCGCGTCGAACCGCTCCCCCGAGCGGCCGTCGCGCAGCCACACGCGCGGCACGTCGCGCTCGCTGCGGGCGGTGGCGGCGACCACGCAGGGCGCCTCCGCGGCCATCTCACAGAGCATTCCCACGGCCCCCGGATCGAGCACCGCCGCCGGGTGGATCACCGCCTCCACCGCGCGCCCGTCGGGGAGCATCGGGAGGTCTTCTTCCGGGGCGATGAGGGCGACGACGCCGCGGTCGCCGTGCCGGCTCCCGAGGACGTCGCCCACCGCCAGCGGGATCAACCGCCCGTCGCGCACGACGCACAGCCGCGACGCGCGAACGACGCGCTCGGACACCACGATGGCGCGCTCATCGGTGAAGCCGCGCCAGGGCATCAGGGCGACGAGGAGGTCGTCGCCGCACGCGAGGGTGCCGTCGGTGACCCCGTGTCCATCGGGAAACCGGCTGTCCGCGGCGACACGGCGGTCGAGGGGCGTCGCGACGCGCGGGGGCCTCGCACGCCGCGGAGGGAGCGCCTCCCGAAGCGACGCGCACCCCCGCATCCAGGCCTCGGCGGTGTTGTGGACGGCGAAGGGGACGAGGGCCGCGACGGCGCCGATCCAGGCGTGGTCGTCGGTGACGCGCGGGGGCGACTCGAGGGGTGCGACGAAGGGGCTCTCGAGGGCGCCGCGGTGACCGACCGTGGCGCCGAGCGCGAGCGCCGAGCCGGGGAGTGACGGGGGCTCGATGGGGCAGAGCAGGCCGAGCTGCGTGGCGGAGGTGTCGTCGAGCGCGAAGCCCGTGCGGCGCTGCGAGACGGGGTCGGGCTCCACCGCGGCGAGCCAGCGGGCCTGCGCCACCCGCGCGATCGGGCTGTGCACCGCCGCCCGCCGTGACACCCGGCTCCGCGCGAAGAAGTCGCCCAGCGCCCGCGTGATCGGCGCGCCGTCGACGATGCCGTAGAGGTCGATCGGGACGTCGTCGAAGCGCATCGACAGGCGCTCTCTGAGGATGGTCGCCACCCGTTCGAGGCCCCACGCGAAGCGCTCCGCGAGGAGCTCGCCCACGGTTCGAACAACCGCGCCCGTGAGGTCGTCGGGGTCGTCGCAGTCGGCAGCGCCTCGCTTCGAAAGCGCGACGAGGGTGGCGACGACGTCGTCCGCGTCGAGCGTGCGGGCCTTCGAGGTGGTGCCGAGGACGCGGTTCATGCGGGCGCGCCCGGCGTCGGTGAGGTCGTAGCGCTCGGTCTGCCCCAGGCGGTGTCGCAGCATGCGCTCGGTCTCGTCGGCGAGCAGCGCGGCGTCAGAAACGCCCAGCGCCCCGAGCACGGTCGCGCGCGCCTCCTCCGCGGAACGGCCGTCCGCAAGGACGGTGTCGAGCACGGCGGGGTCGACGTCCATCCGCCCCCAGGGGTCGATCGGGCTCGCGCAGAGGACGGGGAGCGACGCCACCCCGCAGGCGCGGGCCCGGTCGATCACCCCGGCGACCTGCTCGCCCGCCCGCGCGAGCACGGCGCCCGTCGCGGGGTCGACCACGTCGTCGGCGAGCGCCCGGTCGAACCAGGGCGTGTCGATCGGGATGGGCGGAGAGCCCGCGGCCTCGTAGCGCTTCGCGGCGACGCGGGTCACCTTGCGGTGGCGCTTCGCGAGCAGCTCGCCCCCGACGTAGAGGTCGCCCCCGACGCGACGCCCGACGAGCGTCCCGGGCGCGCAGACGAGGCGGAGCGGCCCGTCGAGGAGGAGCCGGTCGACCGGGTAGGCGCGCTGTAGAATCTCCTCCCGCGACCTCCCCAAGGCCCGCGCGAGCGTCGTCGCCGGGAACCACCCCCGCTGACCGAAGCGAGCGCGCAGGAGCCCGCGACGCGTCCGCTCCACCTCGAGGCGAGGGCCACGGAACGTCTCGAGGTGGGCGACGGTGCGGAAGACGTCGGCCCGATCTAGGCGACGCCCGAACCAGGGCCCCGGGCAACGGGCGAGCTGCGCGTGGACGGCGCGCTCCACGCCCTTGATGACGAAGGTGCCGCGCTCGGTCATCCACGGGATGGCGCAGAGGGTCACCGTCTCTTCCACCACGTCGCGGATGTCACGGACGCCGCCGCGGTCGACCCACGACACGCCGCAGAGGGTGACGCGCAGGTCGCGCGCCCACGTCCGTCGGAGGCGCCGACACTCCTCCACGTCGACGGGCGGCTCTTCGAAGTGGTAACGGACAAACGCCACCTCGGCGAGGTCGAGGAAGTCGCGCACCGGGAAGCGCTCGCGGAGGCATCGTTCGAGGCCCGTGTGGGCCCGCGCGTCGGGGTCGACCGTGGCCTGGGTGAAGGCCGCGAAGCTCGCGTGGATGGCGCCGAGGAGGTCGTCGTCGATGGCGTCCGAACCGTGCATCGGCGTCGATCCTAGCGCGACCGCCCGTTTCGTCGCCTCGCATGCGTATTGACCTCTCCGGCGCGATCTCCTATCAACCGCAGCACCGGGCATGACGCACGCCGACACGCCAGACGCAGCGGCAGACGCCCTCCGGCACCGGCGCCATTTTACGCTCCGCCGCCTGCACTCGCTCTCGGGCCTCGTCCCGGTGGGCCTGTTCCTCGTCACGCACCTGTGGACCAACGCGCGGGCGGTGTACGGCCGCGACGCCTTCAACCACGCGGTGGGCGAGATCCAGGCGATGCCCTTCCTCGCCTACGTCGAGGTGTTCGGCATCTTGCTGCCGCTCACCTTCCACGCGGTCTACGGGCTCGTGATCGCGTTCCAGGGCTCGGCCAATGTCGCCGCCTACGGATACTCGCGCAACTGGATGTACCTGTTGCAGCGTCTAACCGGTGTGCTGGCCTTCGCCTTCATCGCCCTCCACGTGTGGCAGTACCGGGTGCAGAAGACGCTCGGGGTGATGCACTGGCAGGAGTTCTATGGCGCCCTCGGGAGCGACCTCGCGGCCCCGGCGATGTTCGGCACGTACCTCCTCGGGCTGACGGCCTCGGTGTTTCACTTCGCCAACGGCCTGTGGCTCTTCGGCAACTCCTGGGGTGTTACCACCAGCGCGCGCTCGATGCGCCGCTCGGCGGCCCTCTGCGCCTTCGCGGGCGTGGCGTTGTGGGCCCTCGGCTTCAACACCCTGCTTCATTTCTCCTACCGCTGCGGCGGCATCCTCCCGATGCCCGAGCAGCAGGTGGAGCGCACCTGTCGCGACGCTGACGTCGCCCCCCACGCACCCTAAACGCCCGCAGAGACAGCAACGCCATGGCAGCGAAATCGTCCATCCTCACGCAGTCCGGCGCCGTCCGCCGCGCCATCGTCGTCGGCGGCGGCCTCGGCGGCCTGATGACCGTCATCAAGCTCTGCGAGGCCGGCATCCCGGTCGACATCTTCTCCCTCGTCCCGGTGAAACGCTCGCACTCGGTGTGCGCCCAGGGCGGCATCAACGCCTCGGTGAACATCAAGGGCGAGGGCGACTCCCCCGACATCCACTTCCTCGAGACGGTGAAGGGCGGCGACTTCCTCGCCAACCAGCCCCCCGCCAAGGGGATGGCCTACGCCGCGCCGGGCATCGTGTTCATGCTCGACCGCATGGGGGTTCCCTTCAACCGCACGCCCGAGGGCAACCTCGACTTCCGGCGCTTCGGCGGCACGCTCTTCCACCGCACGGCCTTCGCGGGGGCGACCACGGGGCAGCAGCTCCTCTACGCCCTCGACGAGCAGGTGCGCCGCTGGGAGACGGTCGACGTCGAGGACGAGAAGGGCATCACCGTCCCCGGCGAGAAGATGGTCCGCAAGTTCGAGTACTGGGACCTCGTCCAGCTCGTGCTCGATGACGAAGGGGCCTGCCGCGGCATCGTCGCGCAGGACCTCAAGTCGGGCGCGATGGAGGTGTTCCGCGGCGACGCCGTGTGCCTCGCCACGGGCGGCCCTGGCATCGTGTTCGGGCGCAGCACCAACTCGGTGATCAACACCGGCTCGGCGGCCGCCGTGGCCTACCGCCAGGGCGCGCTGTACGGCAACGGCGAGTTCATCCAGGTGCACCCGACGGCCATCCCGGGCACCGACAAGCTGCGGCTCATCTCCGAGAGCGTGCGCGGCGAGGGCGGGCGCATCTGGGTGCCGAAGGACCGCAACGACCGCCGCCACGGCGCGCAGATCCCCGAGGCCGAGCGCTACTACTTCCTCGAAGAGCGCTACCCGAAGTACCGCAACCTCGTGCCGCGCGACATCGCCTCGCGCGAGATCTTCCGCACTGTTGTGCACGACGGCTACAGCGCCGAGGGGCAGCAGGCCGCCTACCTCGACGTGACGCACCTCTGCAAGACGCCGTCGGGCAAGGCCGCGGTGCGCAAGAAGCTCGAAGGGGTGCTGGAGATCTACGAGAAGTTCGCGGGGGAAGATCCCTACGACAACCCGATGCGCATCTTCCCCGCCGTCCACTACTCGATGGGGGGCCTGTGGTGCGACTTCGAGCGCACGTCGGAGGGCCTGCTCGCCCCCGCGTCGCCGCGCAACCAGTCGACCAACATCCCCGGGCTCTACGTCTCGGGTGAGGTCGACTACCAGTACCACGGGGCCAACCGCCTCGGCGCCAACTCCCTGCTCTCGTGCATCTACGGCGGCATGGTGACGGGCCCCGCGATGGCGGCCTGGCGGGAGGCGCGCGACGGCAAGAAGGCCAGCGCGTACGACCTCTCCAGCTCGCTGTTCGACGGCGCCCTCGCCCACGCCCGCAAGGAGCACGAGGCCTTCGGCGCCCGCACCGGCGCGGAGTACACCGAGAACCCCTACCGGCTCCACGAGGAGCTCGGCGAGATGATGCTCAAGTACGTCACCGTCGAGCGCCACAACAAGGAGCTCGACGACGTGCTCGGGCGCATCGGGTCGATGAAGCAGCGCTTCGAGAAGTGCGCGACGCTCGACAAGACGGCGAGCGGGATGAACCAGCCGGTGGTGTTTCTCCGCCACCTGCGCGGGATGCTCGACCTCGCGCACCTCATCACGGCCGGGGCGCGCGCCCGCGAGGAGTGCCGCGGGGCCCACTACAAGCCCGTGTACGACCCCGAGCTGCACCCCGACGACCCGAAGGCCGTGGGGCGCGACGACGAGCACTGGCTCAAGTCGACGCTCGCCCAGTGGACGCCGGAGGGCCCGAAGCTCTCCTACGAGCCCGTCGACATCTCCCTGCTCAAGCCGCAGATCAGGGATTACGGCAAGGTGAAGAAGCCCGCGGAGGCGAAGCCCGCGGACGCCACGGAGGCGCGCTGAACATGGCCACGGAAACCGTCACCCTCAAGATCAAGCGCGGCGAAGCGGCAGGGAGCTCCTCGTGGGAGGAGTTCAAGGTCCCCCGCAAGCCGCAGATGAACGTCATCTCCTGCCTGATGGAGATCCAGAAGAACCCCGTCACCACCGGGGGCCAGTCGACCACGCCGGTCAACTGGGACAGCTCGTGCCTCGAGGAGGTGTGCGGCGCGTGCACGATGGTGATCAACGGCCGCGCGCGGCAGGCCTGCTCGGCCCTCGTGAAGGAGCTCTCGCCCAACGGGGAGACGATCGTCGTCGAGCCGATGACGAAGTTCCCCCGCGTGCGCGACCTCGTCGTGAACCGCCAGCGGATGTTCGACAGCCTCAAGACCGTGAAGGGCTGGATCAACATCGACGGCTCGCACCAGCTCGGCGTCGGCCCCCGCGTGTCGCAGGAAGACCAGGAGGTGATGTACCCCCTGTCGCGCTGCATGACCTGCGGCTGCTGCGTCGAGGCCTGCCCCAACTACAACGACCGCTCGGACTTCATGGGCCCGCAGGTGATCTCCCTCACCCGGCTCTACAACATGCACCCCTCGGGCAAGATGCAGGCGGGCGCGCGGCTCGACGCCATCATGGGCGTCGGCGGCATCACCGACTGCGGCAAGGCGCAGAACTGCGTCGAGGTGTGCCCCAAGGCCATCCCGCTGACCGAGTCGATCTCCGTCATGGGCCGCGAGACCTTCAAGCGCGCCCTCTTCGGCTGGCTCCTCAAGGGCTGATCTCGTCTATCATCGCCGTCGCGTGACGGCCCTCCCCCGCATCGCCCTCGTCGCCCTCCTCGCGGCCTGCGAACATCGTCGCACGCTCCGCGCGATGGCGCCCGACGTGACGGTGCGCGTCGAGGTCACGGCCTCCCCGCTCGTCCCCGACGCGCCCGCCCCGCACATGGCCAGCGTCGCCGATGTGGCCGTGGTCGAGGGACGCCCCTGCACCACAGACGACGAGTGTCCGAGCGGCCGGTGCTTCAACGCCAACCTGGAGGCCCAGTACAGCCGCGCCCTCCGCGACTGCGCCGACGCCCGCGCGTGGCGGGAGGGGCGGCGCCTCGGGACGTGCGTGGTGGACGGCTGCGCGCGCGACGCTGACTGCCCCACGGGCCAGCGCTGCGGCACGGCGCAGATGGTCCCCTTCCCGCAGCGGGTGTGCCTGCCCGCGGGGTGTCGCGCGCCGGGCATCTGCGCGGCCCACGGGCGCTTCGGGCAGTGCTACCCGTACCTCGCGGGGCGGCCGTGTGAGCACGGCGGGTGGGCGTGTTCGTTTCCCGACGATGCGTGCTCCCCCGCGGAGGCGGCGCGGCGGTGCCGCCCGGTCGACGGGCACATCGCGTACTGCATCCCGGTGAACGGGCGCTTCCGCTGCGTGCGCGAGGGGCCGTAGCGCGGGTCAGCGACCGGGGGCAGCGGGGGCGGCGGGCGCAGGCGCTGCGGGCGGCGGGTTGTACTCACCGAGCGTGGTGGTCTCCACCGCCGCCGTCGCCGGGCGCTGCCGTGACATGGGCTCGTAGCGAAACCACAGCGCGAAGAAGATCCCCAGCGCCAGCACCCCGAGCACCCCGGGGGTGAACCAGGTCTCGTCGCTGGGTCCCTTCGCGACGACGGCACGCAGTCGATCGACCTCGCGCTGAAGCGACTCGATCTGGCGTTCGAGCTCGGCGCGGTCGCCGGGGTGGCTCCGCTCGCTGGCGGTTTCGGTGCGTTGCGGTCGTGCGGTTCGGGCCATCGGCGGGAGGTATACCCGAAAGGGCCGCGCGCGCGAAGGGCTACGGCGAGCGCTCAGGCGGCGCGTCGGTGACCTCCACCGCCACGTCGTCTTCCGTCGCCTCGCTCGCCCGCGGGCGCCCCGTCGCGCGGAGGAAGAGCACCCCCGCGAGGGCCGACAGCAGTGACCCGGCAAACACCCCGAGCTTCGCCGTCGCGGCGCTCACGTGCGCCCCCGGGAAGGCCAGCTCGTTGACGAAGAGCGACATCGTGAAGCCGATGCCGCCGAGCATCGCGACGCCGAACACGTCGCGCCACCGCGCGCCCGTCGGGATCACACAAGCGCCCGTTCGGACCGCCGCCCACGCCGCGAGGGTGATGCCGACGGGCTTGCCCACGAAGAGCCCGAGCGCCACCCCGACGGCCGCCGGGTCGCACAACGACGACGCACGCAGGTCGAGCGCGACGCCCGCGTTGAGCAGCGCGAAGACCGGAACGATCGCGAAGGCGACGACGGCGTGGAGGCCGTGCATCATCCGGTCGAGGGGGCTCTGCATCGACTCCAGGTGGCGCTCGATGGCGGCGAGGACGTTGCGGTCGGCGCGGGCTCCCCGGCGGAGCCCGTCGAGGGAGCCCTCCAGGTCGGCCAGCACGTCTTCCACCGGGCGCGCGGGAAACGGAGGCAGGCAGAGCCCCGTGACCACGCCCGCGAGCGTCGGGTGGATGCCCGCCCGGTGGAGCGCGAACCACAGCGCCGTTCCGAAGGCGACGTAGGGGACGAAGGAGGCGACGCGGGCGCGAGAGAGGCCGACAAGGGCGGCGGTGAGCGCGACGGCGGCGACGACGCCGAAGTGGTCGATGCGACCGCCGTAGAAGAGGGCGATCACGACGATGGCGCCGAGGTCGTCGAAGATGGCGAGGGCCGTGAGGAACACCAGCAGCGACGGCGGGACGCGACGGCGCACGACGCCGAGCACGCCGAGCGAGAAGGCGATGTCGGTGGCCATCGGGATGCCCCAGCCGCGCGAGGCCGCGGTGCCCTGCGCGACGAGCGCGTAGAGCCCCGCGGGGAAGAGCATCCCGCCGAGCGCGGCCACGAGGGGGAGGGCGGCGCGCGCGGGCGTGCGGAGCTCGCCGGTGGAGAGCTCGCGGCGGATCTCCATCCCCGCGACGAGGAAGAAGAAGGCCATCGCGACGTCGTTGACCCACGCGCGCAGCGGGAGGCTGACGCGGAGGGCGCCGAGGTGGAGCCCGACCGGTAGCTCGACGAGGTGGCGGTAGCTGCCCGCGAGGCGGCTGTTGGCCCAGACGAGCGCGATCGCCGCCGCGCCCACGAGGAGCGCGGCCCCGGCGAATTCGGTGCGGAGGAAGCGTTCGAAGGGGGCCACCAGGAGGAAGGCCACCCGCCGCACGCCCACCCGGCCTGCACGGTGGTTGGGCATCGCCGAGCGACCGTATCACACCGGCATCGCGCGGACGGACGTTGCCGTCGAGCCCAGAGGCTGACACCCTCCGCGCCCTCCGATGATCTACGAGTGTTACACGCGCATCATGGTCGGCCTCCCGCTGGCGCAAAACGCCCTCCCCGAAGTGTCGAAGGGGTTCCTCGCCTCGCTCGGCCTCGACGCCGACGCCTCCGAGGCCGACGCGCTCACGGCGCTGCGCGACGCGGCCCCGCGCCACAAGCGCAACGTGCCCGACCGCGAGCGCTTCGAACTCGCTTTCGAATCGTGGCTCGACGAGCGCTGGAGCGTCGACTGCGCGATCGGCGGCGTCTCGGCCGGAGGCTTCGACCCGAAGGCCTGCCAGGTGTGGGTGGGCGTGCGGGTCGAGCAGTTTGAGCACACGGCGAAGGTCGACATGCCCGCTCAGTACGTGCGGCCGAGGGTGCTCAAGAAGGGGGACATGACGCCGGGCTCGGAGCTGGCGCACGTGCTCGGGCCCGACGTGCGCAAGCAGATGGAGCACGCGGGGAGGATGTTCACCAAGGCGCGGCTGCAGATTGACGGCGACGCCATCACGCGCACCAAAGGGCTCCCCACGAGCCGTCAGCACGAGGTGGACTGGGTGATGGTGCGCTGGCTGGTGGCGGTAAAACCGTAAGACCGGGGATCGTACTCCCCGCGGCGCTCGGACGAATGCGCTTGTCTGGCATCGGGAATGTCTGGCAACACGTCGCGCGTGCAGGGGTGCCGACACGACGGTGCCCCCAGATCAAGGAGACCGTCCATGCGTTCTGCAATGATTCTCACGCTCTCGATGCTCTCGGCCCTCGGCTGCTCGTCCGCGCAGACCCCGGCCCCCACGCCGGCCCCGGCGCCGGCCCCGGCCCCCACGCCGGCCCCCGAGCCCACGCCCGCAGTGGCCGAGCCGACGCCCGCGCCCGAGCCCGCCCCCGTGGCGGCCCCCGCCGCCCCCACCTTCTCGGCCGAAGACATCGCGCACTGGAACGCCGCGCGCACGACGCTCGACTACAACGCGCGCGCCAACGCGGGCGGCGGCGAGCTCCGCACGGGCTTCACCCCCGACCCGTGGCCCTTCCGCCTCACGGCGGGCGGCGGCCGCAACCCGGTGAACGTCGCCGACCTCAACATCCGCGACTCGGCCACGGGCGACGCCTGCGGCCGCTCGTTCGTGACGCGCCGTCCGGACTTCCACTTCAACTTCACCGCGGGCACCACCTTCCCGCTGCTCCGCTTCTACGTCGTCACGGGCAACAACTCCGACGCCACGCTCATCATCAACGAGCCGAGCGGCCAGTGGCGCTGCAACGACGACCACCACCGCGACGGGTGGACCAACCCCCTCATGCCGACGATCGACTTCCACAACCCCGGCGCCGGTCGCTACGACATCTGGGTGGGCACCTACGACGCGTCGGCCAACAACCCGGCCACGCTGTACGTGACCGAGGTCGACTCCAACCACCCGTGAGCTGACGCGCCGATCGCTCCCCGCGCCCCTACAGCGCGGGGCGGCGATCGCGCCAGGGTCGCTCCGCTTCGAGCGCCCCCGCCAGCCGCAGCAGCCCCGCCTCGTCGCCAAACCTCCCCACGAACTGCACGCCCAGGGGCAATCCCCCGTCGCTCCACGCGAGCGGCACGCTCATCGCCGGCTGCCCGGTCATGTTGAACAGCATGGTGTTGGGCGTCTTCTCCAGCGCGTTCTGGGCGAAGCCTTCGAGCACGGTGGTGAGCACCTTCGGCGACGACACGCGGCGGAGCACCGACAGCCCCGCGAGCTCCCAGGGCTTGGGGGCGAGCTCGCCGACGCGCGAGGGCGGGTGCGCGAGGGTCGGGGTGACGAGCACGTCGTAGCGCTCGAAGAGCCCGCCCACCTGGCGCTGCGTGCGGGCCAGCGTGGTGCGGGCCCGCTCCAGGTCCGACGCCCGCATGGCGCCCGCCACCTGCGCGAGAAACCACGTCACGGGCTCGAACCCGTCGGGCGTCGGCGCGCGCCCCGTGAGCTCACCCGTCTGCCGCACGGCCTCCGCCGAGCCCGCGGCGACGATCGTGAGGTACGCGAGGCGCACCGCGGGGGCGTCGATGGGGAGCGCCACCTCCGACACGGTGTGCCCCATCTTCTCCAGCAACCGCACGGCGTCTTCGCACGCGCGGACGCACGCGGGGTCGGTGCGCTGCCCCAGGATCGAGCGGGTGGTGTAGCCCACGCGGAGCCGCCCGGGGTCGCGCCCCACCTCGTCGAGGAAGCGCCCGGCGGGCGGCGGGGCGACGTAGGGGGCGCCGACGTCAGGGCCGTGCGTGGCGTCGAGGAAGGCCGCGCTGTCGCGCACCGTGCGGGAGATGACGTGCGGGACGACGAGGCCGTGCCACGACTCGCCCACGTCGGGGCCGAGGGGCATACGAGCGCGCGTGGGCTTGAGCCCGAAGAGACCGCAGGCCGACGCGGGGATACGAATCGACCCGCCGCCGTCGCCGCCATGAGCCACCGGGACGATGCCCGCGGCCACGGCCGACGCCGAACCGCCGCTCGAACCGCCGGGCGTGTGATCGAGGCTCCAGGGGTTGCGGCACGGCCCGAAGAGGGCGGGCTCGGTGACGCCGAGGATGCCGAACTCGGGGGTGTTGGTCTTGCCCGCGAAGACGACGCCCGCGCGGCGGAATCGGGCGAAGAGCTCGCTGTCCTGGGCGGCGACGTGGTCTTTCAGCGCGCGGCAGCCCATGGTGAGCGGCGCGCCGGCGAGGGAGCCGTCGAGGTCTTTGACGAGGAAGGGGACGCCGCGCAGCGGGCCGTCGGGGAGCGTACCGTCGGCGTCACGGCGGGCGCGGTCGTCGAAGCGATGGACGACGGCGTTGAGCTTGTGGTTCACGGCGTCGACGCGGGCGAGGCAGAGGTCGACGAGCTCGCGGGCGGTCACCTCGCCGTCGCGCACCAGGGCCGCGAGGGCCACCGCGTCGAGCTTCATGTATTCGTCGAGGCGCATCGTCGTCACTCCATCGGCAGCGGGTGGGCCGCGACGCTCGCACGGACGCTCCCTCCGTCGCAATGCCCCGCTGCGCCGCCGCCGTGCGATCATCGCCGCCATGCGAACGCGCCTCGCCGCCGCCCTCGGCGCACTCTTCACCGCCTGCGCGCCCGATCCCGGGCTCCTGCCGACGCCGAAGCCCACGGACGCCAAGATGGCGACGCCCGACGCGGATGCGACCGCGCCCGACGACCTCGCGCCACCGTCCCCCGACGTCCCCGCCGACTTCGCACTCGACCTCGCCCCCGACGCGGGCCTCGACGTCACCACCGACGTCGCGCCCGACGCTGCGCCCGACGTCGCGCCCGACATCGCCACGGAGCCCGCGAGCGACGCGGTGCCCCTCTCCGACCGAGGCACCGGGGGGGCGCCCGATCTCCCGATGGAGGGCCCTCCGCCGCTCGGTCCGCAGCTCCCCTACCCCGCCCGCACGGCGTATCGCATCAAGGGGCTCCAGCCCGACTACTGGGCCGACCTCAACGAGGTGGTGGGCAACAACACCGGCGGCATCGCGGTCAACCTCCTGTGGGCCGAGTGGGAGCCCGCGCGCCGCACGGAGGCCGGTTGTACGGGGCCGAACGATCTCCCCTTCGACGGGCGTTGCTACACGGTCCCCGCGGCGGTCGACAACGAGATCCGCCGCTACAGCGCTCGGGCGGTGGCGGTGACGGGCGTGCTTTACGGCACGCCGGCGTGGGCCCGCGGCCCGTGCACGCCGCCGTCGCCGGGCTTCGCGATCTTCTGCGCGCCCACCGACCCGCAGGACTTCGCGCGCTTCACCGCCGCCCTCGCGCGCCGCTACGACGGCCGTCACGGGTTCGGTCGCGTCGTCGACTTCGTCCTCTGGAACGAGGTGAACGCCAACGACTGGTTCGACATCGGCTGCGGCAACGGCGGCCCCGCGTGCGACGCCACCCGCTGGATCGCCGCCTACGCGAACCTCTACAACGCCGCCTACGACCGCATCGTCGTCGAGCAGCCCGCGGCGCGCGTCCTCATCTCGCTGGAGCACCATTTCGGCGCGAGCTTCGACGCCCCGGCGGCGAGCAGGCCGTTGCTGTCGGGCGAGACCTTCCTCCGCGGCTTCGCGGCGCGCGCGGGGACGCGGGCCTGGCGGGTCGCCTACCACCCCTACGCGCCCGACCTCTTGCGCCCGGAGTTTTCGCCCGACGACTGGCCGCGGGTCACCTACGGCAACCTCGGCACGGTGGTGGGGTGGCTGCGGCGGACGTTCCCCGCGACGCCGAGCGCGTGGGAGGTGGAGCTGACCGAGAGCGGCGTGAACAGCGTCGCCCCGCGCAGCACGCCCGACGCGCAGGCCCGCGCGGTGTGCGACACCTTCCGCAACGTGCTCGGCACTCCGGGCATCGACAACTACATCTATCACCGCATGGTCGACCACCCCGTGGAGCTCGCCGACGGCCTCGGCCTCGGCCTCCGCAACCCCGACCGCAGCGCCAAGCCCGCCTGGGCCGTGTGGGCGCTCGCCAACCGCAACGACCTCACGCCGCCGATGCTCTCGTGCGGCTTCGAAGACCTCCCGTACACGCGCCTCCGCCGCAGCCACCACCCGACGCGCGGCCACTGGTCCTCGTCGCGCATCGCCCCCGCGGGCTTCCGTGAGGAGGGTGTGTGGTGGCTCTGGCGCGACCCGCAGCCTGGGACGCACCTCCTCTTCGAGTGCCGCGTCGGCGACCACACCCTCCTCACGCCCGACGCGGGCTGCGAGGGGCAACACCCGATGGGTCCCGTGGGGTACATCCACGACGCCGCGGTGGCCGACACCGCCGCGCTCTACCGCTGCTACGTGCCGTCGAGCGGCGACCACTTCGTCAGCACCGACGCGGGCTGCGAGGGCCAGCGCATGGAGCAGCGCCTGGGCTACGCGCGGACGCGGCGGTAGCGCGAGGGTGTGATAGCGTCGCGGCATGCCGTCCGACCCCGCGTACGCGCTCGACCCGGAGTTTCCCAACCTGCCGCATGATGTGGTGGAGGCCTATCGCACGGCGCCGCCCAACGTCGTCGCCGAGGTGATCAACGGCGTGTTCTACGCGTCGGCGAAGCCTCGACCCATTCACCAGAGCGCGGGCATTCAACTCGGCGCCGAGCTCACCCCACCGTTTCGTTGGGGTAAGGGTGGCCCAGGTGATTGGATCATCCTCCCCGAACCTGAACTGCACCTCGGGGACCTGCCCGACATCGCCGAACCCGACCTCGCCGGCTGGCATCGAGAACGGCTCCCGGAGCTCCCTGACAGCGCCGCGATCACGGTGGTCCCCGATTGGGTCTGCGAGATCCTTTCGAGCTCCACCCGTCGCCACGACCTCATGGTCAAAATGCCCATGTACTTCCGCCGCGGCGTCGGTCACGCCTGGACGCTCGACCCTGTGAGCCAGACGCTCCAAGTATTTCGGCGCGTCACCGATGGGTGGCTCCTCGAGCTCCACGCCGTCGGCGACGACCCTGTCCGCGCCCCACCCTTCGACGCCATCGAGCTCGACCTCTCCCGTCTCTGGCGCTGGTAGGCGCTTCTCGTGACGCCCTGTTGACGTCGTCGCGCGAAGCGACGACCCTCTCGCTCATGGAGGCACTCCGCATCGCGCTGGTTGGCGCCCTCACCGTCGCGTGTTCGACGACCCCTCGCCCCGTCGTCGCCCCCACGCCCGCTCCTCCACCCGACGCGCCCGCCGTCGAAGACGTCGCCGTGGCCGCCGCCCCCGCCATCGATCCCTGCGCCGCGGGGCGTCTCCACGACTCCCTCGCCGTGCTCGGCGTCGACCACGTCCTCGCGGACACAGGCATGGGCGAGCTGCACCGCCCCCACGACCGCGTGATCGAACTGGCGGGGCTCTTCCCGCGGCTCCAGCGTGATGGCAACCGCGTGCTCGCCGTCGCCAACACCGACGTGCTCCCCGGCGCGCTCCTCGCGCTCCTCACGCCCGAGGGAGCCGCTGAAGACCCGGGGCGCCAGGTGACCGGCCCGGCCCTCGGGATCCTCACGTGCCGACCGGGGGAGGGCTACACCTTCGCCGCGCGCCCCTTCGCGCTCGGCACCGAGGCCCGCATGCAGCTCCTGTCGGTTCGTCCGACGCAGCTCCCGGATGGAGCGCACGGCGTGACGGCGACCATCGCCGCGTTTGTCTCCAACGGCGACTGGCACGCGACGGCCTACCTCCTCGGCGTGTCGACCCAGAACCTCCCCGTGCGCCTCCCGCGCGCGGCCACGGTGGGCGTCGTCGCGGTGATCGGCGCCGTGGGCGAGCGGGTGTTCATTGAGGGGTCGCAAGAGGCCCGCACCGTCACCCCCATCGACGCGACCGGGTGGTACCCCGTGGTCGATCGCAACGAGCAGGTGTTCGTCCGCGTGGCGCGCGAGCGGACGCCTGCCGCGGACGGCACGTGGACGGATTTCCTCCGCGTCGCGCAGCTCGCCCGCCTCGGCGCGCAGGGATTCACCAGCGCGGTGGGCGGCGTGCCCAACGGGGCGTGGTTTCTTACCGGGCCGGTCATCGAGCCCGCGTGGTGTCGCGAGAACACCACCATCCGGTGCGGGCGATTCACCCTCGACGGCGACGTGATCACCGACGGCACCTTCGGCATGGCCTGGATGGGCGGCGCGTGGCCCACCACGGGAGAGCCCCCGCGCTCGATCACCGCGCCCAACGCCCGCTGGCTCTACGTCGGCCAGTGGGAGGGCGCCGGACCGCCGCGCGACCCCACGCGTCAGGTGCCTTTGACCGAGATTCGCGTTCAAGCCGTCCCCGCAGCGCGCTGAACGCCACCGCGCCATTCCGCCTCACCTGAGACACCGAACCCCGTGCGCCGGGCGCACCCTGCGCGCCCCGATGCACTGCGCGCGTCACGCATCCATCGGTTCTCGTCGTGAATCGCCTTGGCATCCATGGTGCTGTGCGAGTCGCCCATGACCACTCCCCACGCAGTCGTCTGGATCGACCACGAAGAGGCTCGCATCTTTCGGTTCTCGGGCGAAGACATCGAGCGCGTCGAGCTCCACGCCGCGACGCACCTCCACCACCACCTGCGTCGCGACAAGGACCGCAAGCTCTCCGACCCGAACTTCTACGAGCAGGCGGCGAAGCAGCTCGCCGACGCGGAGCGCATCCTCGTCGTCGGCCCGGGGAAGGCCAAGCTGGAGTTTCTCCGCCACCTGCACGCCCACGAGCGGGCGACGGAGGCGAAGGTCGTCGCGGTGGAGTCCATCGATCACCCCACCAACGGCCAGCTCGTCGCCTACGCGCGGCAGTACTTCAAGCACTCCGACCGCATGACGGGCTGAACGCCGTCCCCTCAGCGCTGCGTCGCCACCACCTGCGGCGGCGCAAAATCCACCACCCCCTGGTGCTCCCCCAGCGTCGCAGTGGCGCCCTGCGTCCCGGCCGTGAGGATCATCATCGCGAGCGACTCGCGCAGCGGCCCCATCAGCAGGTCGGCCGCGAAGTCCGCCGCGTCGGCCATCGCCTTCACCCGCAGCTCCTGCGCCAGCCGCGGGACCGCCTGCGCGCTCGCCCCCGGCAGCGGCAGCGCGGGCATCGCCGACAGCCCCACCGACACGATCGCCGTGAGGATCGCCGTCCCGAGCTCGGTCTCCAGGAAGGCCGCGATGCGCGCGCGGAGGGCCTCGTCGCCGGGGCCGAGGTTGCGCGACAGGGCCGCCACCAGCGGCGCCCGCGTGAGCTTGATGAGCTGCGTCCCCGCGATGCGCCACGCGGCGTCGGTCGCGTCGGGGGTGAGGTTGCCGAGGGGGAGCTTGAAGGTCGAGGCGGTGTTGCTCATGGTGCGTGTCTCCGTGCGGCAGAACCCTGTATCCGTTCGCCCGCCCGCACAATCCCCCTCCCCGCCGCGCGCGGACATACCTTGACCGCGCACCGAAAGCGTTGACGCGGCAAATCGCTCGGTGGCACACAGGCGGGCGATGACCGACGAGGCCCCCGCAGGCGTCTCGCTCCGCGCGAAGCTGCTCGCGCTCCTGGTAACGGCGACGCTGCTGGTGTTCGGCCTCGGGCTCCCCGGGCAGTGGGTGTGGGACGACCACGGGCTCATCGTCTCCAACGCCTACCTCCGCGACCTTTCGAACCTCCCGGCGCTCCTCCGCGAAGACTTCTGGCACATCTCCGCCGCGAGCGAGACGGGCGAGAGCCTCTCGCGGATGTACTGGCGCCCGGTGGTCACCCTCGCCTACGCGCTGCAATTCCAGGCCTTCGGGACGTCGCCGCTCGGGTACCACGCGGTCAACCTCGCGCTCCACCTCGCGTGCACGCTGCTCACCTTCGGCTTCCTGCGCCGTCGCATCGCCGACGATCGGCCGAGCGGTGACGTCGCGGCGCTCCTCGGCGCGCTGGTGTTCGCGGTGCACCCTTCGCGCCCCGAGTCGGTGACGTGGGTGTCGGGCTCCACCGACCTCTGGATGACGCTCCTCGCGCTCGTCGGCAACCGGGTGTTCGACGGCCCGCGCGACCGCCGCGGCGTCGGGACGGGGGTGCTGCTCGGCCTCGCGATTCTCAGCAAGGAGGCCGCGGTGGTGGTGCCCGCGCTCCTCACGCTGGAGACGCTCGGCGCCGAGCGCGTCGACGCCACACGCCGCGCGAAGCTCGCCGGGATGTGGGGCGTCGTCGGCGCCACGCTCGCCCTCCGCATCGCGATGATGCCCCCGCGCCGCCTCGCCGACGGGCTTTCGGGGCCGGCGGACACGGTCGCCCGCGCCCTCGCCTCGCTGGGCCACTACGTCGGCGCCACGGTGTGGCCCTGGCGTCCCACCACGCAGCTCGGCTACCGGGCCTGGGACGCCGCGGGGCGCCCCGTGTACCCCGCCTGGAGCGTCGCCCTCGGGGCCGTCGTGGCGGCGGGCTTCGTCGCCCTCCTGGTGGGCGCGTGGCGCCGTCCGTCGCTGCGTCCGTGGCTCTTCGACGCGTGCCGCTACCTCGCGCCCCTCGGGCTGGTGCTCAACCTCATCGACCTGCGGCTCGACGTGCTCGCGGCGGAGCGCTTCCTCTACCTCCCGCTCATCGGCGTGGCGGCGCTGGTGGCCCGCGGGGTCGCGGCGGCGGGCGAGCGACCGGCGCCGCGCTTCGCCGTCGGGGCGCTGTGCCTGGCGATGACGGTGACCTCCATCCAGCACGTGGGGCACTTCATCACCGAAGAAGACCTCTGGCTCTACGAGCGCTCGCTCGACCCGCGCAACCCCTACGCGTGCGGCGAGCTCGCGCGGCTCCGACAGCAGCAGGGACGTCTCGACGACGCCATCGCCCTCTACGCCGAGGGGGTGCGCGGCGCGCGGGCCATCCACCACCGCACGCACGACAGCCAGCTCGTGATCAAGCTCGCGGCCACGCTGATGCTCGCGACGCCCGACACCGACCAGGCGACGCTCGTGCGCCTGCGCGACTTCTTCGACGCCGTCGACCGCGGCGACCCCGCCCCCATTCGCTTCGAAGCCCGCGGCCTCCGCGTCGCGCTCAAATGGAACGACCTCGAGCGCGCCCAGCGCCGCCGGCTCTTCCAGTACCGCATCGTGCGGGCCATCGCCCACGCCCGCACGCTCTCGCTCTCGGAGGCCGAGCGGCAGCTCCGCGACGTGCTCGCCGCCACCCCCGACGCGTGGCTCGCCTGGCAGAACCTCGCCCTCGTCCTCGCCGCCGCCGAGCGCTGGGACGACGCCGTCGCGGCCGCGAGCGAGACCGTCCGTCACGACCCCGCCAACCCGCGGCCCCGCGCGCTCCGCGAGCTGCTCGCGTCGCTCCGAACGCGCGTCGCCGCCGCGACCCCGGTGGACAGCGCCGCGCACGACGTCGCCACCGTCTCCGCGCTGCTCGACCTGCACCTCTCCGTGGCCGCGCGCCGACGGCTCGCCGCAGCGGTGACGGCCCGCGGGCCCTCCCCCGAATTCGACCGGCTCCGCGCGCAGATCGACGCCGCCGAGCGCCCCCCCGTGCAGTAGAGTGCGCCCCCCACCATGAGCCAGACCCGCCCCTTCGTCCTCACCGTCTTCGGCGCCACCGGCTTCACCGGTCGCCTCACCGCCGAGTACCTCGCCCGCACCGTGGGGTCGTCGCTCCCCTGGGCCATCGCCGGCCGCAGCCGCGCGAAGCTCGATGAGGTGCGCCGCGCGCTCGTCGCGATCGACCCCTCCTGCGACGCCGTCGGGGTGGTCGAGGCCACCGCCGACGAGCCCGCGACGCTCGCCCGCATGGCCGCTGAGACCTCGTGCGTGCTCACCACCGTCGGCCCCTACGCCCGCCACGGCCTCCCCGTCGTCGAAGCCTGCGTCGGGGCCAGCACCGACTACGCCGACATCACGGGCGAGCCGCAGTTTGTCGCTGAGGTGATCGCCCGCTTCGACAGCCCCGCGCGCGACAAGGGGATCCGCATCGTCAACACCTGCGGCTTCGACAGCGTGCCCCACGACCTCGGCGCGCTGTACACCGTGAAGCTCTTGCCGCGCGACGTGCCGCTGGAGGTGGAGGGCTTCGTCCGCAGCCGCGGCACGGCGTCGGGCGGGACGTGGCAGTCGGCGATCAACGCCTTCGCCAACATCCGCTCGTCGGCCGCCTCGATGCGCCCGCCGCGCCCGACGGACGGTCGTCGCGTGGGCGGTCTGCGCCAGGGCATTCGCTACGACACGGACATCGGGGCCTGGGCCGCGCCGCTCCCCACCATCGACCCCGCGGTGGTGCTCCGCAGCGCCGCCGTGATGCCCGAGTACGGCCCCAACTTTCGCTACGCGCACAACGCGGAGGTCCACTCCACCACGACGCTTGTGGGCGGCATCGCGGGCGTCGGTGCGATCGTCGCGCTCTCGCAGGTGGGCTTCACGCGCCGCTGGCTGGAGTCGCTGCGCCCCTCGGGCGACGGGCCCTCGGAGTCGCAGCGGGCGAAGTCGTGGTTCACCGTCACCTTCCGCGGCAAGGGGGGCGGGCGCACGGTGGTGACCCGCGTCTCGGGCGGCGACCCGGGCTACGGCGAGACCTCGAAGATGCTCGCGGAGTCGGCCCTCAGCCTCACCGTCGACCGCGACACGCTCCCCGATCGCCACGGCGTCCTCACGCCCGCGGCGGCCATGGGCGATCGCCTCACCGCGCGCCTCCAGGCCGCGGGGATTCGCTTCGAAGTCCTGCGGGGCTGAAGTCGCCCGCATCCGGTGCGGCGTCCGAGACGTAGACAAGTTCGGACACCTCCTCCGCACCCTCTCCTTTGCCCCCGCAGGTACCCCCCATGCTCGCGCTCCGGCACTCCCGCCGCGTCTCCCTCCCCGGAGCCGTCGCGCTCGTTCTGCTCGTCGGCTGCGATGATACGGTCTCCATCGTCGGCCAGCGGACGCGCGACGCCACCGTGACCGACGACACCGCCGACGTGGTCACGCCCCAGGACGGCAGCGACGCGGCGATGCCCCCGGACGCCACCGGCGACGGCCCGCCCATCGGCATGGACGTCCCTCCCGGGATGGACGTCCCGCCGTCCCTGGACGCGACGCCCGACGCGGACGCCGCGCCTCCCGTCGACGTCGCCGACGCTCCATCCGCTGCGCTGCCGCGCGTGATCGTCAACTGCGGGACGGTGTGTCAGCGGCCCCTCGACGCGGTGCCCGACTCCATGGGGCGCAACGTGTACTTCACGGCCTTCACGGCGGCGCGGGTGCCGGCGGTGTTCCGCGTCGCGGTGCCTGCGGCCGGCGCGATGCCCAACACCCCCACGCTGCTCATCGCGGGGATGGGCATGGAGCTCCCGCTCGGCATCGCGATCTCACCCGACGACGCGACGCTCTACATCGCCGACCCCGGCGCCGACCGCGGGACCGACGACGCCGACCTCGGCGCGGGCGCCGTCTTCGCCATCGCCGCCGCGGGCGGTACACCCCGCGTCCTCGGCCTCGGCGCCTCGCTCGTCCACCCGCAGTCGGTGTCGGTCTCAGCCGACGGCGCCGACCTCCTCGTGGCGGGTCAACAGCTCAACGCCACCACCCGCGATCGCACGTCCGCCATCTTCCGCGCCCCGCGCACCGGCGCCGCGGCCACGGTCGTCACCATGGGTCTGTCGAGCCCGTCGGGCGTGTCGCAGGCCACGGGCGGCGCGGTCGTGACGCTCGATCTCCGTCGCACCGGCCCCCGCGGCGGCGCGGCGCTCACGGTCGCGCCGGGTGCGCCCGCGCTCATCACGGGTGAGCTCCTCGGCGACCTCCCCGCGGGCGTCGCCCACACGCTCGACGGACGTCAGCTCCTGCTCTCGGCCGCCTCGCCGCTGGCAGGTCCCGGGCTCCTCACGGTGGTCGCCGCCGACGGTCGCCCGAGCGCCCCCGCGAGCCTCTCCACGGGCATGGCCGCGCCTCACGGATTGCACCGCGCGCGCCTCGTCGACGCATGGTCCATCGCCGATGAGAGCGCGGGCGACAACGGTCAGATCTTCTTCCTCACCGGCCCCCTCTGAGACGCGACGGAAGCCCCCTGCCATGAACCTCCCCTCGCACCGCGTCCTCCTCGCGCTCCCCCTCGCGGCCGCCCTCGCTTCTGCGAGCGCGACGGCCGACGCGCAGCCCCGCCTCTCCGGGCGCCTCGAGCTCGGCGCCTCGCTGCTGGTCACCTCGCCCCAGTCCAACGACTTCGGGCTCGGCTTCGCGGGCCGCGCCGACGTCGGCGTCCGTCTCGCCGGGCCGCTCCACCTCCGCGCGTACGGCGCGTACCTGCGCTGGCCCGCGAGCAGCGCGTCGACGCAGATTGGCAACACGGCCTCCGCGGCCTCCACGATCTTCGGCGGCGGGCTGAGCGTCGAGCCCGCCCTCGCGCGGCGCATCCGTCTCCGCGTGGAGGGTGACATCGGCGTGAGCCTCAACGGCGCCCGCACCGACGCGCGCCTCACCTGGGGCGGCGGCCTCGGCGCGTGGTTCGGCGTCGGTGACACGGTCGACCTCGGGCCCATCGTGCGGGTCGGCTCGATCCAGGCGGCCGCGAGCGAGGCGCCGACGCAGGGCGGCCCCGGCGCGGCGTACTTCCTCCAGTTTGGGCTCGCCCTGGCCTTCCACGCCGCCGACGCGCCGCCCGCACCCGAGCCCGAGCCGCAGCCCGTCGTGTACGCGCCGCCGCCGCGTCCGGTGGTGGTGGCGCCCGTCGCCCAGGCGCCGCTCGTGACCTTCGCCGCGCCCGCCACGTCGCCGTCGGCCGTCGTCGTCGTGCCGCAGCCCACGGCCGCGCCCGCGTTCGTGCCGGGCGCACCCATCGCGGTCGCTCCGTACGTCGAAGAGCCCCGCGGACGTCACCACCGACGTCACCGCGAGGGAGGCCGCCGCGGTGGTCGCCGCGGGGGCGGCGGTCACCATCGCCGTCGCCATTAGGGCCTCGCCGCACCGCGCGTTCGGGCGAAAATAGGAGACGCTCGGTGGGGCCGTGATAGGGTCCGCCGCCGTGCAGGTACGGGTCCAATCGCTCTCGCGGCGCTACGAGGGGGTCACCGCCCTCGACGACGTCACGCTCTCCGTGCCGCCGGGTCGCACCGCGCTGCTCGGCCCCAACGGCGCCGGGAAGAGCACCCTCCTCAAGATCCTCCTCGGGCTCACCCGCGCGACGAGCGGCCACGTCGAGGTGCTCGGCATCGACCCCGCGCGCGACCCGCTCACCGTGCGAGCCCGCGTGGGGTACATGCCCGAAGACGACGCCCACCTCCCCGGCATGAGCGCCGTCGAGCTGTGTACCTACGGCGCCGAGCTCGCGGGCCTGCCGCCGCGCGAGGCCATGGAGCGCGCCCACGCCGCCCTCTTCTACGTGGGCCTCGACGACAAGCGCTACCTCCCCGTCGAGGGCTACTCCACGGGCTTGAAGCAGCGCGCGAAGCTCGCCGCCGCGATCGTTCACGACCCCGACATCCTCTTCCTCGACGAGCCCACCAACGGGCTCGACCCGGCGTCGCGCGAGGAGATGCTCCAGCTCGTCGCCGACCTCAAGACGCGCCGCGGCTGCGACGTGGTGCTCTCGACCCACCTCCTCCGCGACGTCGAGCGCGTGTGCGACCACGTGCTCGTCCTCGGCCAGGGACGCCTCGTCGCCGACGCTCCCTTGAAGGAGCTCATGGGGCAGAACGACGGGCGCTACATCGTGCGCATCAAGGGCGACCCCGACGCCTTCGTCGAGCGGCTCAAGGCCAACGGCTGCGTCCCCGAGAAGCCCATGGACTCGGCGCGAACCACCTGGGTCGTCGTCCCCTCCCTCGGCGGTCCCGGCCTCGACGCGGTGTGGCGCAGCGCCGTGGAAGCCGGCGTCCAGGTGCGTCACCTCGCCCCCCGCACCGCTTCGCTCGACGAGACCTTCGTGAGGCTTTTGTCATGACGGCCCCCGCGCAGCCCCCGCCCCAGGGGCAGGTGTACGACCTCGCGTACCGACGCTACGAGGGGCGACGTCTCGGCCACGCGACGCGCTTCCTCGTCATCGCCCGCTACGCCCTCGCGATGCAGTGGCGGCAGCGCGCGGTGAAGCTCTTCATGCTGGCGGCGCTGATGTTCGGCGGCATCACCGCGGCCGCCCTCGGCGTGACGTGGGCCTTCTCCAACCAGGTGGAGGGCACCATCCACGGCGCCGCCCGCGAGCTGGAGTCCTACGCCGTCACCGCGGCGCTCAACGCCCAGTGGGTTCCGTCGTTTCTCCTCGTGCTGGTGTGCGGCGCTCCCTCCGTGGCCGCCGACCTCCGCGCGGGGGCGTTTCAGTTTCACTTCGCGCGGCCCGTGAGCGTCGGGCACTACCTCGCGGGCCGCATGCTCGGCGCGACGGCGTGGGCCGCCCTCTTCACCTTCGGCACCCTCGGGCTGCTGTGCGTCGAGCGCCTCGCCTTCAGCCCCGACGCCGCCACCCTCCTGCGGCTCCTCGCGGTGGGATCGCTCGCCGCCACGATGCGCATCGTCACGCTCGGCGCGGTGGCCCTCGGGTGCTCGGCCCTCACGCGGCGGGTCGGGCTCGCGCAGGCGATGTTCGCCGCCGTGGTGGTGGGCTCCGGGATGTTCGCGAGCCTCGTGGCCGACCAGTCGCGCAAGGAGTGGGTCGAGGGCGTGTCGGTGATGGGCTCGTCGCGGATGCTGGCCGAGCAGCTCCTCGGGGGACACGCCGCGCAGACCCCGGCGGTGTGGGCTTCGGTGGCGGCGGCGGTGCTGTGGTCGGTGGCCTTCCTTGGCATCGCCATCGCGCGGCTGCGCAACGTGGAAGTGGTGAAGGGATGAGCGCCGAAGCCCTCGTCGAGCTGGCGGCCGTTTCGAAGTGGTACGGGCCCGTCCTCGGGCTCCGCGAGGTGTCGGTGCGCCTCGGCCGCGGCATCACCGGCCTCCTCGGGCCCAACGGCGCGGGGAAGAGCACCTTCCTCAAGGTGATCACTGGGGAGGTGAAGCCGAGCCGGGGTGAGGCCCGCGTGCTCGGTCGGCGCGTGCCGGAGATCGACACGTTTCGCCGCATCGGGTACGCGCCGGAGATCGAGGTGTTCTTCGAAGAGCTCACGGCGCGGGAGTTTGTGAGCGCGCTCGCGGAGGCCTCGGGGATGAGCCGGAGCGCCGCGGCGAAGCGGGCCGAGGAGACGCTCGTCGAGGTGGGGCTGGAGAAGGCCCTCGACCGTCGCGTGAGCACGTACTCCAAGGGGATGCGCCAGCGCACCAAGCTCGCCCAGGCGCTGCTGCACGACCCTGAGGTGATCCTCCTCGACGAGCCCATGACGGGCCTCGACCCGCTGGCGCGCGCCCACATGGTCGAGCTCATCCAGAAGCTCGGCGCGCGCGGCAAGGCCGTGGTGGTGTCGAGCCACATCCTCGACGAGGTCGAGACGATGACCCGCGAGATCGTCGTGCTCTACAAGGGCCAGCTCCTCGCGCAGGGCGACGTCCACACCATCCGCGGGCTCATCGACCGACACCCGCACCACGTCGCCCTGAGCTGCGACGACCCGCGGAAGCTCGGCGCCGCGCTCGCCGCGCACCCGTCCATCACGTCGATTCGCTTCGTCGGAGCGCAGAGCCTCGAGGTGGAGACGCGCGCCCCCGACGCGTGCTACGCGGCCATCCCCCGGCTCGCGCTGGAGCAGGGCGTCCGGCTCTTCTCGCTCACGTCGCCGGACGACAACCTGGCGGCAGTGTTCCACTACCTCACCACCGACCCGCGGGGTCTCAGGGAGCTGTCATGAGCGTGCTCACCGTCGCGCGGACCACGCTGCTGCGCGCGTCTCGCCGCCCGAGCACCTACGCCATCGGCGCGCTCGCCTTCCTCCCCGCGATCGCGGGCGGGCTCTCGGGGTGGGCGGGCCACGGCGTCCTCGCCGCCGGCGGACCGATCGCGCTGCGCTTCGTGGGGCCGCTGATGATCCCCGCGCTCGTGGCGGCGCCCGTGGGCGAGCAGTTTGAGAACCGCACGGTGGTCTACTGGTTCACGCGGCCTTTCGCGCGCGCGTGGGTGCTGGTGGGCGACGCGCTGGCGTACGGCGTCCTGGCGCTGGTGGCGCTCGGCCTCGCCGGGATGCTCCTCGCAGGGATGAACGCGATCATGGGCCAGAGCGACCTCGCGGGGCTCCTGCGTGTGCCCGCCGCGATGGTGCTGCAGGGCTTCGCGCTGGTGAGCCTGTCGGTGGCTGCGGGGGCGCTGGTGCCGAAGCACCCGATGGTGTCGGTGCTGGCGCTGCTGGCCTTCACTGAGGGGGCGGCGGCCGTGCGACCGCAGCTCGCGTACGCGTCCCTGGGCTTCCACGCGGGCGCCCTCGGGGGGATGCCCTACGCGGTGGGGGAGAGCGCGATGGCGGCGCCGTCGCCCGTGGTGTCGGTGCTCGTGCTGCTGGCGTACGCGGTGGTGCCGCTGCTCATCGCCGCGCAGACGGTGAACGACCGCGACGTGGTGTGAGGCAGCGAGGGCGGTGACCCTTGACCGGCTCCGGGGGCGCGTCAGGGTCGCTGGCGGTGACCCTCGCGGTGGGGGTGCCGGCCTCCGAGGTCGGGTCGCGTGACGCCAGCGGTGCCCCTTGGGTGCCTTTGCGGTGAGCCTGCGCGACCCAATCGACCAAGGGACTGCGTTTTGCCGAGCTACGCGTGACCCCAATGTGAAGGTGGAGCGGCTCGCGGGTCAGGTTGGATTCGCCTCGACGCGGGTCGGGGCCGTTCTGGCGTACGCGACGTGACCCGAAACGCCCTTGGGGGGTCCCCCGGGGTCACGTCGACTCGCAGACGTTCGGAGTCCGTTGGGAAGCGACGAGCATCAGCGCCCGATCGCTTCCGCGCTACGGTCCGTCATCCGTCGCTG
>JBILLV010000361.1:0-8986 GCA_044375895.1 Polyangiales bacterium | reverse complement strand
GGCGTGTGGAGGCCGCTCTCGTGCGGTGCGGGCTGCGAGGGGCGCTTGTTCTCCAACGGCGTCGAGCCGCCCGCGCCGAAGAACGATCGCCCCCCGTTGGCCGACTTGCCCGGCGACGACAGCGCCTGCTCGCAGTCACGCAGCGCCCGCACGAGGGCCACGGTGGATTCGAAGCGCTCGTCGGGGCTCTTCGCGAGGCAGCGGCGCACCAGCGCTTCGAGCGCGGGCGGGGCCTCGATGCCGGCGTCGTGGAGCGAGCGCGGCTCCTCGCTGAGCTGCGCCACCAGCAGCTCGCTGTCGTCGTCCGCGAGGAAGGGCGCCGTCCCCGTCATCATGCGGTAGAGCAGCGTCCCCATCGAATAGATGTCCGACGCGACGGTGGCGGGCTCGCCCTCGATCTGCTCGGGCGAGAGCGCCTCAGCGCTGAACACCAGGTCGCGCAGGCTCGGCGGCCGCCCCATCGCGTCGAGCAGCAGGTTGCCGATGGCCACGTCGCAGAGCACGGGCCACGAGAGCGCGTCGCCCGCCGCCCCGCCCCGCGCAAAGCGAACGTTGCCCGGCCGCAGGTCGCCGTGGACGAGCCCGAGCTGGTGGATCGCCGCCAGCCCGTGGAGCACCCGCTGCCCGATGGAGAGCGTGTCGAGGAGCGGGATGCGGCGGTCGCCGTGGGCCCGCGTCTCGATCGAGTCGCCCTCGTTGAACTCCGTGACAAGGCAGAGCCGGGACTCGCCGTGCGTGTCGATCACCCCGGCGGAGAGGAGCCGCTGGACGTTGGGGTGCTCCACCGCGCCGAGCCGCTGGATCGAGGGTTCGATCGCGTCCCACAGCGCCTCGGCGCCGCGCGCGAAGGCCGGGTGGACGAAGACCCGCGCCTGCGCCATCGCACCCCCTTCCACCGGGCGAACGAGGTAGCGGTCGCACACGCCGTTGCTCGTGTGAAGCGACATCACGCGGAACTGATCGAAGATCGAGGTTCCGACGAGGGGCGGGGCTGGACGGGACGCGGCGGCTGTCATGGCGTCTCTGGGATGGGCATCGGAGGAATTCTCCGCGACCACGCCTTCTCCGAGACGCTACACCGTGTGCCGCCAGAAACGCCACACTTCAGACACCGCGCCGACAAATCTCGGGGCGTCCGGCCGCGCCCTCACGGAGCTCTCGCCTCCTCCACGATTGCCCCTACACTCTCGCCGTGATCGTGATCGACGCAGCCCTCGACTGGGGCGGAGCCTTCAACCGCCGCTGGGGACCCTCCGCTCACCTCATGTCCGACCTCGACGGCGAGGCTGGCACCCGCGAGCTCGTGGCCTTCGCCGAGTCCCTCGGCATCCCCGCGCTGGCCATCCAGCACCCGGGCACCTCCCGCGAGCACTTCGACCTCGCGGCCCATTGGCTCGACGCCGCCCGCGCGCAGGGGGCCGTGGCCATCGACCACTACCGCCTCGTGGCCATCCTCCAGGCCAAGCGGGCTAGAGGAGCCCCTCGATGAGCGACGCCAGCTCGGCCTCGGACTCCGTCCCCGAGTGGCGGTACCGCATCTTGCCGTCACGGTCGATGACGATGAGCGTCGGCAGCGAGCGGATCTGGTAGGCCCCAGAGGCCCGCATCCCCACGTCGTAGACCATCGGGTACTCGACCCCGTAACGCTGACGAAAGCGGGGGACGATGCCCGGCCCGTCTTCGTCGACGTTGACGCCCACCACCGCGAGGCCCCGCGCGGCGTAGCGGGTGTGCATCCGCTGGAGCACCGGGGTCATCACCCGACACGGCCCGCACCAGGTGGCCCAGAAGTCCACCAGAACCACCTTGCCGCGAAGGTGCTGGAGGCTCACGTGCTCGCCGCCCGGGGCGCCCTCGGCGGTGATGGTGGGGAGGTCGAGGTCGGGGGCCGGGCCGAGGTCGCGCTTCTTCCCCACCACCACGATCGTGAGGACGAGGAAGGCCATCGCGATGAGGGGGTAGAGCACCCGCTCGGCGAGGAGCCGGTCGATCCAGGAGGGGGCGGGTTCGTCCTTGGTCACGGCGGTGCGCGACGTATCCCGCGTCTCGGCGCCAGTGGCAAGTCCGTCACGGATCGCAGGCGGCGCCGGGCATCCCGCGGATCCAGCGCTCGACCAGGGCCGCCCCGGCCTCGTCGTTGAAGTTGAGCCCGAGGGAGGGCATGCGCTCGCGGGCGGAGGTCGTTCGCATCCGAAACAACAGCACCGAGCGCTCGGGCTGTCCCGGCACCACGTCGTAGACGAGGCCCCCGGCGCCCGCCCCCGCCATCGCGGGACGTCGGCACACGCCGAGGGCGATGGGCGAGGTCTCGCTGGCCTCCAGGTTGAGGCCCGTCATCGAGGCGGTGGAGGCGTCGCGAGGGTTGTGGCAGTGCCCGCAGTTGGCGTGGAGGTAGGCGCGGGCCCGCGCGGCGACGTCGGCGCTCTCGTCCGCGGGGGACGCGAAGTGGCGGCGCATCGCGGCGGGCGGCGGCGGCGCGTCGAACCAGCCCCTCGCGGCCATCGCCTCGACCTGTCCGCTGCGGTCGAGCTGCTCGTTGCGCATCGCGAGGGGCGCGGTGACACCCCGCTGCCCGTGGCAGGTGAGGCACTGGTTGGTGTTGGGGATGACGTACTCGTTGGTGCGGGAGGCGCCGGCCTCGTCGATCCAGGCGACCTGCACGGTGGGGGCGGCCACCTGGCGGACGGCCTCGGTCTGGGCCTCGTTCCAGACGTAGGTGTGGGGGATGAAGCCCTCGCGCGTCTTCACCAGCAGGCGGGTCTCGAGGAGGCGCAGCGGTGAGGCGGGGTCGCGGGCGTCGCGCGGGTACGCGAAGGTCTTCACGAGCACCGTCCCGTCGGGCAGCCCCCACGTCCCCTCCGGCCGCCACGTCACCCTCCCCCCCGGCGGAACCGCCACGAAGCGGTACTTCCACGTGTGATCGGAGAAGAGCGGCGCGATCACCTCGTAGGCCATCACCCCCTCGGCGGGCCGCTGGGTGGCGCCGCTCCCCTCGAAGAGGCGCCACTCGGCCAGCGTGCGGTAGGGCGTCTGCGGCAGGGTCGTCCAGCCGCTCGGGGCGGGCGCAGGGTCGGCGCCACACGAGAGGGTGAGCACACACGCGGAGAGGAGTCGTCGCATACGCCGACGTCGGGTGTACCGCGGCGCCCCCTCGGTGTCACCGCGGGATGCGGTACCCGTCGAGCGGAACCATCAGCCCGCTCGGCACCGCCTTCGGGCGCTCGGGGAGGCGCGCGAGGTCGGTCATCCCCTCGCGGAGAAAGGTCACCACGTCGTCGCGCTCGGCGGTGCTGAGCGCGCGGGCGCCCGGTCGGCCCGCCGCCTCCAGGGCCACCGCCTCGGCGAGCGTCGCCACCGTCCCATCGTGGAAGTAGGGGGCCGTCTCGGCGATGTTGCGCAGCGTCGGGACGAGGAAGCGCCGCCGGTCGTCAGCCCGCCCCGTGACCTCCGCCCGCCCCTCGTCCATCACCCCCGCCCGGGCCGGGGTGAGCGATGGTTCGTACACCGAACGATCGAAGGTGGGCGGCGCGTGGCAGGCCGTGCAGCGAAGGGATTGGAAGAGGTTCATGCCCCGAACGGCCTGCGCGCCGAGGGAGCCGGTGTCGCCCGCCCGGTAGCGGTCGTAGGGGGCCCAGGTGCTGGTGAGCGTGCGCTCGAAGGCGGCGAGCGCCTGCGCGAGGTGGGTCACCGTCACGGGGGCGCGGTCGCCGGGGAAGGCTTCTGCGAAGAGTCGGGCGTAGGCGGGGATGGCAGCGAGGTCGCGGGCGACGTCCTCGGGGGGGCGGCCGAGCTCGCGGGGGTCGCGCAGCGGTTCGAGCGCCTGGGCCTCCAGCGAGGGGGTGCGGCCGTCCCAGAAGAGGGCGGGGCGCCAGGCGACGTTCCAGAGGGTGCTGGCGTTGCGGCGGGTGACGTTGGGGCCGTGGCGCCCTGTCCCCGCGGGGCCGATGCCGCCGACCCCCACGGAGACGGGCAGGCCGTCGGAGAGCCCCCAGATCTGCCCGTGGCAGGTCACGCAGGCCACCTGCCGGTCGCTGGAGAGGATCGGGTCGTGAAAGAGCAGCCGCCCGAGCTCCACCTTCGCGGGGTTCATCGGGTTGTCGGGGGGAATCGGGACGGGGGGGAAGGTGCCCCGCAGCCGCTCCCCGACGGGCGATGGGTCGGGCGCGGCGCAGGCCACGAGCGTCGCGGCGACGGCCGCGAGGCGCCTCACGGCCCGGACACCTGCGTGATCATCGGGAGGGCGGGGTGCATGCAGTTGTGCGGCGCGAGGTCGGTGCGGGCGCCGGCCCCGACGTCGGCGAGGTTGAGGTTGCGGAAGCGGGCCCCCGTGTTGCCCGTGACGCAGAGCCGCGCCGTCGGGTCCATCGCCCGCATCGGGTCGACCGAGCCGTCCCAGATGATGTCCTCCAGCGGCAGCGGGTCGGCCGCGCTGCGCAGGAGGTCGTACTGCGGGTCGGCGCCGTTCATCGCGAAGGTGTTGTCGTGAATCCAGGTGGTGTCGGGGTAGGGGCTGTACATCGCGTCGCGCGGGTCGCCGAGAATGGATCGGTAGTTGAGCACCACCACCCCCGTGGTGACGTTGCCGCGGATGGTGTTGCCCCGCACCTCGGTCTCGTCGGCCGACATCACCAGCATCCCGGTGCCCGCGGGGACGGTGCCCACGATGGATCCGCGCGGCGCGAAGTTGGCGCGGTTGTTGTTCTCCACCGTGTTGCTGCGCACGAGGCAGCGGCGACCGTCGCGCACGGGGAGGTTGGGGAGGTTGAAGACGAGGATGCCCGCGGTGTTGTCGTAGGCGCGGTTGTCGTAGACGTCGGCGTTGGTGCTGTTCTCCACCTCGATGCCGGCGACGTTGCCGTGGACGACGTTGTTGCGCACGATGATGTTGCGCGACTGGCCCACGTAGATGCCCGCGTCGGAGGCGCCGACCACCTCGCAGTTTTCCACCAGCACGCCCGTGACGTTGACGGGGTAGATGGCGTAGGCGCCGTTGGCCGTCACCGAGCCCGCGTCCCACGACACCGTCATCCGGCGGAAGGTAGCGTTGGAGGTGTTCTGCACGCGGATGCCGTCGCCCGGGGAGTTCTTGAGGGTGATGGTGTCGACGGTGAAGCCCGCGCCCGTGACCAGCATCCCGTTGGCCGCGTTGCCGGTCATCCCGCCGTCGCCGACGCGGCGCTGCTGGTTGCGGAAGTCGAAGATGACCCCAGGCCCCGTGCCCTTCACCGTGATGTTGGGCGTCGACACCGAGAGCTCGGCGGTGAAGAGATAGGTCCCCGGCGTGAAGCACACGGTCGACCCCGCGCGCGCCTCGATGAGCGCCGTCTGCACGCGCTGCTGGAGGTCGGCGCCGCCGGCGGAGAGCGCCACCGTACAGCCCGCGGGGACGGGGGCCGTCGTCGGCGTGGCGTCACCACAGCCCAGGGCGATGAACGTAAGAGACACAGCGTGTGCAACGAGGCGGGCGCGCTTCATGACGCACGATGATCGCAGAACGCCGCCCGCGAAACCACTGCCATGGCTTGTGAAGGGCGCGTCCATCGCGATACAAGCTCTCTTCGCGACCGATGCAGAACCCGCCGCTCCCTCCGCGCGCTCCACGCCCCGCCTTCGTCCGAGGCGCTGTCCGCCGCGGTGAGCCGACGCCCGCCGACGAACGTCAGCGCCTCGCCGAAGCCCTCCGTCACCTGCGCGGCGTCCGGCGCGCGGCGGTGACCACGGGCGACCCGCGCGACCTCGCGGCGCTCCAGCGCGACGGGATGGTTCCCGCGACCTGGCCCGCGCCGCCCGCCGTGGGCGACCTCGTGGTGGTGGTGGAGGCCGACTCGCAGGACGCCGCCGTCGACGCCCTCGCCCGCGTCGACACCCTCCTCCTCGCGGTCGCCGAGCCGCCTTCGGGCTGCGCCAATGCGGTGCGCAGCGGCCCGGTGGCGGTGCTGGGCTCGTCGGAGGGCGCGCTCCGCGAGGTGACGACGCTCATCCACCACTACGGCGGCGGCATCTCCTGCGCCGTTCGCACGCGCGAGCACGACCTCTCGGACGACGGCGGCGGCCGCTCGACGCTCTCCGCCCTCGAGGCGCTGGAGGGCGACCCTGACACCTCGGTGATCGTGCTCGTGTCCACCCCGCCGGCCCCCGCCGTGGCGGCCCGCGTGCTCGACCGGGCGCTGGCGACCGGCGCCCAGGTGGTGGCGGCCTTCCTCGGGTACTCGCCGCCCGCGCGCCACCAGGGGGTGGTGTTCGTGAACACGCTGGAAGACGCGGCCCGCTCGGCGGCGTCGCTGTCGGGCGCGGGGACGGTGAGCAACCACCCGACGCTGCGGGTCACCATCCCCCGCTTCACGCGCGAGCAG
The DNA here is from genome assembly GCA_044375895.1 of Polyangiales bacterium. Classification (GTDB taxonomy): domain Bacteria; phylum Myxococcota_A; class Polyangia; order Polyangiales; genus CAISKJ01. The sequence continues at coordinate 2,633 of JBILLV010000361.1, read as the reverse complement.
CGCTGGCTCCGGGGCATCTACGCGAGCGGGGCGCTGGCCTGGGAGGCCGTCACGCTCCTCGGCAGCTCGCTCCGTACGGCCTCCAACCTGCGGGAGGGCGGGGCCTTCTTCGGCGCCCTCAACGACCCCTCGCACCTCGTGGTCGACCTCGGCGACGCGTCGCTCCTCGGGGGCCACGGCCACCCGCGCCTCGACCTCACGACGCGCCTGGAGGCGATTCATTCGGTGGCGAACGATCCCACCTCGATGGTGCTGCTGCTGGACGTCCCGCTGGGGGCGCGGGCCCACGAGAGCCCCGGGGTGACGCTGGGCGCGGCCCTCCGCGAGGCGCGGGCGCAGGTGGCGGCGCGCGGCGGCACGCTGGTGGTGGTGGCCTCGGTCACCGGGACAGACGGCGACCCGCAGGGGCAGGCGAAGCAGATCAACGCGCTCGTGGCGGCGGGCGCCGAGGTGTGCAGCAGCAACGCGGCGGCCGTGCGGCGCGCGCGCTCGGTGGCCGTGGGGGAGTGGCTGTAGCGGAGGGGCGGCGGGCGATGGGGGGCGGCGGCGCGACGGCGACGGAGGCAGTGCCCACAGGGCGGCCGGGGCGGCTACCGAAGGCGCACGTGATCGCGCCTGACGGGAGCTGGGAGGCACCGAACGAAGGACTGCTGCTCGACGAGGTGTTCACCACGGCCACGGTGTACGACGCGCTCAGCCGTGTGATGGAGGCGGAGGCCCCGCAGACCACCGGGCGCACCGGCGGCTCCACCGCAGGCGCCACGAGCACACACGCCCGCCGCACGCGCTACCTCTACCACGAGGGCGGCGCGCTCCAGGGCGTCGAGGCGCGCTACGAGGGCGACACCGCAGGGGTATGGACGCCGTACGTCGACGACATCCGCTACACCGCCCGCGGGCAGCGGATGCGCGTCGACTACGCCAGCGGCGCGAAGACGCACTACGACTACGACGAGCGCACCTTCCGCCTGCGCATGCTGAAGCACACCGTCGTCGCGACCGAGATCGTGGAGGGCGAGCCGACCAGCGTGACGAAGACGGCGATGCATTGTACGTATACGTACGATCCCGTCGGCAACCTCGTGCAGGTGCGCGACGAGAGCGTACCGACGGGGGAGCGCGTGCTCGCGACGCTGGCGCCCAATGACTCGCTCTACGCGTACGACGCCCTCTACCGGCTGGTGAACGCGATCGGCCGTGAGCATCCCGCCAATACGCCGCCCGACCCCACGCCCGAGGGCGACGGCAACGGCGGCCCCGGTGGTACGCACCCGAACGACCTCACCGCGCTGGCGCGCTACGAGGAGACGTTCGACTACGACTGCGTGGTCGAGGAGAGGCACTACCTCGGCGGCTACGAGGTGCTCCGCAAGCACGCGGGCGATAGCGTCGAGGACGACATCTCTCGTGAGGTACAGACGCTCCACGTCATGGATGGCGACCAACGCGTCGTGATGGTGACGACGAAAACCGTCGACACCAGCGGCGCGGGCGCGACGACCGTCTACGCGGAGGGCGCCCCCAGTTTTGGTAGCGTGACTGTCGTCGCCCCCCGGCGCCGACAGGAGAGGAAACGCTCTGCTCCAATTGCAGGACGAGCGGGTGTGATTGGGTGTGATTCCGATTGCGATGGGCAAAACGGCTGGTATTCCGAGGTTCTGGGTAAGGCGGCGTCGCGGTGCCCGCGGAGCGCGAGGCTGGACTGCGCATGACAAGGCGCGCCGCTCTCCCACTGAGGTGATCCCGTGAACTCTAGATCAAAAATCTGCTCGGGAATGATAGCGACTATTCGTGGTTCGCAACGAAAGCCCGAATTGTGTGGTTCGACCCCGACGGCCTGCGAAGCGTTCCTGTTGGGAATGTTGCTTTCAACTGAATCTGTGTACTACGGCGCGGCTTCTCTTGACTGGAAGCGACGTTGGGAGTTTTTGCGGTGTGAACAGTGGCCTGAATTTCCGAATCTTTGGATTGGTGATTCGGCCACAAATACAGTCAGACACAGATCCGAAAGTGGGTCAGTGGATGATATGCGCGCGATGAAAGTTCGCGTCGAAGGCGAGTATTCCAGGCGTCGCGCTCAACACAACCAGGAGTTCCAGCCCCTCTTTGATTCTCTTTTTGAGTGGCTCCTTTCCCCCGAGTCACCTGCAATGCACGATGAGGAGTTTGAACATTTCTTTTTCGCGTTGTTGCAGTGCAGAGAGTCTCTTGTTTTCCCCGGGTGCACTGGTGTGGCTATCGCCTGCTATGCGAGTTACGTTCGGCGTAATTTCATCAGGTCGGCTTTCGGTACTTCGAATGTCGACACTCCTGATGCTTCGGACGAGCACAGGAACTCACGGTTCCATCTCGTTGCGACGCAGATGAACTCCATTCTTGATGGAATGCAAACACAACTGCTTATGGATTTTGCAAGCAAGCCATGACCTTGTCGATCACGGCATAATTCCAGGCATCTCGCAGGTTACCTTACCGGAAGAAATAGGGCTTCCGCCATAGTGTGGATCGGGTCTGCCTCTCATCCTGAGCAGGCGAGCGTCGTGGACGGCTGCGACCTGAGTTGAAAGCGCGGGGACCTTCGTGCAAAGCCGCGGTTACCACACCAGTAGCCCACACCAAGGCCCCGCGATGCA
>JBILLV010000070.1:0-33010 GCA_044375895.1 Polyangiales bacterium | reverse complement strand
GGAGCCGGGCAGCCCGGCGGCACGGAGCGACCTGCGCGAGTGGGTGAACCAGGAGGACAGCTTCCGGCGCGGCGGCTACCACGATCGACAGCTCCTCGAGCTCCTGCAGAACGGCGTCGACGCGGCGTGCGAGGGTGAGACCTCGCGCATCACGGTTCGACTGGAGGGGGAGTGCCTCTACGTCGCCAACCAGGGCGAGGCCCTCGACCAGCGCGGCTTCGAGGCGCTGATGGCCTTGCATAGCTCCGCCAAGCGGACCGACCAGATCGGCCGCTTCGGGCTGGGGTTCAAGTCGTTGTTGCGCGTGAGCGACCGGGTCGACCTGTTCAGCCGCTCCGTCTCACTGCGCTTCGACGCGGAGTGCTCGCGACAGGCGTTCTCGAGGCAACTCAAGGAGGAACTCCCCAAGGCGCCGGTGATGCGGTTGGCGTGGCCGCTCGACCCGCGATCCGAGCGCGCGAGCGACGTCGTGCTGTGCGAGCTGGCGGACGCGGATCACGACACGGTGGTGCGGGTCACGCTGCGCGAACCAGAAGACGCGGCGCGCTTCGCGGCGGAGTTGGAGAGGCTCCGCGTGGAGTTTCTGCTCTTCGTCGGCAAGGACATCGAGCTCGACTGCGCCGGGCGGGTCTCGCGCGTGGTCGCGAAGGGCGACGAGCGGGTGTTGACGCAGGGCGAGCGCGAGACCTCGTGGCGGGTGTTCTCACGCACCGTCGACCTGTCGGGAGACGCAGCGCTCGTACGCGACCGCGGGGTACACGATCGCCTCGATAGCCTTCCGGTCCTCTGGGCCGTGCCCGCCGAGGAGCGCGCGGCGCCTGGGGCGTTCTGGTCGTTCTTCCCGCTTCAGGAGCCGAGCCGGGTGCCGGGCATCCTCAACGCGCCCTTTCGTACGAGCGACGACCGCAACCACCTGCTCGACCACCGCTTCAACCGCCTGCTGCTCGACGAGGCCGCGGCGCTCGTCGTCAACTCGCTCCCCGCGCTCCGCACGGAGGGCGACCCTGCGCGACATTTCGACTACCTTCCGCGGCAAGCGGGCGGCGGTGCGCTTGCAGAACATCTCGCAGAGAAGGTCTGGGGGATCGCTCGAACGAAGCCGCTGGCGGTCGACGCGCGGGGGCGTCTCCGAAACGCGCGGGACATCGAAGCGGCGCCGGACAACGTGCCGCTTGCGCTGCGCGAGGCGTGGGCTTCGCTCGCGCAAGACGCAACGCTCCAGCGTTGGAGCCACCCGAGCATCCACGCTCACCGTGAGCGCGTCGCGCGCTGGACACAGATCCTCAACGGCATCGAGGCGGCAGCGCTCGGCCCTTGGGTGGAAGCCATCGCGCGGCGGCCGGTCGAGACCGCGAGCGAGGCGCTCCTGTGGATCGACCGGCTGATGTCTGCCGACCGCCAGCGCATCCCAGATGGCAGGCCTTGGAAGGTGGTCCACAACGCGGCGGGGGAGTTGTGCGCCGGTGCGCAGCTCCTCCGCGAGGGCGGCGAGGCGACGCAGCGGCTCCACCCGGCGCTCGCGGCGCGCGACGACCTGCGCGACGTACTGACGAAGCTCGGCGTACGCGAGATGGACGAGGCGTGGCACCGCGACGCGCAGCGCAAGGCGGCAGCTGCGGGAGACTGGCCGACCTTCTGGGCGTGCTACCGGGCCGCGCCGCCGGGCGCGCGGGTGGCCGCGCCGGGGGTGCGGATGCTCGCGTCGAACGGAGCGTGGACAGAGCCCGCAGGGCTCATCACCAATACGGTAGATGCCAACGTGCTGCCCGCGGGGTATCGGGTACATGCGTCTCACACAGCACAAGAGTGCGCGGCATTCGCGGTCACGGAGGAACCTCGCTTCGTTGTGGGGGGAGCGCGGCGGCTCTACGATGAATGGTCTCAAGCTCTCACGGAGGCATGGCGTGAGGAGCACGGGGGACGGCGGGGGAGGCAACCGGCTTCTCTGCTTCAACTCGAACTACCGCCCATCGCCGACCTCTTCGTGACCGGCGACAACGCGGCGCGGTGCTGGTTGACACTTCGATGGCGGGGGCGTGCCTTCACCAAAGTGCCGTTCGGCTTTCAACGTGAGAACCAGGACGAGTCGCACCCCATCGCCTGGGCCATGCGCCACTACGGTGTCTGGGACACCGCGGGGCACGTCGGCTACGCCGTCGCACACCTCTGCGAAGACGAGCCTGCGCTCTTCGCGTTCGTCGTCGAGAGAGCGGGCGGCTTCATCGAAATTGAGGAGGAGCCGCTGCGCCCGGACGATGGCGTCGACGACAACCTCACGGAGGAGTGGATCGACGTCGGGCCGACGCCTGGAGGCGTCTCGATGGCGTTTCGGAGCGGCCTCAGCGCCGCCGACCGGGCGGTCTCCGAAGAGGAGCTCGCGAGCGCCCGCGAGGTCGTCGCCAAAGCGTTGGGCCACACCACTGCGGTGCCCGAAGCGATCCGCGCGGCGGCCGTCCGCATCGGCGCGCTCCGCCCTCCTCCGCGCACACTGGTGTCGCTCTCCGAGCCCGTCCACGTGGCCGAGCGCTTCCCGTGGATCGAGCCCTACCTCCGCGACCCCGCCGCCGACGCGCCGGTGCGCGACGTCGCGTACGACCCGCCCTCCGCGAGTGACAACATCGCGACGGACGGCGGCGAGATGCGGTGCGAGCGCGTCACGGGCACTGAACCCGCGCGGCGCACCGTCCTCGATGCGGCGGATGCGCTCCGCTGGCTCTCCAAGAGCCCCTCCGACGTTTTGCTGGCCCTCCAAGACGCCTCCCGCCGCCGCCTGGTACACGTTCTCTCCGCGGCCAAGACCGATGAGCAGCGCCTCGTCCGCCTCGTCGACCCGAAGCTCCTCCGCACCCGCCTGGGCGCCGCCGCGGGCCACGTCAGCGCCACCGACGCGCCCGCCCTTGCCCGTGCCTTTCTCGCGCTCCATGGCTGCGGCGCCCTCCGCGCGCTCCGCGACGAACTCGCGCCCCTCGGCGCCCCCGCGCGTTGGGGGACGGCCGCGGCCCGCGAGTTCGTGCGCAGCCTCGGCTTCCACGAGCGCTACGCAATCGACGATCCCGCCCGCCGCAGCCGCTTCGAAGAAATCGCCGGCCCGCCGTCGATGCCACCCCTCTACGGCTTTCAGGAAGACGCGGCGCGCGCGCTCCGTGAAGTCCTCGCCCGCCCCGGCGGCCGCGCGATGCTCTCGCTCCCTACGGGCGCGGGGAAGACCCGCGTTGCCGTAGAGGCCCTGCTCGACCTAGTGCTGCGCCGCCCCGACGCCCGCCGCCTCGTCCTCTGGATCGCCCAGCAGGACGAGCTCTGCGAGCAGGCGCTGACGACCTTCGCGACGCTCTGGCGCCACCGCGGGACGGACGAGACCCTCACCCTTAGCCGCCTCTGGCAGGGCAACCGACCGGTACAGGTCGACGGCCCGCAGGTGGTGGTGGCCACCGTCGCCTCACTCCACAACCAGATGAACGAGCCCGCCTATGCATGGCTCCGCCAGCCCGCGGTGGCCGTCATCGACGAGGCCCACCACGGCATCGCCCGCACGTACACCGAGGTCTTCGACGGGCTCGGCAACGACTGGAAGCGTCATACCACCACCGTGATCGGCCTCTCCGCCACGCCCTACCGTGGCGCGAGCGAGGACGAGTCACGGCTCCTGTCACAGCGCTTCGACGACCACCTCATCCCGGCGATGGAAGTGCAGGTGCGCCTGGAGGAGGAGCTCATCCAGCAGGAGGTCCTCGCCCGCGCGGAGCACGAGATCATCGAGCTCCCCACGCGCGAGCTCACGAAGGAGGAGCTCGCCCACGTCGAACTCTTTCAGGAGCTACCGCCCTCGGTGCTTCAGCGGCTGGGCGAGGACGAGGGCCGCAACGAGCGCATCGTGCGGCGCGTCGAGGCAGAGAGTGCTGGCGCCGTCCTCCTCTTCGCAGCGACGGTCGAACACGCGCGCGGCCTCGCCGCGCGGCTCGCGGCGCGAGGCGTGGCGGCGGCTTGCATCGACGGGAGCACCCCTCCGCAGGTGCGGCGGGACTTCATCCGGCGCTTCCGAGCGCGCGAGCTGCGGGTGCTGGTCAACTGCGCGGTGCTGACGACGGGCTTCGACGACCCGGGCGTCGACACGGTGCTCGTCGCGCGGCCCACCTTCAGCCCGGTGCTCTACCGGCAGATGATCGGGCGCGGGCTGCGCGGGCCTAGGAGCGGCGGCACCGCCCGCTGCCGCATCGTGACGATGCTCGACAACTTCGTGCGCTTCCGCACCCTGCCAGCGTGGAAGTGGTTCGAGGACTACTGGCGCGGTGCGCCGCGCGGGAAGTGAAAGGTACGGAGCGAATGAACAACGAAGAACGTGAACAGCTCGAGCGCGCGCTCGGGCGCATCCCGAAGGCGAGCTGGGACGAGCTCCTCGCGAGCCCAGAGGGCGCCGCCCTGGCGAGCAGGCGCGAGCTCGTGCGCGAGTGCCTACGCGAGATGAGGCGGTTGCCGCCCGGTGCGCCGCCGAGCCCCGTGACGGACCTGATCGAGCTCCACGGGCACGGCCTCCTCGCAACGGGTGACCTCGCGAGGTGGGTCCGGTACCAGCTGCTCCTCCAGCTCGCTCCAACGAAATGGGAGCGACTCGCCGCGCGCTTCCGCGAGATCGACAGCGCGCGCGCCAGCTCGCTCCACGGCAACGCGACGCAGCACGGCGTCGGCTCGGAGGTCATGGCGCAACCCTGGCAGCGCGGCGGCCGCTGGGCTCGGACCTTCTGCGACACCCTGGAACTCCCCGAGTCGCTCGCCCACGGTCGCGACCGCGCGCTCCCGGACGACGAGCGCGTCGAGCCCCCGGTGGCCCTCACGGCGCTCCACGACTTCCAACAAGACACCTACCACGCGCTGCGACGAATCCTTGGCGGCGGCGTCGGTTCCGCGCTCTTGTCGCTCCCTACCGGTGCGGGAAAGACGCGTGTGGCAGTCGACGCGCTCTGTGATCACCTCGCAGGCCGACGAGACGCGCGCAATGTCGTCCTCTGGATCGCGCAGTCCGACGAGCTCCTCCAGCAAGCGTGGCAGTGCTTCCGTCAGGTGTGGGGGAGCCCGCGCGACGGGGCTGAGGTGCGCAGGACCGGGCTGGACATCGTACGCGCCTGGGGCAGCCGCCGGATCGACACCGTTGAGGTCGACGACGGGCCGGCGGTCGTGCTCGCTGGCATCCAGCAGTTGCACGCCTGGAGCGACGACCCCGAAGCGCTCGCCGATCTGCTCCCCCGCCGTCGGCTCGCGGCGGTGGTCGTCGACGAGGCGCACCGGGTCATCACCCAGTCGTCGCGCGAGGTGCTCATCGCGCTCGGGCTCCGCGTGAAGAACCACTGGCGCGTCCCGGCGAACGCGCCGCCGGTGCTCGGTCTCACTGCGACGCCTTGGCGAAGCCGCGACGCCGAGTCGGAGTCGCTGCGCGGCTACTTCGAGCGGACGCTGATCACCTCGAAGCACCTGGGCGATCGACCGATCGAGGCGCTACAGGAGCGCGGCATCCTCGCAAAGGTGCGTTGGCGCGGACTGGAGGCCGGTGCCGCGCCCGCCCTGACAGCAGCGGAGCGCCGACGTGCAGAAGAGTTCGGCGACCTGCCGCCCGAGTACCTCGCGCGCCTTGGGCTCGTGCCCCGACGAAACGCGCAGATCGTCGATCTCCTCCTCGGACTTCCTGACGCGCGGCAGGGGCTCCTGTTCGCGTGCTCGGTGGAGCACGCCGAGGTGCTGGCGCTGCTGCTCAACCGCGCGGCGGGCGGGGAGGTAGCGGCGGCGGTGTCCAGCCGCACCCATCGAGGAGATCGGAACGACTCGATCGCCCGCTTCCGCAACGGTGAGCTGCGCTTCCTCTGCAACGTCGGCGTACTGACCACGGGCTTCGACGCGCCGAAGGCGGACGTCGTCTGCATCACGCGCCCGACCACCAGCGCGATCCTCTACGAGCAGATGGTCGGCCGGGGCCTCCGCGGGCCGCTCAACGGCGGGACGAAGTCGTGCCTCGTACTCGACGTGCAGGACGAAGGCCTCCCGGGCGAGATCATGAGCTACGCGCGGGTGAAGGCTCAGTGGGACGGGACCCCAGAGTGAACAGTCTCAGGCCGCGGCGTGGCAGTGCCTTCGCCCGCCGTGGTAGCGTCGGCGCATGGCGCCGGTCGAACGCCTCCGCAATCTGCCGCCACCACCGCCGCCCATGGAGCTGCCCCCGCTGACGGATGAGATGCGGGCGCGGGCCATCGCGCGCACCGACGAGATGCTCGCGCACATCAACGACCCGCTGCCCGAAGGGGAGCCCGACTGGGACGTCGAGGCGCTCTTCCCACCGAACCGCGTCCGATGAAGTGATGCTCGACACCTCCGTCGTCGGCGCGCTCTGCCACCCGCGCAGGGGTGCGGCGGAGAAGCTCTGGTTCCGCGGCGTGATCGGCGTGCGGAGCGGTCAGGTATACCTTCCCGAGGTCGCTGACTTCGAACTCCGCCGCGAGCTCATCCGCCTGGGCGCGAGCGCCAGCCCGCGAAAGCTCGACGAACTCCCGCTTGAGATTCGCTACGTCCCCATCACCACCGCGATCATGCGCGACGCCGCCTCGCTCTGGGCCACGCTGTGGAACACCGGTCGCCCACTCGGCACCGCCGATGCCCTCGGCGCCGATGTCGTCCTCGCCGCACAGGCACGCGCCGTCGGCGCCACAGTCGTGACCGAGAACGTTGCTCACCTCGGCCGCATGGTCGACGCCGTCACCTGGCGCGACATGCCGTAGGCGGGCGTCCGCCGCCTTCTGCAACGCGATCCCGGATGATCCTCGACGACCTCGACCCCGCCAACTGATCCCGATCGTGCGCGGCGCCCGCGCGTGTAGACTCCCGCGCGCTCCCATGCGACCGATCCTCCTCGCCGCGCTCCTCCTCGGGTGCGCCGCCCGCTACACCGCACCCGTCCGCTGCGCCACGTCCAACCGCGCGCCCCTCGCCGTCACCCTCGACGACAGCGACGAGATCCCCGTCGGCACCTCACCCGTGCTCGGCCCGCGCGGCGCTGCGGTCACCGTGGTGGTCTTCAGCGACTTCCAGTGCCCCTACTGCAACCGCGGCCGCGCCGTGCTCCACGACCTCCGCGCCGCCTTCCCCGACGACGTCCGCGTCGTGTGGAAGAACCTCCCGCTCCCCCGCCACGCCGACGCCCCCGCCGCCGCCGAGGCCGCGCTGGAGGTGTTCGCGCAGGGCGGCGACGCGGCCTTCTGGCGCTACCACGACCTGCTCTTCGGCCATCAAGAACACCTCAGCCGCGCCGACCTCGAGCGCTACGCCGAGCGCCTCGACCTCGACCTCCCGCGCTTCCGTCGCGCGCTCGACGAGGGCGTCCACACCGCGACAGTGGAGGCCGACGCCGCCCTCGGGCACCGCCTCGGCGTCGACGGAACCCCCGCCTTCTTCGTCAACGGAACCCCCGTCGTCGGCGCCCGTCCGCTCGCCGTCTTCGAGGAGATCGCCACAGCCATCCTCGCCCGCGCCCGCACCAGTGGCATGGGCCCGCGCTTCTACGCCGACATGGTGCGCGACCCGATCCCTCCGCCCGAGCGCGGTGATGGGCGCAGCGGCTGGGCCGAGGTTCACGATCTCGCGATCCCCGCGGAGGCGCCCTCCCTCGGCGCGGCGACGGCGCCCGTGGTGCTCCAGGTGTTCAGCGATTTCCAGTGCCCCTACTGCGCGCGCGTCGAGCCCACCCTGGCGGCGCTGCGCGCGCACTACGGCGAGCGCCTGCGCGTGGTGTGGCGCGACTTCCCGCTGCCCGGTCACGCGCACGCCATGCCCGCCGCCGAGGCCGCCCGCGAGGTGCGCGCCCAGCGCGGCGACGCGGCGTTCTGGCGCTTCCACGACGCCCTCTTCGAACACCGCGGCGAGCTCACCCCCGCGGTGTTCGAAGCGCTCGCGGCGCCCCTGGAGGTCGACGTGGCGCGGCTGCGGGAAGCCCTCGACGACCACCGCCACGTCGCCGCGATCCGCGCGGACATGGCGGCGATTCAAGCCACGGGCGTGCGCTTCGGGACGCCGGCGTTCTTCATCAACGGGCACTTCCTCGCGGGGGCGCGGCCGGTGGCGGAGTTTCGCGCGCGCATCGACGGGCTGCTGCGCGAGCCCGCGCCCGCGCGTTGAGACTTTCTCAGGGCATCGCGTGGACGCGCCGCCGGTCGACGTACCCGTCGCGCTCGACGCGGTCGAGCAGGTCGCGCACGAATTGGCCGTCGTTGAGGCCCGAAGCACCCCCACGTCGCCGTCGCTGCGCCGACCCAGGTGCGCGCGGTCGCCATCACTGGCCTGCTTACTGCATGCGTCGCCCGCCATCGATCCCAGTTGACCTGGGTCTCGACCTCACGAGCTGGGTGAAGCCCGCTCTTCCCCCGCTCGACCGCCGAGGTGATCGTTGCCCTTTCGCCAACCGCTGACCGGCCTCGCACCGCGGCTCCTCCTGACGCACATGGCGCCTGTGTTGGTGCTGCTGGTGGGGCTCGCGGCGGTGATCGCGGGCCTGGCGTTGATGACCCGCACCATCGCAGAGGTGGACGAACGCCACGTGAGCACCCTCAACGGCGACGAGCAGTTGTACCGGGCGATTCTGGAGGTGGGGGGCGCAGCGCGGCAAGGCTACGCCGCGTGTCGCGTGGGGACGGCTGACGGGGCCGTGGGCGCATCGCTTCGCAGCCCCAGCGAGCACCTCCAGGCGAGGTACACCCGCTCCACGACCCTCTCACCGCGGCTGCGGGCGACCGCGGCGCGTTACGCCGCCCACACCGACGCCCTGCTCGCGGCCCCCTCGCTCTGTGCCGCGCTCGTGGGCTCAGCCTCGACGCAGCTTCGATCGGCGCTCGATGAGGAGACGACCGCGGGCTGGATCGCGCGGCTGCGCGAGGTTCACGCGGCCATCAACGCGCGCGAGGAGCAGGCGCGCCGCGTGGGTCGATGGACCACCGCCGCGGGGGCGCTGCTGGGACTCGTCGGCCTCATCACGGCCGGCCTCGTGGCGCTGGCGACGGCCCGACAGGTCACCGCGCCGCTGGCCCGCCTCGCGCGCGCCGCAAGCCGCCTCGGCGAGGGAGATTTCACCCACGTGGCGGTGGTGACCGGGCCGCGCGAACTGACCGAGCTCTCCCAAGCCCTCGAGCGTTCGCAGCGTCGGCTCCTCGAGCTCGACCAGCTCAAGCAGGGCTTCCTCGCCTCGGTGTCCCACGAGCTGCGCACGCCGCTGGCGAAGATCCGTGAGGCCCTGGCGCTCCTGGCGGACGGGACCGCGGGCGCGCTCACGCCGCGGCAGGCCCGCGTGGTGGAGCTGGCGACGCGGGCGTGCGAGCGCGAGGTGCGGATCGTCTCGGCGCTGCTCGACCTGTCTCGCGTGCGCTCCGGCGGCTCGCTCCAGCGCCGCGGGGGATGCTCGATCGACGCCGTGCTGCAGCGCGCGGCCGACGATGAGCGCCCGGCGGCGGAGGAGGCGGGCGTCCAGCTCGTACTGCCCGACGGCGACGAGGTGCCGCCGCTCTGGCTCGACGAGGCCCTGATCGAACGCGCGGTGGCCAACCTCCTGCGCAACGCCGTGTCGGTGTCGCCCGCGGGCAAGGCCGTCCGGCTCTCCCGGCGAATGCACGCACGCGGCCCCGACGGCGCCGCCGGACGCTGGCTGGAGATGCGCGTCGACGACGAGGGGCCGGGCGTACCTCCGAGCGTGCAGGCCACGCTGTTCGATGGCTTCGTGACCCGGCCGGTGGCGGCGCGCGCGGCGGGCGTCGGCGTCGGGCTCGCCTTCACCCGCGAGGTGATGCGCGCCCACGGCGGCGATGCGCGGCTCGTGGAGCGCGAGGGTCCCGGCGCCTCGTTCGCCCTCTGGCTCCCCGTCGAGTCCAAGCTCACGTCGCCCGCCGCCCCCTGAAAGAACGTCCCCGCATGGATCCACTCCCCCACGTGATGCTGGTCGACGACGACGCCGATCTCTGCGAGCTCCTGGCGATGCGCCTGGAGGCCGCAGGCTACCGGGTCACCTGCGAGCCCGACCCCGACGCCGTGCTCGCGCGCCTGGGACGTTCGCACATCGACGCGATGATCCTCGACCTGCGCCTCGGCGCGGTCGACGGGCTCGACGTGCTCTCCGAGGTGCGTAAGCGCTCGGCCGACCTGCCCGTGATCGTGCTCACGGCGCACGGCTCCATCGACGCCGCGGTGGAGGCCACCCGGCGCGGCGTATACGGCTTCCTCACCAAGCCCTTCCTCGACCACGAGGTGCTCCAGAAGCTCGCCCACGCGGTGGAGAGCTTCGCCCTGCGCCGCCAGGTGGCCGGCCTGCGTCGCCTGGTGGGCGATCGGAGCGACGAGCGTCAGCTCCTCGGCATCAGCCCCGCCATCGCCCGGGTGCGCGAGACGCTCGCCCGCGTGGCGCTGACCGACGCCACCGTGCTCCTGTCGGGCGAGAGCGGCACGGGCAAGGAGATCGCCGCCCGCTCGCTCCACGCGCTCTCCCCGCGGGCGGGCGGCCCCTTCGTGGCCATCAACTGCGCCGCGCTCGCCCCCGAGCTGCTGGAGAGCGCCCTCTTCGGCCACGTGCGAGGGGCCTTCACGGGCGCCACCACCGACCGCGAGGGCGTCTTCGGCGCGGCCCGCGGGGGCACGCTCTTCCTCGATGAGGTGGGCGAGGCCACCGCCGCGGTGCAGGCCAAGCTGCTCCGCGTGCTTCAGGAGCGGCGCTACACCCGCGTCGGCGCCACGGCCGAGGAGGCGGCCAACGTGCGGGTCGTCGCCGCCAGCAACCGCGAGCTCCGCGTCGAGGTCGCCCGCGGGCGCTTCCGCGAAGACCTCTTCTACCGCCTCCACGTCGTCCCCGTCGTGATGCCACCGCTGCGCGAGCGTCGCGAGGACATCCCCGTGCTGTCCGAGCTCTTCCTCGAGCGTGTCGCCGCGCGCCACGGGCTCCCCGTCCCGGCCCTGAGCACCAGCGCGCTCGACGCCCTCCTCGAGCACGCGTGGCCGGGCAACGTGCGCGAGCTGCAGAACGTCATCGAGGCCGCCCTCCTCCTCGCCGGCAGCGCCACCATCACCGAGGCCCACCTCCCCGACCTCTGGTCGGCCCCATCGGAGCCCGGCGCGGAGTCGAACCGGCCGCGCGAGCTCAGCCCGCAGGCCACGCCGACGGCGCCTGCCGATGCCCTCCGAGCGCTCGGCCTCGACCCCAACCAGCCCCTCCCACCCCTCCGCGACGCGCGCGACCTCTTCGAACGAGCCTATTTGACCGTGCTCCTTCAACGGACGATGGGCAATGTCACCCTCGCCGCCCGCGCCGCTGGCCGCAACCGCAGTGACTTCTACGACCTCCTGCGTCGGCACGCCCTGTCGCCCGCGGCCTTCAAGGCCATCCCTGAACTGTGACGACAGACCGACGGTGTCGGCACAGACCAACACTCCGTCGGCTCAGCCCCACGCGGTGTCGGCCGCAGCGGTCGTACAAGGCATCAAAACACGCTGAATTCGCGGCAAATTTCGCATGGTCCTACCGTTGCACTCGCCCCTGTCATGTCCTCCCGCGCGCTGCTGATGTTGTCGATCGTTGGTGCCTCCCTCGCCGCCTGCGAAGAGCGACTCGACTTCAACCTCCGTCTGCGCACGACCAATCCTCCCTTGATCGCGGTCGCCGAGCCGACGCGCGGACCGGGCAACACGTCCATCGGGCGCGGCTCCAACGCCGCCACCTGCGCGTGCCCCCCGAGCTCGGCCTCGGGCCCCGTTGCCCGTCAGGTCAACTGACGCCTTGACGGCTCGCACCCACTCCGCGACACGTTGACGCCCCCTGCGGCACGGCGCCGCACCCACGCATGGCTTGGGGCGTTCACCGCTGCGGTCGCGCGTGGAGTCGAAACAGGTTCACGAAGTACCCCGCCACCAGCGCCGCCGCGAAGAACCACCACCGCAGCCCCGCCGCCAGCGACGCCTCCGCGTTGCGCGCCGTCGCCACCGTGAGCGAGCGCGCGCCGCCCACGTCGCGCACCAGCACCGGCCACGCCGCCACCGCCACCATCGCCAGCAAAGCCCCCAGAAACCCCGCCGACGCCACGAACGCGTCCCGGTGCCTCCCGCGGCGCCCCAGCACGCGCGCCGCCGCCATCGCCCCCACCGCCACCGCGAGCGCCGCCCACGCGAGGGGCCGCGCCACGAAGCCCGCCGTCACCGCGGGCGCGTAGGCCCACGACAGCGCCGTCACCGCCACCCACAGCCCCACCGTCACGCCCTGCGCGATCTCCGCGGCGCGCAGCGAGCGTTCGGCCAGCGCGCCCTCGGTCTTCCACGCGAGGAAGCGCCCGCCGTGGGCCACCAGGGCCGCCTCCGCGAACAGCCCCACCGCGAGCGTGTACCCGTCGATGATGCCCCGCGCCTCCCGCGGCGACGCGAGGGAGAACAGCTCCAGCGTGAACCACCCGTCGGCGCCGAAGGGGTATCCCCGCACCACCGTCCCGAGGGCCACGCCGAGCAGCAGCGCGAGCGCGGCGCTCGACCCCTGGAACACCGCGTCCCACACCGCGCGCCACATCCCGTCGCGCAGGTGGCTTCGAAACTCGATGGAGATGCCGCGCAGCACCAGCGCCCACAGCAGCAGAAACACCGCGAGGTACAGCCCCGACAGCCCCACCGCGAGGGCGCGCGAGAAGGCCGCGAAGAGGGTGCCGCCCGCGGCGAGCAGGAAGACCTCGTTGCCGTCCCAGTACGGTCCGATGGCGCCGAGCACCGCGCGCCGCTCGTCGTCGGTGCGGGCCACCACGCGGTGGAGCGCGCCCGCGCCGAGGTCGAAGCCGTCGAGCACCACGTAGGCCGTGAGCAGCGTCGCGACGAGCGCGTACCAGAGGTCAGCCATGGGCGTCGTCTCCCTCGGCCAGCGCGGGCGGTCCGTGGCTCACCTCGCGCCCGATGAGGAACACGAACAGCAGCCCCAGCACGAAGTACAGCCCCGTGAAGCCCACCAGCGTGAACACGGTGCTCCCGCCGTGCACCCGGTGGCTCGTCCCGTCGGCCGTGCGCAGCAGGTGGTAGATGAGCCAGGGCTGGCGACCGAGTTCGGCGGTCATCCAGCCCGCCGTCGTCGCGATGTACGGGAAGGGAAACGCGAACGTGAGCGCCCACAGCAGCGGCCGCGTCGACTCCAGCTTGCCCCGGTAGCGCTGCAGGTTGCCGAGGCCCATCAGCCCGATGAACATCGTCCCCAGGCCCGCCATCACGTGGAAGGCGTAGTAGAGCAGCTCGATGTTGTTGGGCCACTCATTCTCGGGGAATTCCTGGAGCCCGCGGACGCTGTGGTGGACGGTGCCGAAGGCGAGGAAGGACAGCACCCCCGGGACCCTCACCGGGTTGTCGAGCCGACGCGCGGCGACGTTGGGCTGGCCGATGAGGGTGATCTCCGCCATCGGCCCGCTTTCGAAGCGCCCCTCCATCGCCGCGAGGGCCACGGGCTGGTGGCGGGCGACCATCTTCGCGTGCAGGTCACCCGTCGGGAAGGCCACCAGCAGCGCCGCGAGGAGGCCCGCCGCGAGGCCGATGCGGAGGTTGATGCGGGCGGTCTCCGTGTGCTCGCCGCGGAGCGTCCAGAAGGCCCCCACGGCGCACACCACGAACGACGCCGTGACCACGCTCGCCATCATGGTGTGGGCGTATTGAATGAGCCCCCAGGGGTTGAGCAGGTAGGCGCCGAGGTCGCGGATGAAGAGCCGTCCGTCGGGGCCGACGCCGTGGCCGACGGGGTGCTGCATGAAGGCGTTGGTGGTGACGATGAAGTAGCCCGACAGCCACGAGCCCAGGAAGAGCGCGACCGCCGCGAGGAGGTGCCCGCGCGGGGAGAGCTTCTTCTCGCCGTACACCAGCAGCCCGAGCACCGTGGACTCCAGGAAGAAGGCGAACATCCCCTCCATCGCCAGCGTCTGCCCGATCACCCCGCCCGCGTAGTCCGAGAAGCGCGCCCAGTTGGTGCCAAACTGGAACTCCATCGGGATCCCCGTCACCACGCCCACCGCGAAGTTGATGCCGAAGATGCGCACCCAGAAGCGCGCCGCCGTCGCCATCGCGGCGTCGTCGTGGCGCAGCGCCAGGGCCTTCATCACCACGATCAACAGCGCGAGCCCCATCGTGAGCTGCGGGAAGAGGTAGTGGTACACGATCGTGAACGCGAACTGCGCGCGGTGCCAGAAGAGGGCGTCGCCCATGATGCTCCCAACGGTTAGGGTCGCACACCCCACCGGCCCAGGGCCACAAGGCCGTTGCGAGGCCCCCCAGAGCGGCGGTAGACGACGGCCCATGCGCTTCGTCGAGGTCGAGGTCGATGCGGGTCCTGCGCACGAGGACGGGCTGTCCCTGCGCTTCAAGCGGGCGGACGACGCGCCGCCGCGCGCCGTCACGTGGGTCGCCTACGAGTCCGAGCAGGGCCTCGACGGCCGCTGGCGCATGTACGCCGCCCACGGCCCCGACGACGACGCCGAGCTCGGGGTGACGGCCGTGCAGGTGGAGGACTCCAGCGACGGCGTGGTGTGGCTCCTCGCGGGCGGGCGCCACGGCATCGTGCTGGAGCACGAGGACACGGGCACGCGCGAGCGGGCGCCCTACCTCGTGGTGTCGCAGCGCACCCCGCTCGGGTGAGTCACTCGCCGCAGTAGGCGCGAATCTGGGCGACGCAGAGGGCGCGCATCTCGGGGCCCGTCGCGCCGCCGTAGAACGCGCGGTACCAGTGGGCCGTGCGGGCGAAGGTCTCTTCGAAGCCCCAGCGCGGCGACCAGGCAAGACGGCTCGCGGCCTTCTCGATGCTGAGGCGCAACAGGGTGGCCTCGTGCGGGGCGTTGGGGTCGCGGCGGTCGTCCCACGCGCCTTCGCCCCACGAGGCGATGAGGGCCTCAACCACCTCGCGGACGGTGCGGGTGGAGTCGTGGGTGGGGCCGAAGTTCCAGGGCTCGCAGAAGTCCTGGGGGCGTTGGGTGCCGTGGCCGGCGAGGCGGGCGCCGAGGAGGAGGTAGGCGCCGAGGGGTTCGAGCACGTGCTGCCAGGGGCGCACCGACGCGGGGTTGCGCACGGCGATGGGCTCACGACGGGCCAGCGCGCGCACGCAGTCGGGCACGATGCGCGCGTCGGACCAGTCGCCCCCGCCGACGACGTTGCCCGCGCGGGCGGAGGCGATGGCGACGCCGTGCTCGGTGAGCTTCGCAGGGGGGAAGAAGCTCCGGCGCCAGCTCGACACCACGAGCTCCGCGGCCCCCTTGCTCATGGAGTACACGTCGTGGCCGCCCATGGGCTCGTCTTCGCGGTAGCCCCACACCCACTCGCGGTTCTCGTAGCACTTGTCGCTCGTGACGATGACCACGGCGCAGGGGCGGCCCTCGGCGCGCAGGGCGTCGAGCAGGTGGGCCGTGCCCATCACGTTGGTGGCGAGCGTCTCCACCGGCTCGACGTAGCTCTTGCGCACGAGGGCCTGCGCCGCGAGGTGGAGCACCACGTCGGGGCGCGACTCGCGGACGGCGCCGCGGACCACGTCGCGCTCGCGGATGTCGCCGCGGAGGTCGCGGCACGCGGAGGCCACGCCCGCGACGTCGAAGAGCGAGGGGGAGGTGTCGGGGTCGAGCGCGAGGCCGGTGACCTCAGCGCCGAGCTCGCGGAGCCAGAGGGCCAGCCACGAGCCCTTGAAGCCCGTGTGCCCCGTGACGAGGACGCGCTTGCCCCCGTAGGCCGCGCGGAGCGATTCGAGGTCGACCGGGTGGGGCGTCACCACGTCTTCCAGGGAGCGACGCCGCGCGTCCAGAGGTCGTTGAGCATGGTGTACTCGCGGAA
Organism: Polyangiales bacterium; assembly: GCA_044375895.1. Taxonomy (GTDB): domain Bacteria; phylum Myxococcota_A; class Polyangia; order Polyangiales; genus CAISKJ01. The sequence goes on along the minus strand of JBILLV010000070.1, from coordinate 17,182 downwards.
GGTGTCCATGGGCTGCCAGAAGCCCTGGTGTTCGAAGGCCACGAGCTCGCCCGCGGCGGCGAGGCGGCGCAGGGGCTCGCGCTCCAGGATGGTCATCGGGTCGGCGCCGAGAAACTCCCACACGCGCTTCGCGTCCATCACGAAGAAGCCGCCGTTGATGAAGCCCGACGTGGTCTGCGGCTTCTCGTTGAACTCGCTCACCGCGCCGCGCTCGATCACCATCTCGCCGAAGCGCCCGGGCGGGTGCACGGCGGTGACGGTGGCGATCTTCCCGTGGGCCCGGTGGAAGTCGACGAGGGCGCGGATGTTCACGTCCGAGACGCCGTCGCCGTAGGTGAGCATGAAGAGCTCGTCGTCTTCGACGTAGCGGCGCACGGCGGAGACGCGGCCGCCGGTCTGCGTGTGCTCGCCCGTCTCCGCGAGGGTGACCGTCCAGTCTTCCTCGTCGTGCGAGCCGAGCACCTCGACGGCCTTGTGGGCGCCGAGCGTCACGCGCAGGTCGGTGGTCATGGCCCGGTAGTTCAAGAAGAACTCCTTGAGCACCCAGCCCTTGTACCCGAGCGTGAGGACGAAGTCCTTGAAGCCGTGGCGCGCGTAGCTCTTCATGATGTGCCACACGATGGGCTTCGCGCCGATGGGCAGCATCGGCTTGGGGAGGTGCTCACCCGCGTCGCGGATGCGCGTCCCCTGACCGCCACAGAGAATCACGACCTTCATGCGATCTCCTGCGTCTGCCGTCATGTCGCCGCCTCCAATGCCAGAGCGCGGCGCCGCAGACAACGGGTTTCGGTGCGCCCGCCGGCCCGCGCGTTCAACGGCGGCGGAAGACCATGCGCCAGACGGGGAGGCCGTCTTCGATGGCGCGGGCCTCGCGGTTGGAGCGGGCCGGGGCGTGCGGGCTCTCGGGCACCCACGGATCGCCGACGCATTCGAACTCCGGCGCGGCTTCGAAGCGGGCGCGGTACTCCTCGGCGCGGGCCTCGACGTCGGTCTGGACGAGCACCGTCCCGCCGGGTCGGACGAGCCGGGCCAGCTCGGCGACGAAGGCGTCTTTCAGCACGAGGCGCTTCTGATGACGCTTCTTCCACCAGGGGTCGGGGAAGTGAACCACCGCCCACGCCACCGACCCGTCGGGGCCCAGGCGCGGCAGGGCGAGACCCGCGTCCTCCGCGAACGATCGGGCGTTGGTGAGCCCCTTCTCCGCGAGGCGGTCGGCCAGCACCGCGGCGAGCTTGCGGCGGATCTCCAGCGCCAGCAGCCGCGACTCCGGGTGGAGCGCCGCCCACTGGAGCGCGAACATCCCGCGGCCCGGCCCGATCTCCAGCAGGAGGTCGCCGCCGCCCGGGACGATGTCATCGAGGAGGATGCGCTCGCCCTCGGGGAGCCGCGGGGCGTGGTCGTACTTCGTGAGGTGCATCGGGCGAGTGAGTACAGCGCACCCCGCCAGCGCCACAATCCCCTCCCGCGCGGACGGCGGGTTGTGTAGCTTCCGCCGCCTCCGATGCGCGAACGAGAAGCATGCTGCCAGGACCCTACCCAGCGCTGCGGCACGCGCTGGAAGGAGCTCTGCGCCTGGGTGGGCAAGGTGACGGGCAAGGGCTGGCGCCTCGTGGAGCTCCGCGGCGACGAGCAGGGCAAGGCGCCCTTCTTCGCCCAGCCGGTGGGCTACGACGGGCGGACGTTCTTCATCGCGCGCGACGGGCTCTGCGACACCGAGAAGCTGATGCACGAGGCCTGTCACTTCCTCATGGCCCCCCGCGAGCGGCGGCACACGGCCAACTACGGCCTCGGCCCCGGCCCCTTCCGCCCCGTCGACGACCTCACCTCCGACAACGAGGAGGTGTCCGTCACGCTGCTCCAGTACAAGATCGCCGCGCACTTCAGCCTCCCCGAGGAGAAGCTCGCGAAGCCCGACTACAACGTCGCCAACAAGCGCCACCTCGACTGGGACGCGTGTCACCAGCGGGCCGACGCCATGTTCGACCAGATCGCCGCGTCCCTCCCCCCGCCCGACCCCAACGCCCCCGTCGGCCGCGGCAAACGACGGCGCTGACGTTCCGTCTCCTCCACGTCCGACACTGGATTTTTCTAGCAATCGACGCGTCGGACTCCGACACTCCGGAGAAGGAGATTCCGATGTCTGTTCGATCGCTCCCACGACCTCTGTGTCTCGCCGCCGTGCTCGGCGTGACCCTCGCTCCCGCCGCCGCGCAGGCCCAGTTTCTCGAACGACTTTCGCTCTCGGCGCACCTCGGCGGCGGCACGATCCTGTCGGCGCCCCAGAGCAACGAGTTCGGCTTCGGCGGCGCGCTGGAGCTCCGCGGCGGCGTGCGGATCGCCGGCCCCCTGCGCGTCCACCTGATGTTCAGCACCGCCTTCTGGCCCGTCACCGAGCAGGGCGCGACGGACTCGGTGGGCACCGCGACGCTCTTCGGCGGCGGTCTGCGCGTCGACCCGATCCTCTCGCGCTCCTTCGGCGGCCCCTTCGTCGACGTCGACGCGGCCTTCACGGCGACGGGCGCCGACGCGGCGGCTCGCTTCGGCTACATGCTCGGCGCGGGCTGGGTGTTCCCCATCACGGGCATCCTGTCGCTCGGCCCCGCGGTTCGCTTCGGCCAGGTGATCGGCTCGGACACCGACGACCTGCAGGGCCGCGGCACCGCGACCTTCTGGCGCGCGGGCCTGGAGATCACCCTGCGCGCGCCGCCCGACGCGCCCCCGCCCCCCGTGACCGAGACCGCCCCCGCGCGCCCCGCGGACGCTGACAACGACGGCGTGACGGGCCCCGACGACCAGTGCCCCGCCGAGCCCGAGACCCGCAACGGGTACATGGACGAAGACGGCTGCCCGGACGAGCCCGACCCCGACCACGACAACATCCGCGGCCTCGCCGACCAGTGCCCGGCGCAGCCCGAGACCGTCAACGGTCACCAGGACGACGACGGCTGCCCCGACACCGTGCCCATGGCCCCCGACGTCGCGAGCCCGACCCCGTCGGTGCCCGTCGAGGCGACCCCGGCCCCGGCGGCGTTCGCGATCACCCAGGTGCTCACCTACGAGCCCCGGCGCGATCGGGTGGAGCGCGACATGCGCGCGACGCTCGACGCGGTGGCCCAGCTCCTCCGCGATCACCCCGAGGTGCGGCGCATCCGCATCGAGGGCCACGCCGACGACAACGGCAACCCCAACCGCGACCTGCGCCTCTCGCGCAAGCGCGCGCAGAACGTCCAGCGCTACCTCAACCGCGCCCACATCGAGCGCGACCGCGTGACCATCGACGGCGTCGGCGCCAACCGCGCCTGCGCGAGCGGCGGCCACCGCTGCGTGGACTTCATCGTCGTCGAGTCCGGTCCCCCCGGCGCGGCCTCCGCTGCCCCCGCTGCGCCCGCAGAAGAGGGCGGCCGCCACGGTCGCCGCCGCCGCCGCCACCACTGATCGCCCCCAGCATCAGCGCTCCCCACCCCCGGGGGCCGCGTCGTCTCAGGCGGCGCGTCCCCGCGGGCTCGCGAGCACGCGCGCCGGGAAGAGCGCGCGGAGTTCATCCAGCGTGTGGGGCCGCGGGATGAGGCCGCGGGCCACCTCGTGGTGCGTCTCACACAGCCACGCCAGGCCGCGAAACGAGCTGAGCGCGCCGTCGCGTCGACCGCACACGGCGCATTGCTTCTTGAGGTTCACTGCCGACTCCCTGCGCGAGCGGTGCGCGTCAGTACCCCGACGACCCGGCGCCGCCTGACACGATGGCGACGCTCGAGCTCGCGCCGACGCGCGTCGCCCCCGCAGCCACCATCCGATCGGCGTCGCCCGCCGTACGAACCCCCCCGCTGGCCTTCACCCCGAGCTCGTCGCCCACGAGCGAGCGCATGAGGGCGATGTCTTCCACGGTGGCGCCGCCGCCGCCGAAGCCCGTCGAGGTCTTCACGAAGCTCGCCCCGGCGGCCTTGGAGAGCGCGCAGGCGATCACCTTCTCGTCGCGCGAGAGCATCGAGGTCTCCAGAATCACCTTCACCACGCGCCCCTGCGCCGCCCCCACCACCCGCGCGATGTCGTCGAGCGCGAGGCCGTAGTCCTTCGAACGGAGCGCGCCGACGTTGATGACCATGTCGATCTCGTCGGCCCCGGCGCGGATCGCCTCGGCCGTCTCGAAGGCCTTGGCGTTGGGGGTCATCGCGCCGAGGGGGAAGCCCACCACCGCGCACACCGCGACGGTGCTCCCGCGGAGCTGCTCGCGCACGTAGGGCACGTTGGCGCTGTTGACGCACACGGAGAAGAAGTGCCACGCGGCGGCCTCGGAGCAGAGCTTCCGGAGGTCGTCGCGGGTGGCCTCGGGCTTGAGGAGCGTGTGGTCGATGAGCCGGGCGAGGTCGGGCCGGGGGCGGCCGCCGGCGCCGGGCGTGACGGGGGCCGCGCCGCCGCTGGCCACCTTGGGGGTGACCGATTTGCCGGGAGCGGCGGGCCCAAGCTCGTGCTGGACGCGCGCCACGACGGCGTCCACGAGGCGGTCGAGGTCGCTGGACATGACGCGCGGACGCTACCACAGCGGGCGGCGGCGCGAACACCCTTCCGCGCGCGCCCCTCATTCGCCTATCATCCCTCAGAATCGCCTACCAGGAGACCAACGCTCGATGTCGTCTCGCGCCGTCCGCCAGAGCCTTTCTTTCGCGCTCGCCCTCTCGCTCTCCGGGAGCGCCGCGTGGGCCCAGCAGATCAACCGCGGGCCGATGCACGTCGTCGGCCTCCGCGCGCCCGACGGCGAGGTCGACGCCGCCACGGCGCTCACCAACGCGCTGCGCGAGCAGGCGACCGCGGCGGGCTACCAGGTGCCCAACAACACGCCGCCCTTCGACCAGGAGTTCGCGATGGTGGGCTGCACCTCGACGAGCCCCGAGTGCCTGTCGCTCATCGCGCAGGACATCCACGCGCCGAAGTACATCTACGGCACCGTGTCGCGCATCGGCCGCGGCCGCGACGCGCAGCTCAGCGTCGAGGTGAGCCTCTGGGACGAGTCGTCGCACCGGGAGATCCACCGGGAGTCCACGACCATCCCCCGCGCGCAGGCCAACTCGCGCCCCGAGTCGCTGCGCGAGCTCGCGCGGCAGATGGTCGTAGCCAGCGGCAACCGCGACATGTCCGCGCAGCAGGAGGCCGTCCGCGCCCAGCAGCAGCAGGACGCGGCCCGCGCCGAGCAGGAGCGCCTCCAGCGCGAGGCGGCCGAGCGCGCCCGGCAGCTCGAAGCGGCGCGGCTCCAGCTCAGCCGACGCACCGCCATCCAGCGCTCGCACGTGCTGCGGTACGTGGGCTTCGGCGTGCTGGGCCTCGGCGTGGTGGCCGGCGCGGTGGGCATCTGGCAGGCGACGACCACCAGCGGTCAGGGCGACGCGTCGCTCAACGGGACGGGCAGTGATGGCGAGGCGTGGACGCGCTACGGCAACACCGTGAACTTCCCGGTCAACGGCGCGCGCCCCCTCACGCCCGACCAGGTGTGTCAGCGGGCGGCGACGGACGCCTCGCGCGACCCCGACGCGGCCGTGTCGCGCAACCTCTGCGAGGCCAACAGCACCTCGCAGGCGCTCGCGTACGCCTTCGGCATCGGCGGCATCGTGCTCGCGGGCGTCGGCGCGGCGCTCGTCGTCATCGACGTGATGCAGTCCAACAGCCCGGCCACCGAGGGGCAGCCCCAGCCCGGCGCGTCGCCGCGGCCCGCGCAGCCGCACGCGCAGCTCCGCATCTCGCCCATCCTCGCGCCGGGCCTCGGCGGCGTTCACATGGGGCTGACGTTCTGACATGCGGGTGATCGCAGGACAGTGGCGCGCGCGGCGGCTGCTCGGCCCTCCGCGGGGGGCGGAGACGCGCCCCACGAGCGACCGCGTGCGCGAGGCGGTGTTCAACGTCGTGAGCGAGCGGGTGGAGGGGGCGCGCGTGCTCGACCTCTTCGCGGGGACGGGAGCGCTCGGCATCGAGGCCCTCTCGCGCGGCGCCGCCCACGTCACCTTCGTGGAGACCGACCGGGGGCTCTGCGAGACGATCCAGACCAACCTGGAGAACCTCGAGGCCCCCGCCGAGCTCTTCACCCTGCTCAAGCGCGACGTGCGGCGCTCGATCAAGGCGCTCACCGGGCCCTTCGACCTGGTGTTTATCGACCCGCCGTACGGGCACCTGCTGGAGCGCGAGGCGCTGGCCTCACTGTGCGCCTCCGACGCGCTGGCGCCGGGCGCGCTCGTGGTGGTCGAGCACGCGTCACGCGAAGAGGTGACGCTCCCTCCGGCGGCGACGGCGGTGCTCGGCGAGCCCGACACCCGTGCGTACGGCGACACCTCCGTGACGCTCTTCACCGTGCGTCCGACGGCTGTTGTGCCCGCGCCCGAGGAGACCTCCCCCGCGGCGACGATCGCGCCGCGCGCCGGGCGCGTGGCCATCTACGCGGGCTCGTTCGACCCGCCGACCTGCGGCCACCTCGACATCATCCACCGGGCCGCGTCGCTCTTCGACACCACCGTCGTGGCCGTCGCGCAGAACCAGCGGAAGCAGTACCTCTTCGACGTCGACGAGCGCGTGGCGTTGCTGCGCGAGGCCATCGGCGACGACCCGCGCGTCCAGGTCGACGTGATCGACGGGCTCCTGGTCGACTACGCGCGGCGCAAGGGGGCGGCGGCGGTGATCCGCGGGCTGCGCGCGGTGGCCGACTTCGACTTCGAGTTCCAGATGGCGTGCATGAACCACCACCTCGCGCCGCAGGTGGAGACGGTGTTCTTGATGACCGCGCAGGAGCACCTCTTCGTGAGCTCGTCGCTCGTGAAGGAGGTGGCCTCCTTCGGCGGCGACGTGACCCCCTTCGTCCCCGCCCCCGTGCTCCCGCGCCTCCTCGCGCGCCTCGCCGAGCGCCGCCCCCGCTGAAGAAGTCTTCGGCTCGCGGCGCCGGTGCGATATAGTGACGAACGCCATGCACCTCCCCCGTGAGGCCCTCCTCTCCTTCGCTCTTTCCGTCACCTCCTTCGGCGCGACGACCTTCGCGCAGCCCGCGACCGCCGTGTCCCCCGACGCCGACCGCGCCGCCCGCGAGCACTTCACCCGCGGCCGCGAGGCCTTCTCGCAGGGCGATTTCGCCACCGCAGTGCGGGAGTTCTCGCAGGCCTACGAGCTCTCGGGTCGCCCGCAGCTGCTCTACAACATCGGCACCACGTACGAGCGCCTGCACAACTGGCAGGAGGCCAACCTCGCCCTCACCCGCTACCTCGAGCGCGTGCCCGACGCCCCCGACCGCGCCGAGGTGCAGGCCCGCCTCAACGTCATCCAGGTCGAGCTGCAGCACCTCGCGGAGGCGCGCCAGACGCCGGAGCCCGCGACGCACACCAACACCCGCGTCGTGGTCATCGAGCGCCAGGTGCAGGAGCCCCCACGCTACTTCCGCACGGCGGCCATCGTCGCGGGCGGGCTCGCGGTCGTGGGCGGCGGCGTGACCCTCGCGGTCGGGCTCCTCGCCGATCGTCGGTACAACGACCTCGCGAGCGGCTGCGGACAGACGGTCGCCGGGTGCCCGCAGGTCGACATCGAAGACATGCAGCTCCGGCAGAGCTTCGTGAACGGCGGGCTCGTCGCCAGCGGTGTGTTCGCCGCCGCCGCCGTGACCTTCTTCCTGCTCGACCAGTTTCGCCCCGCGCGCCCGCCGGTCGGCCCCATCCCCGCGTCCGCTCCGCCCACCGCGCGGGCGGACTTCGCGCCGCTGCCCGGCGGCGGGGTCTTCTCGATCGTGGGGTCCATGTGAGAAACCGAGCGCTCGTGCTCGGCGCGACCCTTCAGGTCGCGGCGTGCAGCTACGACCTCGACGTGCTGCGCGGGCGCGACGGCGGCGTCGATGCGCCGCGCGTCGACATGCCCGTCGCGGAGATGCCCACGCTCGACATGCCGTCCCCCGACCGCGTGGTGCCCGACGTGCCGATGGCCGACGTCCGCCCCGCCCGCGACGCCTCGATGGGCGCGTGCATGGGCCACAACCCCGTCAACCTCGCGATGGGGACGCCCGGGGTCGTGGTGGCGAACGGCGTCACCACCCTCGAGGGCAACACCATGGGCGGCGGCGCGACCATCGCCGAGTGCACCAATCCAGCCACCACCACGCTGCCGAACACCACCCGGGTCTATCGCTACGTGGTCCAGACCGGGCCGCGCCTCGTCGCCACCACCAACACCGGGCTCTGCACCTCGGCCAGCGCGGGCTACCACGACACCGTCCTCGCGGCGTATTTCAACTGCGCGGCGGGGGGTCAGGTCTCGACCGGGCGGAGCTGCGTCGACGACGACAGCGCCAACGTCTGCGAAGGGATGATGGCCTGCGGTTCGAACACGGGCCTCGGGTGCGGGACGACGTTCTCGACGCTCGAGCTCTCCAGCCTCGTGCCCGGGGACGTGATCTATTTCGCGGTGTCGAGCCTCAACTACATGGCCTCGGTGCCTGGGCCCTTCCGCCTCTCCGTCGCCGAGAACGGCCTGTCGCCCGCGGCCCCGCCGACGGGCATGTCCGCCGCCGCCAATCGCTGCCTCTGCCCGCCGACGACGACCGCCTTCCCCATGTGGGCGTCCCGCACGATCGATTTCCCCCGGAACAACGATCAGAACCAGCTCGCGGCGCCGTCACGGAGCGTGTTCGCCAACCGCACGGTCGGCCTCAGCCAGGTGTGGGGACTCTCGGGCACGCTCCGCCTCTCGGCCTTCAACGTCGCCACCATGGATCCCTGCTCCGTGTCTGGCGGCGCGAAGGCCGCCCTCGACATCACGGTCGGCACCGCCGTGGTCGCGTCGTTCGCCCTCAGCGCGTACGTGGGCCAGGCGTCGACCATCGCCATCCCCTTCACGTCCTTCACGCCGCTCCCCTTCACGATGGGCGCCGCCCCGACGATCCAATACCGCATCCGCAACGTCGAGCCCGCCGACGCCTCGTGCGTGACGATCAACATCGACGTCAACGCACCCAACACCCTCACCCTCTACGGCGCGATGTGAGACGGGCCGCGCGCTCGCTCACCCTCGTCGCCTCCCTCGCGCTCGCGTGCGACGAGCCCACGCCGCCGCGCCTCCTCGAACCCCGCGACGCCACCACCAACGTCGACGCGAACGACACCGACGCGCCGCCCGTGGGTGACGTCGGCCCCGAGCGCCCCGCGCTGCCCATGTACGAGGTGCTCCGCCTCAACGCGTCCCGCAACGAGTTTCCCGAAGGCGTCGCGGCCCGTCAGGGGAGCGGCTACGTCGCGCTCGGCGGCCTCGGGCGCGTGCTGGAGGTGTCACCCGACGGCGCCTTCCGCGCCTATGCAGACGTGCCCACGGGGACGACCATCCACGGCCTCGCCTTCGACGACACGGGGCGGCTCTTGATGGTGGCGGTGTCGAGCAACCCTGACGAGCGCGGCCTGTGGCGCACCGCGGCCGGCGGCGGCCCGGCGGCCTTCATCGCCGGAGCGAGCGGGTACACGGGCCCCGGCTCGGTCGCCGTCGACAGCCGCGGCGGGGTGTGGCTCACCGACAGCGCGCAAGGCGCCATCTGGAAGCTCGCCGCCGACGGGCGCTCGCTCACCCGCTGGTCCAACGACCCGCTGCTCGCGGGCGGCGCCGTGGTGTGCGGACCCGCCCAGAGCGTGCGCACGGGCGCCAACGGCATCGTCGTCGACCTCGCGGGCTCCGCCGTCTTCGTCGCCAACACCGACCGGGCCACCGTCGTGCGTGTCCCCATCGCCGCGGACGGGAGCGCGCTGCCTGCGGCGGTGCTCACGCCGCGCGACTGCCCGCGGCTCGCGGGCGCGTGGGGGTTGAGCGCGGGCCCCGCGGGGACGTTGCTCTTCGCGGCGAGCGCGGTCGACCAGCTCACTTTTGTGACGCGCGCGGGGATGGTGTCCGCGGTGAGCGTTCCGATGGGGCTGCTGCGTACGCCCGCGGGCGTGGCCTTCGACGCGGAGGCGGGCGTGGTGTGGGTGGCGAGCTCGGCCTACGGCGACGCCGTGCGCCCGGGGGCGACGCCGCTGCCCGGCGTCGCGCGAATCCCGGTGCGGGCGCCCTGACGGTCGGGCGAGTCACGGCGGTACGCGATGGGTCGGAGCGACGAATCCCCGTACCCGAACGCTTCCGCGCGTACCGTCCGTCATCCGCGCTCCGACGGCCGTAGCGAGCACCCAACGGGGCGGCGGGCGGCGGGCGGCGTCGCGGCGTTCATCGCCTCGTATTCCGGGCGGAAGGGTGCGCCGCGAAGGCCCGCGGATCACAAAACCGTAATCCCGATTACGGGTCCCGTAATCGGCGCCGCCGCGCGAGCGCGTCCCCGCGAGCCCTGTCCGCGGCGCGGACGCCCCCGATGGCCGCGCGCTGGCGCCCCGCACACCACCCGATGGTAGCCTCGCGACACCATGGTCAAGCCCAGCGCCGCGACCGCGAAGAAGCGCCCCGTGAAGACCTTCGCCGCCTTCGCGAAGCGCCTCCACGAGCACCACGGCGAGGCCGCGGCCCAGCTCATCGCCAGCCGCGGCGCGAAGGGGGCGAAGGTGCGGATCGAGGTTCGCCTCGCGGAGCTCGCGAAGCTGCCGACGGCGCTGCGCAAGGCGCTCCAGGGCTGAGCCGCGTGCGGCGCGGAACGTTACCCGCGAGGATCACGCGGCGCGCGAGTCACCGCGACGAGGTGGGCGCGTGAGCACGGCGGTGGCGCCCTGCCCTCGCTGCGACGGCGCCCACCCCGACCCCGAGGCGTGGCTCGCGCCGCTGCGCGACGGCGACGCGCACCGCGCGCTGGAGGCCCTCGTGTCGCAGTGGCTCAGGCCCGTGAAGCTGCCGCCGCTCACGCACGCCACGCTCCCGCAAGCGCTCGCCGTGCTCGGCCCCGCGATCGAGCCCGTGCTCAGGTTCAACCACCTCCGCGAGCCCATGCCGAATGGTGACGGGCGCTGGCGGTTCGCGTTCGAAAACCAGGGCGTTTGGCGTGCTTCCGTCGACACGACCGATCGGGTCACGATCGACGGGACCACCGCGGCGGGGACGCTCGACGAGTTCCTCCTGGGCTTCGTCTTGCTCGAACTGTCGTCGGGCCTACCCGTGCAGCGGCTCGCCGAGGCGGGGACGCGCGCTGCGGTGGGGCTCCGGGCGGTGCCGATGCTCGCGCCCTGGGGTGAGCTGGGGTACGGCGGCGCGCAGCAGTTTTTCGTCGCCGATGGCGTGATCGCATCAGCCATCGACGGTGCCGAGTGGCAGATCAACCTCGGCGCCGCATGCCCGCGTGCGATGGAACGCGCGCAGAAGCTGCTCTCCTCGTCGTTCGTTGTCCACGCCGACCGACGGCGCAGGCGACCCGAGACGGCCCCCTGGAACCTCCGATGAACGCTCCTCCACCCGGTGCGAGCGCCGACGACGCCCGCGCAGCAACGGTGTCGACCTGCTGTCGCTCGCGTTCGGGTTTTTCCTGGTGCTCCCCACCGCGCGCGACAGCGGCGTGGTCCGCGGCCGATCGGCCTACCGGTTCATCACCCAGCCGAGGGCCGTCGCTTCGTCGCGCAGCTCCGTCGGGCCGATGGAGGCGTACGAGCTCACGGCGCAGGGTACCTCGCCTTACGCTGGGCGCTCGTGCCCAGCGTGTGGGTGTAGGCATCGGGCACGGCGCTTCGTAGCTCACGACCTCACCTTCAGCCACGCTACCAGAGTAAAGGCACCCCATAGGCGGGCATGTTGCCGTCCGCGGACACCAAGACGAGGTTCTCGGTGAAAGCCTGAGCGATGAGGAGGCGATCGAAGGGGTCGCGGTGGTGCCAGGGGAGTTCGCGGGTCGCGAGTGCGTGGCGAGCGTCGACGGGAAGGACGCTGGCGGCGCACACGTCGAGCGCCCTCTGGAGCCAGTCGTCGAGCTCGCCCGACACGTCGAGCTTGCCGAGGGAGACCTTGATCGCCATCTCCCAGACGCTGGCCGCGCTGACGAAGCGATGGTTCGACGGGGCGGAGATCGCGGCGCGCGCCGGATCGGAGAGCCGCTCGTCCCCCGTCGCGAACCAGAGGAAGGCGTGTGTGTCGAGCAGGAGGTTCACGGGGCGTAGGCGTCGAAGTCGGGGAGCGGGTCGTCGAAGTCCTCACGCATGCTCGCGGAGCCGCGGACGCCCCCGAAGGTCGGCACGCGCGCTTCGCTCGCCGGCTCGCGCACGGCCTCCAGCCGAAACGACCCATCCGGCGCGACGATGAACACCGGCTCCCCTCGGCGCGCCGCGCGGAGGAGGTCTGCGAGGCGCAGCGACGCCTCCTGGAGTTGGATCTGCATGCCCGCAGGGTAGCACGTCGCTTCTCCGGGCTGTGATCCGCGGGGTATAGGGCATCCCATGGCCCGGTCCGTCGAGCACCCCCGCTACACCAACCTCGGGCACACCCGCGTGCGGCTCTGCGACGAGCTCTGGGAGCCGGAGGGGAGCGGCGAGCAGGCGCACGTGGCATGGGGCGACGAGGGCGCGCAGAACAATGACAACGTCCAGATCTGCCGGATCTCCGTCCACGTTCGCAGCAACCGTGAGGTCGTCCGGGGGCGTGGGGCAACCCCGTCGTCGCAGTCGAGTCGCGCGCTACGCGGGCGCCGTGGACGCCTGCTACGTGGACGACGAGCGCGTGACGCCGCAACCCGGCGGGTTCTACGGCGGCTGGATCACCCGCGACGTGGCGGGACCCTTCAAGGGCGGGGCGGGCTCGATGGGCTGGTAGCCCGACGGTCGGGCGAGCGTGCGGGGCGTAACGTTTCCCGCGAGGATCGCGAGCCTGCGTCGACGCGCGACCTGCGGCACCGAGCGGACGTGGCGTACGCGCCAGTCGGCGCCGCCCACATGGAATCGGTCGGCCGGTCGGGCGCTGCGATGATGGCGCGTGACCGCGATGACCGCGATGCGCAGGCGCTCGCCGCGCGACAGGGCGGCGTGGTGGCGTACTTCGACGAGTCCGCGCTCGACGACGACCTCGCTCGACTGCGCGCGGAGGGCTGCGTGCTCTACGAGTTTCACGCGTGGGGATGGCTCCACATGGGCGCGTTCCATGACGAGATGGCGAGCGTGTTCGGGCTTCCCGACGACTACGGGCGCAACCTCGATGCGTTGATGGACTGCTTGCGCGATGTCGAGGCGCCGCTCGAAGGCGGGATGGCGGTCGTGGTGCGTGGCGTCGAGGCGGTGTACCCCGAGCTCTCGTTCGCTTTGCACGTCTTCGAGCTCCTCGCGGACCGCGCACGTGCCAGCCGCCTCCGCGGGCGGCGTCTGCTCGTCCTCCTCCACTCGAACGACCCGTCGATCGATCTCACGTCGCTGTGCAACCCAGAGGGCCCATGACCGCCCGCTTCCCAGCCCGCTACTGCGACCGCCGCGGCGAGGAGCCCACCGTCATCGCGTGGGAAGGCGACCGGCTCCGCATGGTGGTGCGCGGCGTCACGTTCGTCGGCGACGACTTCGACGCCCTCGTGCCCGACGATCGCTCCGATGAGCCCATCGCCCTCTTCACGCTGACGCCCGTGCGGGTCACGGCCACCGACGCCGAGCCCGTCGTCGAGCCCACGCTGACGGACTTCGAGCTCGACGTCGACATGCCCCTCACGGCCTTCATCGCGGGCGAGGCGATACCGGGCACGCTGCACGTCCGTTGCAACCTCCGGCGCGACCGGGCGCGCGACGGCGCGGTGCTCTCGATGCGCTGGTCGGGCGAGGGGTGGGACGTGGCCGGGCGCAGCGACGGCGGGTACTTCGAGGAGGCGCTCACGGCGCTCCAGCGGGCCCTGCCAGAGGGGGCGTTTCTGCGCGCATGCGTGGCGTGCGAGTGGGCCGACCGCGGGCCCTACCAGGGGATGTTCGGCGGCATCGCCTGCTACCGCCGCGACAAGGCCGGGCTCCGTTTGCTCCGGGCGCGGCCTGGCCCGCGTTCAAAGTGGCCCTGGAGGGAGCTCAACGCGGAGTCGGTGCCGGAGACCCACTGCTGCGGGGAGTTTCTGCCCGCCGCGCGGCGGGGTTGACGCACAGGGAAGATGTCGCGCGTGTGCTCGCGTTCGCGTGAAGGCGTAGGACGCGAGGGTGAGGCGTGCCCCTGGCCCCCCGCGCCGCTCGCAGCATCGCAGCAGGGTGTCGTCGTGCTCCCCAACCCGCGACAAAACCTCTACATTTTATGAGCCTTCTTGTGGTCGCGAACGTGCCTGCCGCGCGCAAAAATCATGGATTCGATTCGAGTATCAATATAGAACTACGTCTATGATAGTGAATAGTTCTCGTGGCTGCCGGGCCGTCGGCGTCCTCCTCACGACCCTCGCCCTCACCCGCTGCACCGACCCTCCCGCGAGCCCCGACGCTGCACGCGACGTCGCCCTTGACCAGGCCGAGAGCGATATCAACACGCCGGACGCCACCGCCACCGACGCCACCGACGCCACCGACGCCACCGACGCCACCGACGCCACCGACGCCACCGACGCCACCGACGCCACCGACGCCACCGACGCCACCGACGCGGGGTCCGGCGGCGATGCCTCGGATGGTGCGGTGACCGGCGACGGCGGCGGTGACGGCGGCGGCCCGCGGCGGCACGAGGTCTGGCTGGTCGATCAGAGCGACAGCGTGAGCGGCTCCGGGGGCAACCTCTGGATCTACCGCGACGAGGCGCTGCGGGCGGGGTCGTTCACCACCAACGGCGACGGCGGGGTGAGCGCGGAGCGGGTCGACCTCGCCGACGCCGCGCGGACCCTCTGCATGACGGAGACGGGCACCGCGCCGACCCGCCCGCACATGCTGCTGTTCAACCGCACGCACACCCACGCGGTGCTGTCGTTCGTGGCGACGGGGCACGTGCTCTTCATCGACGCCGCGCGGCGCTTGCCGGTGCGGTGCATCGACGTGGGCGAGCAGGCCCACGCCGCATACCCCGCGCCCGACGACTCCTACGTCATCGTCGCCAACCAGAACGGCAAGCGGCTCCAGCGGATCGTCTCGAACTTCACCACCAACACCTTCACCCTGGAGTCGGCATCGCTCGACCTCCGCGCGGGCACCACGCCCTCGGGAGCGCCGGTGGAAGATCCCCCGGACGCTGCGGTGCGGGTGCGGCCCGACAACGCTCCGATCTGCCCGATCCTCGACGCCGCCGGGCGCGTCGGCTTCGTCACCCTCCGCGGCGGCGGGCTCTTCGTCGTCGGCACCCGGCTCGGCAACCCGCTGTCGATCCTCGCGGAGTACGACCGCGACACCATCGCCCCCAACGGCTGCGGCGGCGTGCAGGTCGGCAACACGATGTACATCAACAGCGGCGGAGGCACCGCCGGGACGCCCTTCATGAACCGCGTCTACGCCCTCGACCTCACGCGCATCGGCGACCGCCCTTCGCCGCCCAACACCCCGGCCCCGCGCCTCGTGCTCCAGCGCGAGGGACGGGTCGACTCCCACGGGGCGACGCTCGTCCAGGGCCGCTACCTCTGGCTGGCCGACCGCGCGGCCAACGTGATCAACGTCGTCGACACCGCCGACGGCGACCGGGTGCTCGCCGACATTCCCCTCGAGGGCGCGCTCAGCAGCGACCCGGCGCCCGACCTCATCGCCGTCTCACCCGACCAGTCGCGGGTCTACGTCGCGCTCCGCGGGCTGCTGCCGCTCACGGCCAACGCGCCCGACGCGGGCAACGCCGTCGGCAACACCCCGGGCCTCGGGGTGATCCGGGTGACCGAGGGCGGGCGCACGGGGGTCTTCGAAGCCCTCGTGCGGGTGTCCAACAGCAGCAGCGCCGACGGCGGCGTGATCGAGCGGGCCGACCCCCACGGGGTCAGCGTGCGACCGCTGTGAGCCTCCCGGTGACACGCCGTCGTCCCAGCCTCGGCGCGCGCGTCACCGTCGCCCTCCTCCTCGCTGCGGTGCCGGGCGGGGCGGCGGCCAACGGGCGCTATCCCGCAGCCCAGTACGTCGTCCGCGGCGGCGACGTCACCGCGCTCCGCGCGACCTGGGGGCTCCTCCTCCAGCGGGGCTCCGGCGGGCCCTTCGCCTGGGTCTGCGAGGAGGCGCTCGGGTACGCGGGTGACTTCGATCCCTCCATCGCCGTCGACGCGCGCGGTGACGTGCTCGTAGGGCTCTTCGACGGGCTGGCGCGGCTCTCCCCGGAGACCTGCGGGGTGACCCGCGTCGCCGACACCGCGGGGCTCGGCGTCGTCGACGTGGACGCGACCCGCGACGGCCGACGGATCGTGGCCCTGTGGTCGAGCGGCTTCGTCTCCGGGGCCGATGGGATCACCGCCGGACTCCTGCGCTCCCGCGACGGCGGGACGACCTGGGAGCGCGCGCCCCTCGCCACCCGCGACGTGCTCTGGAGCACCGTCGAGATCGACCGCGCCGACGTCGAGAGGCTGTGGCTCACGGGCGTCCGCCTGAGCCCGCGGGCGGTGCTGTTCGCACGCTCGGACGATTTCGGCGCGACGGTCGACGTCTGGCCCCTCGAGCCGGGCACCCCCGAGGGCGTCGAGTCGGCCTTCGTCGCCGGATCCGACGCGACCGATCGGGACACCGTCTGGGTGCGGGCGCCTCGCCCGCTGAGCCGCGACGACGCCGGCGCGCTGCGCGACGGGGCCGACCTCCTGCGCTCGACCGACGGCGGCCGTCGCTGGACGCGCGTCCTGCGGGCCGACGCCCCCCTGACCGGCTTCGCGCTGTCGACGGACGGACGCGTGGCCTTCGCGGGAGGCCCCGGCCTCGGG
This sequence comes from Polyangiales bacterium, assembly GCA_044375895.1. GTDB lineage: Bacteria > Myxococcota_A > Polyangia > Polyangiales > CAISKJ01. Next base: position 477 of record JBILLV010000070.1, on the reverse strand, counting down.
CTCCTTCGCACCGTCGACGCCGGCGCCCGCTGGACCCGCCTCGCCGCCGTCGAGCCCACCTGCCTCCGCTGGCACGAGGGTGCGCTGCTGGTGTGCGCGGACGCCGTCCGCGACGGCTTCACGCTGGCCGAGAGCCGCGACCGCGGCGAGACCCTGCGGCCCCTCACGACCTTCTGCGACGTCCGCGGGCCGCTCTCCTGCGCCGGGCTCGGCGCGACGGCGGTGTGCGCATCGGCCTGGCCGCAGCAGCGCGTGGTCCTCGGGTGCGGCACGTCTCCGCGGCCGCCTGAGCTCGACGCGGCCCTCGTGCCGGACGCGACCGCCGTCGTCGACGCGACCGAGCTCCCTCCCCTCCGCGATGCCACCGTCGACGACCGCGCGCCGCCGCGGATCGACGCGACCACCGCGACGCCGACGGCGCCCACGAGCTGCGCGGTCAGCTCCCGCGCGCGGGGCGGTGACCGCGCGCCGGCGCTC
>JBILLV010000359.1:0-9070 GCA_044375895.1 Polyangiales bacterium | reverse complement strand
TGGTGACGCGCGACGTGCAGGCGCTGCTGGAGGCGCTGCTCGACGGGGTGATCGAGGCGACCGGCGCGGACAAGGGCTTCGTCATTCTCTTGCGGGGCGCGCAGACGGAGGTGCGGGCGGCGCGCAACCTTCGGCAGGAGACGCTCCCCGACGCGGTGCGCCAGCTCTCGGACTCCATCCTCGCGAAGGTGATCGAGACGCGGCGGCCGCTCATCGTCGACAACGCCGTCGACGACACGCTCTTCCGCAGCGCCGCGTCGGTGATGAACCTCAAGCTCTCCTCGGTGATGTGCGCCCCGCTCATCGCGGGCGGCGACCTCCTGGGGATTCTGTACCTGGGCAACGACCGCATCGCGAAGGTGTTCGAACCGCGCTCGCTGGACATCCTGTCGGTGTTCGCGGGGCAGGCGTCGCTCATCCTGCAGGGCGCGCTGCTGCTGGAGACGCTGCGCCAGGGCCACGCCGAGCTGGAGAAGAAGCTCAAGGAGCAGCGCTTCGGCGAGATCATCGGGAGCTGCGACTCGATGATGAAGGTGTTCACGAAGGTGCAGAAGGTGGCGCCGACGGACGTGTCGGTGCTCATCACGGGGGAGACGGGGACGGGCAAGGAGCTCATCGCCCGCGAGGTGCACAACCGCTCCAACCGGGCCCACGGGCCCTTCATGATCATCAACTGCGGCGCCATCCCCGAGAACCTCATGGAGTCCGAGCTCTTCGGTCACGTGAAGGGCGCCTTCACGGGGGCGGTGGCGACGCGCGTGGGGAAGTTTCAGGCGGCCGACAAGGGGACGCTCTTCCTCGACGAGATCGGCGAGCTGCCGCTGTCGCTCCAGGTGAAGCTGCTGCGCGCGCTGCAGGAGCGCGTGGTGACGAAGGTGGGCGATTCGAAGCCCGAGAAGATCGACATCCGCGTGCTGGCGGCGACCAACCGCGACCTCGAGGTGGAGATTCGCAAGGGCACCTTCCGCGAGGACCTCTACTACCGGCTCAACGTGGTGAACATCCTCCTGCCGCCGCTGCGCGAGCGCGGCGACGACGTGGTGGTGCTCGCGCGCTTCCTCCTGCAGAAGTACGCCCAGGAGCTCGGGAGCGCGGTGAAGGGCTTCACCCCCAACGCGCTCATCGCGATCCGCAAGTACGACTGGCCCGGCAACGTGCGCCAGCTCGAGAACCGCATCAAGAAGGCGCTCGTCCTCTGCGACAAGTCGCTCGTGGGCCCCGAAGACCTCGACCTGCACCCCGAGACCCTCCAGACCATCGTGCCCCTCGACAAGGCCAAGGAGGACTTCCAGCGGCGCTACATCCTCGAGGTGCTCGAGCGCAACAACGGCAACCGCACGAAGACCGCGCGCGACCTCGGCGTCGACCCGCGCACCATCTTCCGCTACCTCGAAAAAGAGGGCGGCATGCCCCCCGGCGGCTACCCCGACGAGTAGGCCGCGCCTCCCCTCACCCGCATCCCTTCAGGAGAATCTCTGCCATGCCCCTCCACCACGGACGTCGCCCGCGCCCCATGGTGCTCGTCATCCTCGACGGCTTCGGTGAGCGCGCCGAGCGCGACGCCAACGCCGTCCGCCTCGCGCGCACGCCGCACCTCTCCCGCCTCGCCGAACGCTTCCCCCACACGCTCATCGGCACGAGCGGCCCGGACGTGGGCCTCCCCGTCGGGCAGATGGGCAACAGCGAGGTGGGCCACCTCAACTTCGGCGCGGGTCGCATCGCGATGATGGACATCTCCCGCATCGACGTCGCCGTGGCCGACCGCTCCTTCGGCAAGAACGCCGTCATCGCCGACGCCATCGCCACGGCCCGCGCGAACGGCGCCGCGCTCCACCTCCTGGGGCTCGTGTCCGACGGCGGCGTGCACAGCTCGCTGGAGCACCTTCTGGCGCTCATCGACGCGGCGAGCGAGCAGAGCGTCCCGGTGCGCGTCCACGCCTTCCTCGACGGCCGCGACACGCCCCCGCGGAGCGCCAGCGGGTACCTCGAGCGCCTCGACGCGCACCTCCGCGGGAAGGGCGCCATCGCCACGCTCTCGGGCCGCTACTTCGCGATGGACCGCGACAAGCGCTGGGAGCGCGTCGCCCGCGCGCAGGCCGCGATCGTCCACGCGACGGGCGCGCGCTTCGGGACGTGGCGGGAGGCCCTCGACGCGGCCTACGCCGCCGGGCAGAACGACGAGTTTGTCGAGCCGCGGGTGCTGGGCGACTACGCGGGGGTGGCCGACGGTCGCGACGCGGCGCTGTTCTTCAACTTCCGCCCCGACCGGGCGCGGGAGATCACGCTCGCCCTCACGGCGAAGGAGTTCAGCTTCTTCGACCGCGGCGCTCCGCGCTTCTACGCTCGGTATGCGTGCATGACGTCGTACGACGCGACGCTGCCGCTCCCGGTGGCGTACCCGAAGGAGACGTACCCCGACCTCTTCCCCGAGGTGATCGCGCGCGCAGGCCTCGGGCAGTTTCGCTGCGCGGAGACGGAGAAGTACGCGCACGTCACCTACTTCTTCAACGGCGGCCGCGAGGAGCCCTACGCAGGCGAGGAGCGCAAGCTCGTCCCCTCGCCCCGCGACGTCGCGACGTACGACAAGAAGCCCGAGATGAGCGCCGCGGAGGTCACGCGCGTGACGGCGGAGGCGATCCGGAGCGGGCGGTATGACTTCATCCTGGTGAACTACGCCAACCCCGACATGGTGGGCCACACGGGCGTGCTCGACGCCGCGATCACCGCGGTGGAGACGGTGGACGTGGGCGTCGGCGAGCTCGCGCGGGCGGTGTTCGACGCGGGCGGCGCGATGATCGTGACGGCCGACCACGGCAACTGCGAGACGATGGTCGACCCGATCACGGGGGTGGCGCACACGGCCCACACGCTCAACCCGGTGCCGCTGTGGTTCGTGCGGGCGGAGGACGAGGGGCGGAAGCTGCCGCTGCGGCATGGGCGCATCTGCGATGTGGCGCCGACGATGCTGGAGCTGATGGGGCTCGATCAGCCGGCGGCGATGACGGGGCGGACGCTGTTCGCGATGGAGTAGGGGCGTGGGGGGGGCCGTCCCGGCGGAAGCTGCCGAAGGCGCGCCGCGCGAAGCCGAAGACCGCCGCGCGTGGAAACGGAGGCCGCGATGGCGCGCGGTGATAGAGTGCGGTCCGTGGCGACGCGGACGGTCGAGAACTCGCTCCAGGCGCTCCTCGCGGCCCGCTTCCGGACGCAGGCGCAGATGGTCGCGGCCCTCACGGACCATCCCGTGCTCGTCGGCACTGGTCGCGAGAACGCCGTCGGGGCGCTCCTCCAGGAACTCTTGCCGCGACGCTTCGAGGTGCTGAGCGGGATTATCGCGCAGCTCGACGACGACGGGCGACCGCGGCGCGCGGGTGACCAGGACGACATCCTCGTCGCCGACACCCTCGACTTCCCCGTGCTCCTGCGCATGGGCTCGACCGCGGTCGTCGTCCCCGACTCGGTGCGCGCGATCATCGAAGTGAAGAGCACCCTCGCCCGCCCGCCGTCCGTAGGTACGTCCGACGCCGCGAGCGCGCCGGAGGAGGGGGAGGCACCGGTCACGACAGGGACGACCGAGACGTTCCTCGACGCGCTCGTGCAGATCGGCAAGCTCCGCCTCGCGGTGCGCGACGGCGGACCAAGCGTCCACACAATGCTCCTCTCCCACGGCGCCCCCGTGTACCCCAGGCGGCTCCGCGAGTGGCTGGAACTCTGTCTCGCCGCGCGCAAGGCCATGCCCGAGGGGGTCGATCGCACGGCGCTCGGACGCTTCGCCCTCCCGGACCTCATCGTGTCCGTGTCGGGCACCATGGCCGTCAAGAACTCCTCGCGCACGAGCTACGAGTTCTTCCGTTGCCCGGCGGACGGGTCGAAGGACGGATCTGCCGTCGTCGCCGCGATCGGGCAGGTGCTCGCCGCCGTTGCGCCCGCCATCCCCGGGGACCGCGCGCGTGTGGACGAGGCGTTCGCCTTCGTGTTGCGGTACCTTTCGACCGACACGGCGCCCGCCGAAGGGTGCCCGGAGCTTCCGCTGTGACGACGAAGGACAACACCATGCGCATCCGTGACGTGTCACTCGAAGAGTTCCGCTCCAGGGTGCTGGAGACCGGGGTGCCCGTCCGCGTGATCCGCACGACCGTCCCCGGCTACCGCGTCGTCGGCAACCAGGCGCTCGCTGAGCTTTCGGTGGTGGTGCAGTACCTCGCCGACATCACGGCCCCCGACGGCGAGGTCGAGATGTGGACCGCGAGTGAGCACCGGCCGGTGAGCCCGCGCGGGGAGTTCGACCTCACGGGTGTGCTCTACGAGTCGCTGCCGAAGGTGTCGTTCGTGAAGCGGACGGGGACGTTCTGACGCGGCGGGTTGCGACGCCTTCCGCAAGACCGCTACGCCGTTGACGCCCCGCCCCCTCCCGCCGCACCCTGCGGCCGGTGTCCGTCTTCCTCGACCGCCCCGCCCGGGACCACGTCGCCCGCAACGCGCTGGCGTTCGCGATCCGTGACGGCTTCCCAGTCTCGCCGGGCCACACGCTCGTCATCCCGTTCCGCGTGGTGCCGACCTGGTTCGAGGCGAGCCCCGAAGAGCAGCGCGCCATCCTCGCGCTTGTCGACGAGGTGAAGGTCCAGCTCGATGCCGGCGACCCGCGCCCCGACGGCTACAACGTCGGCTTCAACGCGGGCGCCGCCGCCGGCCAGACCGTGATGCACCTCCACGTGCATGTGATCCCGCGCTACCTGGGCGATGTGCCCGATCCGCGCGGTGGCGTGCGGCACGTCATCGTCGGCAAGGGGAACTACCTGTCCGAGAAGTTCGTCCCCGCCGAGGCCCCCAAACCTCGCAGCGACGCGCTTGCCACCGGCGGCGACGACCCCTTCCTCAGCCACCTTCGCCCCCTGCTGCGCGGCGCGGTCGGCGTCGATGTGGTCGCGGCCTTCGTGCAGGAGACGGGCGTCGAGGTGCTCGTCGGGCCGCTGCAGACGATGGCGCAGGGCGCGACGCTCCGCCTCATCACTGGTGACTACCTCGAGATCACCCAGGCCGACGCGCTGCGCCGCCTGCACGACTGGCAACAGGGCGGCGGTCCGACCACAAGCGTCGAGGTGCGCGTCGTCGAGACCGCCGCGCTGGCCAGCCGCTCCAGGAGCTTCCACCCCAAGGCATGGATCGTTCGCGGCGAAGGCGGCGACGACGTCGCGTTCGTCGGCAGCAGCAACGTCTCACGCGCGGCCCTGACCGACGGCGTCGAGTGGAACCTCCGCCTCGAGCGAGCCCGGGACGCCGCCGGCTTCGCGCGCATCACCACCGCGTTCGAGGCGCTGTGGCGACGCGCACGTCCGCTCGACGCTGCGTGGATCGCCGCCTACGCCCGCCGCGCCCGCACCCTCGTTCGCCCGCCCGCTCCAGACGGAGACGGCGGGAGCCTTCTCGGCGAGGTCGAGGCCGACGATGCGACGCTGGTGCCCCCGACACCTCATGAGGTCCAGCGCGAAGCGCTCGAGGCCCTCGCCGCCGCGCGTGCCGAGGGTCGCGCGCGAGCGCTTGTGGTCTTCGCCACCGGCCTCGGCAAGACCTGGCTCGCGGCCTTCGACTACAAGGCACTGGCCGCCCGGCTCAGGCGACTCCCTCGGCTTCTCTTCCTCGCCCATCGGCGCGAGCTGCTGACCAACGCGGCGTCGGTGTTTCGCACCCTGACCCGCTCCCTCGGCTTCGTGGACATCGAGATCGGCTTCGCGGTCGCGGGTCAGCGCAACCTCGCGGCCCCGCTGGTCTTCGGCTCCGTGCAGACGCTGGTGCAACCCGACGCGCAGGCGATGCTCCGGGGCCTGAGCTTCGACCTGGTCGTGGTGGACGAGGCTCACCACGCCGAGGCCGACAGCTACCGAAAGGTGCTGGGCGCGATCCACGCCGGCTTCGTACTCGGCCTGACCGCGACGCCCGACCGCGCCGACCGCGCCGACATCGAGGGCCTCTTCGACGACTTCGTCGCCGCGACAGCCGACATCGGGCGCGGCATCGACGTCGGGCGGCTGGTGCCCATCGCCTACCATGGCCTGCGCGATTCGGCCGACTACGCGAAGATCCCCTGGCGCAGCGGCCGCTTCGACGCCGACGCGCTCGACCGGGCCGTGGCCACGCACGAGCGCATGGACAAGGTCTGGGAGGCCTGGCAGCGGTACCCGGGCACGCGCACGCTGGTCTTCTGTTGCAGCATCGCTCACGCCGATTTCGTCGCTCGCTCCCTCGCCGAGCGCGGTGTCGCCTGCCGCGCGCTGCACTCCGGCAGCAGCGTCGGAACCGGTCGTGGCTCCGTCGACCAGGCCCTCGACGCCCTCCGCGACGGGCAGCTCCAGGCGTTGGTCACCGTCGACCTGCTCAACGAGGGCATCGACGTACCGAACGTCGACCGCGTCATCTTCCTGCGGCCCTCGGACTCGCCCGTCGTGTTCCTCCAGCAGCTCGGCCGCGGCCTGCGCGCGGCTGCCGGCAAGAGCGCGCTGACGGTGCTCGACCTGGTTGGCAACCACACCGTCTTCCTGCGCCGGCTGCAGGCGCTGCTCGACGCGCTCCCCCACGCTGACGCTGCCGGGACCCAAGGCGCCGAGACCCTCCAGCACTGGCTCAAGGCCGCCCGTGGCCGCGGCGGCTCGGTGGCGATGCCCGCGCGCTGCACGATGAACCTCGAGCTCGAGGCGATCGCGTTGTTGCAGGAGATGCTCGCCGCGGGTCAGGGCGCCGCCGCGGTGGCCCTTCGTCGCTATCGCGAGCTGGTCGAGGCGTGGGGTCGTCGCCCGACCGCCGGCGAGCTCTACCGCCTTGGCATCAACCCGCGCACCCTCGGCGGCAAGAGCGGCGACCTGCTGGGGTTTCTGCTCGGCGAGGGTGCCCTGACCGAGGCCGAACGCGCCGCCCTCGCGGGACCCGGTGGCGCCCTGCTGCGCGAGCTGCAGCGCACTGCCATGACCCCGTGCTTCAAGATGGTGGCGCTGCAGGTGCTGATCGAGAGTGGCGTCGGCAACGAGGGCCTCGGCCTCGCGACGCTCACCTCGCGCTGCCTCGACCTGCTGCGACGCAACCCTGAGCTACGGCGCGATCTCCTCGGGGTCCGCCAGCTCGGCAGCCCGGCCGACGACGGTGCCCTCGCGACGCTCGACCCCGCGCGCTTCGCCTACTATTGGCGCAACAACCCCATCGCGGCGTGGCTCGGCGAGAGCGGCAGGAACGCCCACGCGTTCCTGCGGCTCGATGAGGGGTCCGCAGGGCCGACGCTGCGCCTGCGCCATGCCGTTCCCGAGTCGCAGCGAGCGGCCTTCGAAGCCTTGCTCGCCGAGCTCTTCGACTGGCGTCTGGCTGAGCATCGGCGGCGATCGGCGGGCCCGAGCGATGGCCGTGGCGTGCGCTTCTTCTGCAAGGTTCTGCGCAACGGCCAGCACGCCATTCTGAAGCTGCCGCCACGCACCGAACACCCCGACTTGCCCGAGGGAGAGGCCGACGCGCGCCTGCCGGACGGCAGTGTGTGGTGCTTTCGCTTCGCCCGGGAGTTCGTGAACGTCGCCCATCCCGCGGGGACCGTGGGCAATCGGCTCGGAACGTTGTTGGCGCAGTGGTTCGGATCGGACGTGGGGCAGCCAGGGACGATGTTCGAGGTTGGGTTCGAGCGCGGCGTCGACGGCCTCTTCGTCGCGCCCGTGGACGCGGCGACCGCGCCGACTGTGGGGCCGAAGTGGGGCGCCCGTGTGGCAGACGAGGCCCTTGATGCCCTCGGCTTGCCGCCGTTGCGCGTCGCCACGGTCGACATGCTGCGCACACCGACCACGCTGCGCGACGAGGGCCACATCGTGGGCGACGAGGCGTGGGTGCTCTACGCGGACGCGCAGGGCGGCTGGCGCTCGGGCGGACACGCCCACCGTGACGGCGACGCATGGACGGTCGACGAGGTCGACTTCGCGACCTGGAAGCGCTTCGGCCCGCCGGGGACGCGGTCGGCGTCGCGCGCGCTGGAACCTCGCTTCGAAGCGGCGGCGCGGGCGCTGGTCGAACGGCTCCTGGTGGCGCCAGGCCCGGGCCACTGGGTCGGCGCGGACGGGAAACGGTGCCGACTCGTGGGCCGATCCGCGCAGGGCGGGCTGCGGATCGATGGTGGGGCCGGAGGCTTCGCCGCGCGGACGATCAGTGTGACGGACCTGGGCTGGGCGCTCGCGGCGCGCGAGGTGGTGGCGCGCAATGGCGGTGTCGTGGACGAGGCGCTCGTCAACCGCCTGCGCTACCTGCGAGGAACGCCGAAGGGAGCCACACGCTGGGTGGATTCCGGGTGGGCGATCGTGGTCAGCGAGGCGGGGTAGAGGAAGCGCACGGACACCGCGATGGATCACGGCGAAGTGTCTCGCACTCAGCGCATCGCGGACCCCCACAAGTCCGCAGTATTCACTGTGCCCAGGGACGGAATCGAACCGCCGACACGGGGATTTTCAATCCCCTGCTCTACCAACTGAGCTACCTGGGCGCCGTCTCGTCGAAACGGGAGCGAACTGGTATCGCACCCGCCCCGCCTCTGTCAACGCTCTCTTGCACCCCGCCCCACCACCGCCCGCAGCGCCTCCCGCAGCCCCGCGTACCGAAACACATACCCCGCCGCCAGCGCCTTCCGCGGCACCGCCCGCTGCCCCGTCAGCGCCGCCTCGGCCATCTGCCCCATCACCGCCCGCAGCGCGAAGCCCGGCACCGGCAGCCACGACGGCCGCCCCAGCGCCTCCCCCAGCGCCTTCGCGAAATCCGCGAAGCGCACCGGCGTCGGCGCCGTCCCGTTCACCGCGCCCGTCAGCGCGCCCTGGTCGAGCGCCAGCACGATCATCCCCACGATGTCGTCGACGTGCACCCACGGCACCCACTGTCGCCCATCGCCGATCGGCCCGCCGACGAACATCTTGAAGGCCGGGATCATCTTCTCCAGCACGCCCCCCGCCTCCCCCAGCACCAGGCCGACGCGCAGACGAACCACCCGCGTCCCGTGCGCCTCGGCCCGCTCGGCCTCGCGCTCCCAGGCCACGCACACGCGCGCCAGGAAGTCCTCGCCGGG
>JBILLV010000358.1:0-9079 GCA_044375895.1 Polyangiales bacterium | reverse complement strand
GGTGGCCCTCGGCCGCGACCTCTTCTGGGACCCTGTCCTCTCGGGCAACCGCGACGTCGCCTGCGCGAGCTGCCACCACCCCGCGCTCGGCTACGCGGACGGACGGCGCACCTCCATCGGCACGGGCGGCGCTGGCCTCGGCGCGCGGCGCACCATCGCGCCCGGCGCGCTCACGCCCGACCGCAACGCCATGACCGTGCTCGACGTGGCCTTCAACGGGCTCACCGTCGACGGCCCGATGCCCGCCCTCGAGTCGCCGATGTTCTGGGACAACCGCACCCGCTCGCTCGAACAGCAGGCCCTCGGCCCCATCCGCGCCGAGAGCGAGATGCGGGGCCGCGCCTACGACGAGGAGCACATCCTCCCGGAGGTCGTCCGGCGGCTCGCGGCCATCCCCGCGTACGTCGCCCAGTTCGAACGGGCCTACGGATCGCCCGGCGTCACCACCGACCGCCTCGGGGGCGCCATCGCGGCCTTCGAACGCTCGCTCGTGACGACGGACTCCTCCTTCGACCGGTACATGCGCGGCGACGCGACGGCGATGACGGCCCTGCAGGTGCGCGGCATGGACGTGTTTCAGGAGTCCGGCTGCGGCGGGTGCCACAGCGGGCCGATGTTCTCCGACTTCGAACTGCACGCCCTCGGGGTGCCCGACCTGCCCGGCGCGGCGCACGACGCGGGCGACGGCCGCAACCGCTTCCGCACCGCGTCGCTCCGCTTCGTCACCAGGACTGCGCCGTATATGCACAACGGGGTGTTCAGCTCGCTCAACGACGTCTACGGCTTCTACCGCCGCGCCGCCGGCCGCGCCGCCGACCCCGCGCTCCGGGGCGTGCGCGCGCCGCAGGGCGACGAAGCCGCCGCCGTGACGGCCTTCCTCGAAGCGCTCAGCAACGGGACGCTCGACACCACCGTGCCGGCGAGCGTCCCGAGCGGGCTCGCCGTGGGGGGCGCGATTCGGTAGCGGTTGCGGTGGGGGCGGCGGGCGTCAGTGGGCGGCGCCGAGGCGCGTCGAGAAGGTCGCTCGCCCGCCCGTCGCCCGCTCGAACGAGAGGAGCCGCGGGTCGCTCGCCTCGTTGCCGAAGATCGCCGCCCATCGCTCCAACCGATCGAGCCGCTCCGCGCTCACGGGCTGCGCGGAGAAGAGCACGAACGCGCCGCGGAAGGCCCGCTCCTCGGGGGGCGCCGGCGGTCGTTCGCCGTGCGCCCGCACGATGTCGTCCATCGAGATGGTGTGCGTCCCCGTGATCGCCCAGGTCATCCGGCGCGTCGCCGGGTCGTCGGACAGCATCTCGGCCCCATCGAGCGCGAGGAGGGGCCCGCCCACCTCCGCCCGCGGGATGAGCCCCATGAGGTACAACTCCAACGGCGCGTAGGGGATGGAGTCGCCGCCGTTCGCATAGGACGAGAAGCGCCCGACGGTGACGCGCACCCGGCCATCGGGCGCCGCACGACAGCCGGGCGGGCGCGCGTCGGGCGGGTCTTCGCAGCGAAGCGTGGTGGGGTCGAAGCCGCCCTCCTGACCGAACACCCCGACGGCCCCCCAATGGCCGCCGAAGTTGCGCGCGCCCTCGCGTCCGAACCCGAGGTTTGAGGTGAGGCGCACCCCCCAGTGGTGAAAGGTCTCGTGCAGCGTCGGCCCGTTGCCGTACTCGTTCTCGTTGAGCGCGATGGCCCCGCGGAGCCGTCGCGCGACCGCGGGGTAGCCGCTGCCCTGGAGGCGGGTGTTGCCGGTGCCGGGGATCGCGTCGCGTCGGACGAGCGTGTACACCCCCACGCTCGGGGCCTCGATGGGGCCGTCGCTGCACACGTAGAGGAAGTCGTACTCGTCGGCGAAGTGCGCGTAGAAGCCAGCCGCGGCGCGGGGGAGGCCGTTCGCGCGGTTCTGCAGAAACGCGGCGGTCTCGGCGGCGGCCTCGGGGTCGACGATGTTCACGGCGTGCGGGCGGAGCTGAAGCCCGGGCGGATCGGGCGGACGCACGGCGGCGACGACGGGCGGCGCGACCGGGCGCGGGGGCGCGGCGCACGCCGAAGCGAGGGTCGCGGTGAGCAAGAGGGCGGAGGGGAGAGGGCGCATGCGCTATGTACGCTCGGCCGCGACGCTCGTGGACGACGGAGCGCGGTCGGAAGGGCGAACCCTTCGCGGTGGCCGTCGGCTCCCACCCATCGACGGGCCGCAGTGTGGCGGGTCGGTTCGAGAGAGGTCGATGGTTCCCATGTGGAAGCGCGCGGGTTTGGTGGGAGCGGTCGCGGTGTCAGCCTGTGCGGGCGGGCACGGGGCGATGGGCGACGCGGCGACCGGGCGTGATATCCCCCCGCGCGAGGACGTCCCGCCGGCTCCGGTCGGGGCGCTCGCGGGGCTCCCGATGCAGGCTTCCGCGGCGGAGGGGCGCTTCATGACGCACGACCGCTGCGCGCTCTGCCACGCGCAGGCGCCGGGGGTCCTCTCCGACAGCGCGGGGCGCGACGTGAGCCCGCCGACCCTCTGGCGCGGATCGATGATGGCCATGTCGGGCCGCGACCCGTACTGGCTCGCCGCGCTGGAGCACGAGCTCACCGCGCAGCCCGCGGCCCGCTCGTACATCGAGCAGACCTGCACCCGCTGCCACACCCCCGCGGGCGCCGTGGCCTTCGAAGACGTCGGCGGTCGCATCGGCTTCGACGCCATCGCCCGCGGGACGACGGCGGCGGCGCACCTCGCGCGCGAGGGCGTGACGTGTACGGCCTGCCACCAGATCACCGGGGAGGCGCTGGGGACGGCGGCGAGCTTCACCGGCGGCTTCGTGCTCGACACCGGGCGGCGCATCTACGGCCCGCACGCGTCCCCCTTCACCATGCCCATGCAGAACATGGTGAACTACACCCCCACGCAGGCGGCCCACATGACCACGTCGGCGCTCTGCGCGAGCTGCCACACGGTGATCACGCGGGCCCTCGACGCGCAGGGGAGCCCGACGGGGCCGGAGTTTCCCGAGCAGGTGCCGTACCTGGAGTGGCGCAACTCGGCGTACGTGGCCGAGGGGACGCCGGGCGCGTCGCCGCTCACCTGCCAGGGCTGCCACATGCCCACGCGCGACGCGTCGGGGGCGGAGATTCGCACGATCCTCGCGAACCGTCCGCGCATGCTCGGCGCGCGGAGCCCCATCGGTCAGCACACCTTCGCCGGCGCCAACGCGTACATGCTCTCGCTCCTCGCGGACGAGTCCGGGTGGACGGGGGCGGCGTCGACGCCCGACGAGCTCCGCGCGGGCGCCGCGCTCGCCGAGGGGATGCTCCGCCGGGCCGCCACGGTCACCGTCGACCCGCCCGTCCGCGCGGGGGACGCGTGGACCTTCGCCGTGCGCATCACCAACACCGCGGGGCACCGGTTTCCGACGGCGTACCCGTCGCGCCGGGCGTGGCTCCACGTGCGGGTGTTCGACGCCGCGGGCGCGGTCCGCTTCGAGTCGGGGCGGGTCGACGCGCGGGGCCGCCTGGTCGCCGCCGACGGGCGCTCGCTCGAGGGAGACGCCGTGCGGCCGCACCTGCAGGAGATCACCCGCGACGACGAGGTCCAGGTGTACGAGACCGTCATGGGCGACGCGCAAGGAGCGGCGACCCACGTGCTCCTGCGCGCGACCCAGTACCTCAAGGACAACCGGCTGCTGCCGCGGGGCTGGCGGAGCGATCACCCCGACGCGCGGATGACCTCGCCCGCGGGCGTCGCGGGCGACGCGGACTTCGCCGCGGGGGGCGACGTGGTGCGGGTGCGGGTGACCGCCGCCGGGTGGACACCCGCGCGGGTGGAGGCCGAGCTGCTGTTTCAGACCGTGACGCCGGGCGCGGTGGACGCCGTGGGGGAGGGCGCCGCGGCGGTGCGCCTCCGCGCGATGACCGAGCGCCACCCGCCGACCCCGCGCGTCGTCGCGTCGGCGCGATGGGACGTGCCGTGATGTTGCGCGCTGCGAGCGGCCGATGACCTTCGCATCCGCCGCGCGCGTCATCGGCGCCCCCCGAGGTGAAGTCCTACTGTGCGGGGCGCGCACCGCGCACCCCGCGCATTGCACTCGGTGCGCCGACCAGTCGCATCCGACTCGAATCGTGCACGGCGCGCCGCTTGCGTTGATCCGTCCGCGCACCGTGCAGCCCTCGAGCCGCAAGCCACAAGCAACGCGGAGCGCAGAATGAGATCCGTATGCAACGCTCCGTCCTGGTTCCCGCCCTCGTCGACAAGCCCGCGCTCGAGCTCGTCTCCTTCGTGCTCCGTCAAGGAACCCTGCTCCCCGGGCATCCCTCGTCAGTCCCCGTGACATGAAGACCGGTCGCTACAACGTCGGCGTCGGCCTGCTCGTGATGGCGGGCTTTATGGTCTACGGCTTCCTGCTCATCTACCTGCGCGACTTCGCCCCCGACAAGGCCGCGTGGGTCGACAGCTACTCCGTCGGCAAGCACTTCGAGGCCCGGCTCGCGCACGTGCACGGCAACCTCTTCGCGCTGCTCAACCTCGCGCTCGGGTTCGTGCTCGCTCGACTCGGCTCCGCGACGGATCGGACGCGCACCATCGCGGCCTGGCTCGGCCTCGCGGGCATGCTGATGCCCATCGGAATCCTCGGCGAGCTCTACCTCGGGCTCTCGCCCATCCTCGTGCTCCTCGGGGCCCTCTCGATGACGGCCTCCGTGGTTCTGTGCGGCGTGCTCGCGCTGAGGCACTGGTCTGACGCGCGGGTGAGTCCGTGACCGCGGCGCTCGGGACGGTGAGCGATCGATGGTCGACGAAGAGCGTCGCGCTTCACTGGGTCTCCGCGGCTGTGATCATGGGCATGGGCGCCGCGGGGTTCGTGATGTCCGACCTCGCGCCGGACTCCAGCCTGCGGCTGCTGCTCTCGCGCTCGCACACGCTCTTCGGCTTCACCCTCATGGCGCTCACGGTGCTGCGACTGGTCACCCGGTGGCGCGGGCCGAGCCCTGATCCGCTGCCGCTCCCGCCGCTCCACCGCCGCGGGGTCGACCTCGTGCACAAGCTCATCTACGTGGTGGTCTTCGCGCTTGGAGCGAGCGGCGTGATCACCGCAGCGCGCAGCGCGTGGCCCGAGTACATCCGAGGAGCGATCGCGAGGGCCCCGGAGCTGGAGCACGTCGCGTCGCGAGAGGTCCACGAGTCGCTGGTGTTCGCGCTCGTGGCGCTGATCGCGCTCCACGTCGGTGGGGTGGTCGTGCAGGAGCTTCGCGGAGGCGGCGCGCTCCGCCGGATGCTCCCTCGATCGAGCGCCTCGGGCGCTGGTACCGGCTCCCCCCGAGAGGCGCATTGACCCGATGACCCTGCCGTCACTCCTTCGTGGCGCGCTCCACATCGCACGCCGCGGCCTCTGGGGCGTTCTCCCCCTCGGCGTCGCGCTGCTGGTGCTCTGGTTGCGCGTCTGGTCTCCCGTCCGCGTCGAGGCCGTCCGGGTCGATCGCGCGACGGTCATCCAGGAGGCCTTCGGGCGCGGAACCATCGAGAGCCAGCGCGAGGCCGCGGTGGGCTTCGACCTCGTGGGTCGGCTGAGCGAGGTGCTCGTCGAGGAGGGCGCGCGCGTGACCCTCGGCCAGGAGCTCGCGCGGCTCCAGACCGACCAGGCCCAGGCCGACCTGCGTTCGGCGCAGCGGGGCGTCTCGGCCGCTCGCACCTCGCTGCTCCGACTCTCCGCGGACGAACAGCGCGTGCGCGCCCTGCTGCTCACCGCCGAGCGAGAGAACGCTCGCGCGCAGACGCTCTTCGACAGCGGAGCCATCCCGAGCCTGCAGCGCGACGAGGCCAACGACCGCCTCCGCCTGGCGCACGCCGACCTCGACCGGGTGCTCGCCCAGCGCGCCGAGGCGACGCGAGGCATCGACGTCGCGGCGGGCGGGGCCGAGCAGCGGCGGGTCACCATGGTGCGCGCGACGCTGCTCGCCCCCTTCGACGGCGTGGTCACGCGGCGGCTGCGCGAGCCCGGCGACACGGTCACCGTCGGCTCGACCGTGCTGCGAATCGTCGACACCAGCCAGGTGTATGTGAACGCCGCGATCGACGAGACGGTGCTGCCGCAGCTCGCCATCGATCAGCGCAGCACCATCACCTTTCCGGGCGAGGGTCCCCCGGTCGCGGGGCGGCTCTCGAGAGTCCCGTGGGAGGCGGACCGCCAGACCCACGAGCTCATCGTCGAGGTCACGCCCGAGCGCCTCCAGCGTCGCATGGCCATCGGCCAGCGCGCCGACGTGCGCATCGAGGTCGGCCGCCGGGAGAACGCGCTCCGCATCCCCACCCGGATGATCTACCACGACGAGGTCGGGCCCTTTGTCTACGCCGATCGCGGCGGCCGCATCACCGTGGTGCGCCCGCGGTTTGGACTCACGGGCGCCGAGCACGTCGAGGTGCGCGCGGGTCTCGCGGAGGGCGACGCCGTCCTCGCGGCGCCGCGACCGGCCCTCACCCTTCCCCCCGGGCGGCGCTGGGTGGCCCGATGAACCTCGCCCTTCGGGACGTCCGCCGACACGTCGCCCGGTTCGTCGGCACCGCGGCGGGCCTCGGGCTCCTCCTCAGCGTCGTCGTCGCGATGCAGGGGATCTATGCCGGGATGGTGGACGACGCCACGATCCTGACGCGCGCGATGCGGGCCGACCTCTGGATCGTGCAACGAGACACCGTCGGCCCCTTCGCGGAGTCGTCGCGGCTCGACCCGAGCGTCGAGGCGCGCGCCTCGGCGGTGCCCGGCGTACGGAGGGCCCGTCCCTACAACTATCAGCTCATCCAGCGCGAGCATCGCGGCGCCACGCTGCGCATCGCCCTGGTGGGCCTCGGCTGGCCCGACGACCCGGGGCACACGCTGCCGCTGGTGCGCGGACGTCACCTCGCGCAGCCGCACGGGGAGATGATCGTGGACGCGTCTCTCGGGCTCGGCATCGGAGCGTCGCTGGTGCTCGCGGGGGAGCCCTATCGCGTCGTCGGACTCACGAGAAACGCCCTCACCTCGGGCGGGGACTCGGTCGCGTTCATGAGCGTGAGCGACACCCATCTCATCGCGCTCGACCAGTCGCCCGAGGCCACCGTGATGGAGCGGCAGCGCGTGGTCGAGCGCCTCCGCCGCACCGACCTCGGCCGGGGTCAACCGACGCTGGAAGAGCTCGCCGCGGATCCGCGCTGGCGCGCCCCGGCGCTCGCATCCCCGCCGCTCGCCGCGGTGCTGGTCGACGTGGACCCGCATCGGATCGCCGAGGTGCAGGCGACGGTGCGCCGATGGGGCGACGTCACCGTCTTCACGCAGGGCGAGGAGGAGACGCTCCTCTTGAGTGGCGTCGTTCAGCGCGCCCGCATGCAGATCGGGCTCTTCACCGTGATCCTCACGCTCACCGCGGCGATCATCGTGATGATGATCATATACAACCTGACCCTCGAGAAGACGCACGACCTCGCGGTGCTCAAGCTCATGGGCGCGCCCCGCGGGCGCCTCCTCGGGCTGGTGCTGCAGCAGGCCTGGCTGCTCGGGGTGCTCGGCTACGCCGTGGCGTATGGCATCGGAGAACTCCTGTTTCCGATGTTTCCACGGCGGGTGCTCATCACCACGGCCATCTCGGTGGTCGCGCCGATCGCCACGCTCGGAATCGTGACCCTGGCGAGCGTGGTCGGCCTCAGCCACGTCATGCGAATCGACCCGGCGAGCGCCTTGGAGGGATGACCATGACCGACGCGGTACGCGCCGTGAATCTCTCCAAGACCTACGGGACCGGCTCGGCGGCGGTGGTGGCGCTCGACAAGGTCAACCTGACGCTCCCGCAGGGGACAGTGGCCGCGCTGCTAGGTCCGAGCGGGTCGGGAAAGTCCACGCTCATCAAGGCTCTGGGCTTCGTCTCTCCGGGCGACACCGGCGAGGTGTTCTTCGAGGGGAAGCTCGTCGTGAAGGACGGGCGCCCGCTCGCCGACCTCGCCCAGCTGCGAAGACGCCATCTGGGCTTCGTGTTCCAGAAGGCCAACCTGACGTCGTTTCTCACCGCGCGGGAGAACGTGGAGATCGCGTGCGAGTTCGGCGGCAAGGCCGATGGTCGCAAGCGCGCCCGCGACCTGCTCGACTACCTCGAGGTGGCGCACCGCGCGGACGCCTACCCCGAGGAGCTCAGCGGCGGCGAGCAGCAGCGCGTCGCCATCGCGCGGGCCCTCGCCAACGACCCCGCGCTCATCCTCGCCGACGAGCCCACCGCGGCCCTCGACAGCAAGCGGAGCCGCTCGGTGATGCAGCTGTTTCGCAAGGTGGCCCACGAGCGCGGCGCCGCGGTGCTGGTGGTGACCCACGACCACCGGGCCCTCGATGTCTTCGACGTGCTGTACGAGATGGAGGACGGTCGCATCCGTCCCATCGCCCGCCCTTCCCCGTAGACCGCAAAGGACCACCGCCATGAGCCTCGCCGATTTCTGGGACGCCCGCTTCTCCGACGCCTCTCCCGCCTATGGGGAGCTCCCCAACGACTTTCTCGCCGAGGTGACGCCGCGCCTGCCGCGGGGGGACGTCCTCTCGCTCGGCGAGGGTGAGGGGCGCAACGCCCGCCACCTCGCGCGCCACGGGTTTCGAGTGACCGCGGTGGACGTCTCGGGCGCGGGCCTGGCGCGGACGCAAGCGCGCGCCGACGCCGAGGGCCTCGCGGTGGACACCGTCCGCTCCGACCTCGCGGACTACGTCATCGCCCCGGGGCGGTGGGATGTGGTGGTGGCGGTGTTCTGCCATCTCCCGATGCCGCTGCGGCGCGCCGTGCACCGGGCCGCGGCGGCGGGGCTTCGTCCCGGGGGGGCCTTCGTGCTCGAGGCGTACACCCCCGCGCAGCTCGCGCACGGCACGGGCGGCCCCAAGGACGTCTCGATGCTCTACAGCCTCGACGAGCTCCGGGTCGACCTCGCCGGCCTCGAGCTCGCGGTCGCCGTCGAGCGCGAGCGGGAGATTCACGAGGGCGCGTTCCACGGTGGGATGAGCGCGGTGGTGCAGGTGCTCGCGTTCGCGCCGGGCGCCTGACCCGCGCGGGGTCGGCGCTCTGGTACACGCTGGCGGAAGTCACCCTGCGGTGAGCGCGCAGCGTCGAGCCTCCATCCCCGCTC
>JBILLV010000357.1:0-9093 GCA_044375895.1 Polyangiales bacterium | reverse complement strand
TAGACGGCCCCGCGCGAGCCCGAGGCCGCGAGCGACGCGACGACCGCGTCGGGCCGGTAGTCGCCGTCGTCGAGCGCCTCGGGGCGAGCCGTCCGGCCCTGCAGCGCGCGGACGTGGCGGAGGAAGGGGTCGGTGCAGTCGAAGGGGGCGCGCTGCCCGAGACGAAGCATCGCGCGCGTCTCGCGGGCGAGGTCGTCGGCCATCGCGTCGAGGGAGGTCCCCGCGTAGAAGGCGTTGGTGAGCGAGAGGTGGGCGACCCAGGTGGCGTACTCGTGGTCGCCCGCCGCCATCGCCCGCGCGAGGTAGGGCTGGTGCGCCGCCACCGCGTCGCGCAGCGGGAGCGTGAAGGGCATGACGTGGCCCCACACCACGTGGGCCGAGCGGACGTCCGCGCCCCGGTCGGCGAAGCGGTCCATCAGCCGGAGGCAGAGCCGCGCGATCTGGTGGCCGGGCGCGAGGGCGCCGCCCGCCGTGAGCACCAACGCGAGGACGGCGTAGCCGTAGGTGCCCTGCGGGGTGACGCCCCGCGCGAGCGTCTGCTGCACGATCTCCGCTGCCAGCACGGGGAGGAGCAATGGCACTGCGAGGTACGCGGGCGCCATCACCGCGCTGGCGAGACGCACCGCGACGGCCACCGCCGGGTCGGTGAGCTCGGGGAGCGCGACGACCGCGTCGGCGTCGCGGGCCATCAGCGCGCCCACGGCGGCCCCCATCGCGCGCTCGACGTCGGGCATGGTGGGGCGGCGCGGGAGGTCGACGCCGAGGAGGGACAGCGCGTCGAGGGCGACGTCGATCGCGCCGAGGATGTCCCGGCCCGCCCGGTCGAGCGCGCGGATCTCCAGGGCCTCGGCGCGCTCCAGCGGGGTGGCGGCGCGGGCGAGCGCCTCCGCCACGTGGGCGTCGACGCGCGCGGCCTCGCCCGCGAGAGAGGCCGCGCGGGCGGCGTCGAGGAGGAGGGCGCGCGCGGCGACGGGGTCGCGCGTCCAGGCGTCGTCGGGGAGGAACGCGACGGACTGATCGAGCAGCCGCCACGCGGCCCCGAAGGCGCCGCTGCGGAGGGCGCGTCGGCCGGCGTCGGCGTCGAGGCGACCGAGGTCGGCGCGCTCGGGCGCAGAGAGGAGCGCCGCGGCGAGGTTGAGGTGGTGGACGACGTCGAACACATCCGCGTCGGCGCGGCCCCGCAGGAGGACCCCGATGCGCCGGTGCATCTCGGTGGCGTCGCCCGCGTCGAGCCGCTGCCGCGCGGCCTCTTGAATGCGATCGTGGGAGAACGAGAACGCGAAGTCGACGTCGTCGGCCTCGTCGGGCCACCAGTCGTGCTCCAGCGGGTGGATGAGCCGAAGCGCGAGGGCCGGGGCGAGGTCGCTCCGCACGGCGCGGCGGGGCCGCTGGAGCACGGTCGCGAGGGCGGCCTCGGAGAAGCTCGCGCCGAAGCACGACGCCGCCTCCAGGCAGCGCCGCGTGGCCGCGGGGAGCTCGGCGACGCGCCCGGCGACGTAGCCCGCCGCGTCGACGCCGAGGCCGCGGCGGGTGATGGCGGCGAGGTCCCACGTCCAGCGGCCCGCTTCGAGGCGGAGGAGGCCCGCGTCGCGCAGGCCCTCGATGACCCGGTGGAGGAGGAAGGGGTTGCCGCCCGTCCAGGCGTGGGCGAGGCGGGCCAGCGCGCCCTCGTCGTCGCGACCGAGCGTGTCCACGAGGAGCGCGCTCACGTCGGCTTCTCCGAGCGGCGCGAGGGCGATGCGGGAGACGCGGGCGCCGAGGGCGGAGGCCCGCGCGATGGCCCGCGCGACGGGGTGGGCGTCGTCGACGTCGGCCGCGCGCCACGCGCCGAGCAGAAGGACGCCGCGAAGGGAGGGCGCGGTGAGCAGGTGCTCGACCAGCGCCGCGGTGGCCGGGTCGACCCACTGGAGGTCGTCGAGAAACAGCACCGCCGGGCGCTCGCCGTCGGGGAGCGCAGAGAGGAGCTCGATGAGCGCGTGACGGAAGCGCTTCTCGGCCTCCGCGGCGGAGAGGGCGGCGGGGCGGCGCAGCGGGCCGATGAGCAGATCGAGTTCAGGGAGCGCCTCGACCAGCACGCCGCCCGCGTCGCCGAGGGCCGTGGAGACGCGCGAACGCCAGCGGGCGAGCGCGTCGGCCCCGATGCCGAGCTGCGACTGAAGCAGCCCGCGGAGGGCCGCGAGGACGGGCGCGTAGGGGGCGTCCCAGCGGTAGGGTTCGAACTTGCCCGACAGGAACGCCGCCCGCCGCGCCGCCGCCCCGCGCCGCACCTCGCCGATGAGGGAGGTCTTGCCGGCGCCCGGCGCCCCCGTGACGAACACGGCCTCGTTGCCCCCGGCCGCGGCGCGCGCGATGGCGGCGTCGAGCGCTGCGATCTCCGCCGCTCGGCCGTAGAGGGTGTCGGGGATACGCAGCGTCTCGGCGTGGTCGTGGGTCCGCGCGCGGAAGCTCGGCACCGCGCCCGGGTCGCGCAGCCCATCGAGGCAGCGCGCGAGGTCGTGGCGGAGCCCCGCGGCGCTCTGGTAGCGGTCGTCGGCGCGCTTCGCGAGGAGCGTCGCCACGATGGCGGACACGGCCTCGGGCACCTCGGGGGCGCGCGTGTGGGCGAGCGGCGCGACGCGCGCGATGTGGGCGTGGACGAGCTCCAGCGAGTCGTCGCCGACGAAGGGAGGAGCGCCGGTGAGGAGGTGGTAGAGCGTCGCGCCGAGGGAGTAGTAGTCGGCGCGCCAGTCGAGCGATCGGTTCATGCGACCGGTCTGCTCGGGGGACATGTACGCGGGGGTTCCTTCGAGGCGGTCGACGCGGAGCGCGGTCTGGCGCGCGGTGGCTGACGCGGCGCCGAAATCGATGAGCCGCACCGCGGTTCCGTCGGCGGAGACGAGCACGTTGGCGGGGCACACGTCCTTGTGCACCACGCCCGCGCGGTGCACGTGCTCCAGCGCGTCGACGATGCGCACCGCGAGGGTGAGCGCCTCGCGCACCGACGGCCGCTCGCGCGCGTACCGAACGTCGAGGGAGGCGCCGCGGAAGTCCTCCTGCTCGATCCACGCGGCGCCGTCGCGGGCGTGGACGCCGCGGACGGCGATCACCCCGTCACCAGCCGCCGCGCGGGCGAGGTCGTGCTCGCGCCGCAGCCGGGCGAGCGCGGCCACCGAAGGGAACGGCTCACGCAGGCGCTTGAGGACCACGGAAGTCCCGTCGTCGATATGACGCGCACGGAGGATCACCGTCCGCGCCCCCTCGTGGAGCGCCTCGATCGCGTCGTAGCCCGGCAGGATCATACGTGGATGCTGTTGGGGATGAGCGACGGGCGGAGGAAGGGGAATGACCACGGCCGCGCCGCGTCGCGCGCCTCGGTGGCGGCGGCGATGACGTCGAGCTCGGCGGAGAAGCGGCCCGCGGCTTCGACCACGCGCGGGTCGTCGAAGTGCCCCGCGGGGTATCCGCCGAGGTGGTTGAGGTGGATGCTGCGGAGCGTGTGCATCTGCTCGAGCATCTTGTTGGCCACCGAGAGCGGCGGGAGCATCGCGCGCCAGTCGTCTTCCGTTGCGCCCGGCCGCGGCGCGGGGCCGAAGAGCGCCGAGGGCATGTCGGGCGCCCACGACGCGAAGTCCCACCCACCATAATTGATCACCGCGTGGAAGCCCGTGAGGCGCCAGAGGAGGTCGCCGACGAAGCGGGCCAGCGCGGCCACCGAGTCGAGCGCGGGCATCCCGCCGAACTGCCCGTCGCCCGCGAGGGTCGCGGCCCACGCGCGGAGCTCGCTGTCCGCGCGCACCGCGGCGTCGTCGGCGTAGTAGACCCGGAGGTAGTCCCCGACCCAGCGGTGGATCGCGTCGGCCACCGGCACCCCGTCGTCGCGGAAGGGGTAGGTGGGGAGGCGGGCGACGTCGTCGACCCCGCGGGCGGCGAAGTCAGCGCGGGCCCCGATCGCGTCGTAGCGAAGGCCCCCGAGGACGCGCCGGACGAGCGCGAAGTCGGCCTCGTTGGTGCCGCCGAGGAGGTACTCCTGCGTGCCGCCCGGGTTGAGGATGCTGGTGCGCGCCGTCTCGTTGGTCGCCATCGTGTAGCGAAAGTGCGGCGTCAGGAGGTGGAGCAGCGGGTGCGTGGGCGCGAGCGTGCGGTGGCTGACGCAGATGATCACCTCCGCGGTGAGGTGGCACATCCCGAGGTGCGCCACGGCGCTGTTGACGAGCATCTCGGCGCTGTTGACCACGGCCTTCGCCATGCGCCACGCGACGCCGTCGGCGGGCGTCCAGAGGGGCGACTCGGGCGACGGGCGCTGCCCGGTCTGGATCACCACCGGTCGCAGCCGCCCATCGGGAACGCGCGCGAACACCGCGATGGGCGCGTAGATGTGCTTCTGGAAGCCGTCGGTGACCCCGGCCTCCATCCCGTCGAGCGCGGCGTAGTCGCAGACGAACAGCCTCCCCTCGGCGAGCGCCGCGTCGAGCCGGTCGGCACCGCCGAGGGCGCGGGCGTAGGTGACGGCGTCGAGCGGGAGGTGCGCGGGGATCGCGTCGAGGGCGCGGAGGATGAACGGCGTCATCCCGGCCACCTGGCGCCACGCGAAGAAATCGTCGTTGCCGTGGAGGCCGAAGGAGAGCGGGCGCTGCACGGCAGCGTGGAGGTCGTCGTACCCGACGGGGTCGGTGGGGCGCTCCGGCGGGAGGTGGTTGGTGGTGGCGGCGAGGCGCTCCGTCACGACCGAGAGCGCGCCGCCGAGGACGGTCTCGGAGAAGGAAGTCTCGTCGGCCGAGCGCGGCGGCCACGAGCGGGTCGACTGGCCGGTGCGGTTGACCAGCAGCTTCGCGTTGAGCCCCACCACCGCGGCGACGTAGGGGGCGTCGTAGCGCTCCTCGGCGGGCAGCTTGTTGGCGAAGAGCGTGCCCATGAAATCGCGGTTGTACGCGTAGGCGCTCCCGCGGTCGGCGAGCGCGGCGGCGCGGGCGGCGGGGTTGGGGTCGTCCTGCGGGAGGGAGAGCTTCATCGTGAGCCTCAGATGTTGATGCTGGCGGGGATGAGCGACGGGCGCAGGTAGGGGTACGACAGCCTCCGCGTGAGGTCGGCTGCGGCGAGCGTCTTGTCGAGCGCGGCGAGCTCGGCGGAGAAGGCGGAGACGACGGCGGCGACGCGGCGATCGAAGAAGCGGTCGTAGTCCCCGAGGCGGTTGTAGTAGACGTTGGAGAGCTGGTAGACGGAGTCGGACTGGAGGAAGAGGCAGTCCCACGGCGGCATGAGGGCGAGGAGGTCGGCGTCGGTCGCGGCCATCGAGCGCGGCGGCGGCCCCCAGCACGCGCCCGCCGTGTTGGCGCCCCAGCCGAAGAAGGGAAACTGGGGGAAGTTCACCGCGGCGTGCTGGATGCTGGCGGTGTGGAGGATGTTGGTCATCCAGGTGACGAGCTCGGCGACGGTCTGCACCGGGCGAACGTTGCGGAGCGCGCCGCCGATGGGCGAGGCCACCTCGTCGACCCACGCGCGCAGCTCGGTGTCACCCGCCACGGTGGCGTCGTCGGCGTAGTAGATGCGCACGTAGGCGTCGACGAAGCG
This sequence comes from Polyangiales bacterium, assembly GCA_044375895.1. Classification (GTDB taxonomy): domain Bacteria; phylum Myxococcota_A; class Polyangia; order Polyangiales; genus CAISKJ01. The sequence goes on along the minus strand of JBILLV010000357.1, from coordinate 3,546 downwards.
CTGGAGGGCGCCGTACACCGCCGTCACGTCGTCGCGGTAGGGGTACTCCGTTAGGCGCGTGCGGTCGTCGACGCCGCGCGACGCGAGTTCGAAGGAGGGCGCGCGGTCTTGCAGCGAGAAGCGGTCGAGCGCGACGCGGCAGAGGCTCGCGGCGACGTCGATGCGCGCGGCGAACACCCGATCGATCACGCCCTCCGGGGCGACGAGGCTCGTCTTGGCCGAGTGGTTGATGGTGAAGGTGCCGACCAGGTGCGGCTCGAGCAGGCGCGCCAGGGGGTGCACGGACGCGAGGTTGCGCCGCGCGGCGACGCCGACGGCTTCCATCACGAGGTGGGTCGAGCCGAGGTGCTCCATCGTCTCGTGGACGTTGGCGTCGGCGACCTGGAGGCAGTACCGCGCCATCGTCCAGGCCGCCCCGTCCGCGGGGGTGAACACCGTCCCCCCCGGCTCGAGCTGGATGGCCACGGGGCGCAGCGGGCCGGGCGCGGTGGCGAAGAGGCCGCGCGCACCGCAGAGGTACTTCTGCCGCCCGAGGTACTTCGTCGTCGGGGCGCCGTGCAGAAATGTGAAGTCCACCGCGAAGACGCGCCCGTCGTCGAGGGCCGCCGCGAGCGAGCCGCCGCCCATCGCCGCCGTCCACTGGGCCTCCGTCACGGGCAGATCATCGGGGAGCTTCGCGACTCGTCGGAGCGACATGGGGTTCGCGCCGCCGACGCGCTGCCACGCGAACATCGCGTCGGCGTCCTCGGGGCGCGCGCGGAGGTGCTCCACGAGCGGCGGCGCGGGGATCGTCGCGAAGTAGCGGGCGTAGTCCGAAGCGGCGGGCGGGCGCACGCGCGGCGCGCCGGCGTGGTAGTCCTCGGCCGCGCGGAAGAAGTTGCTGAAGAGGTCGAGCGCGCTGGTCGGCGCCTCTCCCAGGGTGCGACCCTCGGCCCCCTCCAGCGCGACAGCCGTCTGGTTGGCCTTCACCACCACCCCGAGCTTCGCGATCTCGGCGATGTAGCGAAGCTCGTACTCGTCGGCCTTCGGGAGCTTCCGCACCGTCGCGCACCCCGGCGGCCACGACCAGTCCCAGGTGTAGGTGTCCTGCGCGTCGCGGAGGCTCTTCGCGCGCAGCGGCGCGTCGTTCTCGGGGTCAGGGAGGGTGGCGTCGAGGATGGACGAGAGGGGCATCGGATCCTTCGGGGCGCAGCAAAGCTCCACGCTTCCTCGTCCACCCGAGGATTGTCGAAGCTGTGCGCCGTCGCGGATCTTCCGGATTCTCGACCCTTCGGTCAAGCGGTAGGAGTCCCAGCGGGCCGCCACATTCCTGCGCAACTTCCCGATGGAACCTCCTGCGGCAACGCGCCGTCAGCCCAGCCGCATGATCGCGTCGCCGAGCCGCAGCAGCTTCTCCTCCAGCGCGGCCATGTCCTTCTTGCCCTGCTCCACCACCTCCGCGGGCGCCCTCGCCGCGTAGTCCGGGCTCTCGCGGCGCTTGCGCAGGCCCGCGAGGTCCTTCTCGGCCTTGGCGATCTCGCGCGAGAGGCGCTCGCGCTCCTTCGCCGGGTCGATGAGGCCCTCCAGGTGCACCACCACCTCGACGTCGCCCGTGGCGTGCGCGCCCGCGAGCTTCGGCGCGACGTAGCCCGCCCGGTCGACGATCGTGAGGTCGTCGATGACGGCGTAGCGGATGAGCGCCGCCCGCACGCGCTGCAGCCCCTCGCGCGACGCGGGCTTCGCGCACACCACGTCGACCCGCACGCCCTTGCGCGGCGGCAGGCCCGACTCCTGGCGGACGTTGCGCACCATCGACGCCACCTCCACCAGCAGCGCGATCTCGCCCTCGGCGGCCTCGTCGACGAGCGACGGGTCGGCCACGGGCCACGGCGCCACCGCGCAGAAGGCCGTCGCAGGCCAGCGCTCGGCCCTCCCCGGCAAGAGCTGCCAGATCTCCTCGGAGAGGTACGGGCACACCGGGTGGAGCAGCCGCATCGCGGTGTCGAGCACGTGGACGAGCGTCGCGCGCGTCGCCTCGCGGGCCTTCGCGTCGTCGCCCTCCAGCGCCGACTTCGCGAGCTCGACGTACACGTCGCAGAACTCCGTCCAGAAGAAGCGGTAGATGGCGTTGGCCATCGCGTCGAAGCGGTACTCGTCGATGGCCGCGCCCACCTCGGTCACCGCCCGCTGGAGCCGCGCGAGGATGTAGCGGTCGGCCGTCCCGAGGTCGCCCTTCACCGCCGCGAGAGACGGCACGGGGGTGTCCGTGCCGCCCTTCATCACGACGAAGCGGGTGGCGTTCCAGATCTTGTTGAGGAAGGCGCGGTAGCCCGCGGCGCGCGGGATGGAGAGCTTCACGTCGCGGCCCCACGACGACAGCGCCGCGAGCGTAAACCGCAGCCCGTCCGCCCCCGCCGCGGGGATGCCCTCGGGGAACTCCTTGGTCAGCCCCTCCAGCACCCTGGAGATCTTCTTCTCCGGCACCGGGTAGGTCTTCGTCTTCTCCAGCAGGTCGTGGATGGCGATGCCCATCGTCACGTCGAGCGGGTCGATGGCGTTGCCCTCGGACTTCGACATCTTGCGCCCGTACGCGTCGCGCACGATCGCGTGGAGGAAGACGTCCTTGAAGGGCGAGCGCCCCATGAGGTGACGCCCGAACCACACCATGCGGGCCACCCAGAAGAAGAGAATGTCGCTCCCGGTCTCCAGCACCGCCCCCGGGTAGAAGAGCTGGAGGTCTTCGGTCTGCTCGGGCCAGCCCAGCGTCGAGAACGGCCAGAGCCCCGAGCTGAACCACGTGTCGAGCACGTCGTCCTCCTGCGCCCAGCGGGTCGGCTCCTTCGCCTCGAGGTCGTCCCGGCTCGCCCGCGCCACGCGCGACATCACCAGCGTGTCGTCCACCGAGCGCAGCGCGATCACCAGGAGCTCCCTCCCACTCACCCCGCGGGCCAGCGCCTCGCTCGCCTCCGTCGCGCGCCCCTTCTGCTTCGCGTCGTCCGCGATCACCGCCGGGAGCGCGTCGAGGTCGTAGTACACCGGGATGCGATGGCCCCACCAGAGCTGCCGCGACACGCACCAGTCGCGGTGATTCTGCATGAAGTGATCCCAGGTCTTCTTCCAGTGCTCCGGGAGGATGCGCAGGTCGGGGTTGTCACCGTCCGCGGCCGCGAGCGCGTCGTCGGCGAAGCCCTTCGTCTTCACGAAGAACTGTCGGCTCAGCATCGGCTCGATCACCGAGCCCGAGCGCTGGCTCACCGCCACGTTGTGCTTGATCTTCTCGGTCCCGCGCTCCAGCCCGAGGTCGGCGAGGGCCTTCTTCACGGCCTTGCGGGCTTCGAAGCGGTCCTTGCCGGCGAAGGGTCCGCCGTGCTCGTTCACCTTCGCCTCGGGGGTGAAGATGTTGATGCGCGGGAGGTCGTGGCGGACGCCCATCTCGAAGTCGTTGGGGTCGTGCGCCGGCGTGATCTTCACCGCGCCCGTGCCGAACTCCTTGTCCACGTACCCGTCGGCGATCACCACCACGCGGCGCTCGGGGAAGAAGGGGTGAGCGAGCTCCTTGCCCACGAG
>JBILLV010000069.1:0-33180 GCA_044375895.1 Polyangiales bacterium | reverse complement strand
GACGAGGGAGCCCGGCTTTGCGGGCGATCCGAATCCAGCCCAGGCGTGAGCTCCTGCGAACCCTGGGAACTCCCGATGACGTCTGCCCCACGCGAACTGACCGGGATTGGGGCTACGCCTCGCGCCGCGACGCCAGCAGCCGCGCGAGGCGCTCGGGCTCCGGCCGCAGCGCGAGCACCTTCTCGCGGTCGAGCGTGACGCGGCCCGGCGGGGATTTTCGCGGCTTGCGCACGTAGCGCCGCTCCGTCCAGGTGACCTCGACGAAGTCGCTCCCGCGCGCGTCGCTGTGGTGCGCGGCCAGCGTCGCGGCGTCGAGGAGCAGCTCCTGGGGGCACTGCGAGCCGCGCGTCAGCGGGACCACCACGTGGGCGCCCGTCGCCCCGCGCGCGTGCATCCACACGTCGTGGGGCTTCGCCACCCGCAGCGTGAGCGCGTCGTTGTCCGCCGCCCCGCGCCCCACGAGGATGCGCCCGCCGCGCCACCCCACGTACTCATGGAAGGGGACGCGCGGCGCCTCCTTCGCCCGCCCGCGACCGGGCGTCGCCTCCTGGTCGCGAACGCCCAGCGCGCGGGCGGCGTCGAGCCAGCGCGTCAGGGCGTCGGAGGTCACTGCGTCGGCCGCTTCCACCTCGGCCTCCAGCGCGCGGACGGCGTCGTACGCGTTGGCCATCAGCGCGAGGCGCGCCCACATCTGGGCCTCGCCGCGCTGCACCCGCTTCGCTTGACGAAAGAAGCGCTCGGCCTGCTGCTTGGCGGGAACCGCGGGGTCGAGCGTCACCTCCAGCGTCCCGCCCTCCTCCCAGTCTTCGAGCGTGGCCTTCGTCGCGCCCCGCGGGATCTTCGCCCCCTGCGCGAGGAGGAGGCGACCGGTGCGCTGGAGCCGCGGGATGTCGTCGAGGCGGGCGAGGTCGCCTTCGACGTTGTCCCGGCGGCGCGCGAGCTTCTTCGCGAGGGTGCGGAGGGCCTTCAGCAGGGCGCCGCGGCGCAGCTCGGCCGCGAGGGCGTCGCTCACGCGCACCAGCGCGTCGCCGACGGACGGGAGGTCGCCTTCGGGCTCGCACACGCGGGGCACGCGGAGGCGCTCGCCCGTCCACGTGAGAATCGCTTCGCCCGTCGCGCCTGTGAGGCGAACCTCGCCGTGGCGGGCCGGAAAGAAGCGGACGCGGGCGGTGAGGGCCGCGTCGCCGACGTCGATCCAGAGGGCGCCGTCGTCGTCGTCGAGGGTGGCCGAGCGGATGAAGCGGCCCAGCACGTGGGCGCGGAGCGCGGCGACGAGCGGGTGGCGCGCGCCGGCGTGGTGGAGAGGAGCGCGCGCGGTGAGCCCGAGGCCGACGACGCGCGGGCCGACGCCGACCACGACGCGCGCGGGGCCCGTCGGGCGCCAGAGGGAGAGGCACACGAGGCCGGTCTCCGGCGTCACGTGGGCGGCGTCGACGCGGGCGTCGATGAGGAGGTCGAGGAGCGCTGCGGTCATCGCCCGCCGAGGGCGGCGATGGGGTCGACGGAGCGTTCGGCGCGCTCGCGGGCGGCGGTGGCGGCGCGGTAGGCGGCGCGGAGCTCTTCGAGGCGCACGGGGGTGGTGTCGGGGACGCCCTGCTGCGCTTCGAGGGCGAGGCGGGCGTCGCGCTCGCGGCTGACGGCGTCGCGCCAGACGGTGAGCGACTCGGTGGCGCGGCCCACCAGCGGGTTGTCGCCGACCCGCGCCCGCACCGCGGGGAGCGCCTGGTTGAAGAGCAGGTTGGTGAGGTCGGAGGGGAAGCGCAGCGTGTTGAAGAACTGCTCCTGCTCGTGTTGGAGCACGTCGCGCGCCTTCGCGAGCCCCGTCTCGATGGCGGCGCGGAGATCGTCGGGGAGCGCGGTCACGGGCGCGTCGGAGGGCTTCTCCGCGGTGTTGCCCCAGCGGTCAGCGAACTCGTAGAGCAGCGAGCGGAGGTCGGCGCGGGCCTTGTAAAACAGGGCGTAGCGCTGTCGGAGCGAGGAGGCGTCGGTGGCGGCCTCGATGGCGGTGAGCGCCACCGTGACGAGGAGCGACACCTGGAAGGCCGTGAGCCCGAGGCCGCGCACGGGCTCGTACATCAGGCCGCCGACGTAGAAGAGCGCCATGCACGCCACGCCGATCCAGGTGACCACCTTCATCGCGCGGTTCTTCTGCGTGCGGTCGCGCTCGAGCGTGACGATGCGCGCGTCGTACCAGCCGATGGGCATCACGACGTTGTTCACCCAGAGGCGGAGGAGGCGCTGCGACTCCGCGTCGAGCGTCTTGAAGGGAGCCACCGGCACGTGGAGCGCGCGGAAGGTCCCGTCGATCTCGTCTGGCGTCGCGTTCTGCCGGTTGTCGAGGCGCACCGGGTCGGGGGTCACAGAGCGCCGCTCGTCGGCGTCGGAGGGGGCGGTGGGAGTGCTCACGGCGTCGTCGCGACAGTACCACGTCGCCCCCCTCCAACCGCCACGCGCGCCCCGTCCCGGGCTGACAAAGTCGGGCGACAAAAAATGCTGTTGACGTGATTGGCAATTGTCGGTATCTCTGGGCGGCATCGTGGGAAGTCCTCCTGGCGCGGAAGCCACGAGGCGAATCGATCGGGGGTCTGCTGAACACGTTCGGGCACTGAAACCCGTCCGTGTGACGCCCCGCCGTGTCTCCGCGCTCCCTCCCTGACGACGGGCCTGCTCCGTCGGTCGCGGCGGGGCACCGCGGTGTGTTGCCTATTGGCATTTGCTTGGACGTATGGGGCTCATCGCGATCGGTCACGGGATCGATCGCTGGGTGGTGGGGGCGTGTCTCGCCCTCATCGATTGGCGCGCGGTCGTCGACGCAATGGGGCGTGGGCGGCGGCGCGCTCGGCAACGCGAGGTATGAACATGACGGCAGCGGTTCTTCAGGAAGGTCTCCCGGCTCTCCCTCCGCAGGTGCAGCGCTTCACCAACGACCTGGTCGCGTGGTCGAAGCTGAAGGTGGCGCGCGCGATCACCCAGCCGGTGCAGGCTGACGCGGTCGAGCGCGACATCGCAGCGGCGCACCGGCGGTGGGGCGCGGCCCGGCCCGAGTTCGCGCGGCGCACGGCCGATCGGCTCACGCGCGTGGTGACGCGCCTCCCCAACGACCCGGGCCTCGCCGCCTTCCGGGGCGTGAGCCTCTCCCACGTCGGCGCCCTCGACGCGGTCGAGCTCATCCCGCACGACCTCACGCCCGCGGAGATCGGGCCCATCGTCGCGGCGCTGCGCGGACCCGTGATCGTGGCGACGCCGGCGGTGGTGCCGGAGGCGTCGAACAAGGTGCTGCGGCTCCGCACGAAGTCGCTCCACTGCATCAAGGAGACCGCTGAGATTTCGTTCAGCGACGAGATCGTCTGGTCGGCCATGTGGGTCACGCCCACCGGTGCGACGGGTCGGCAGTGGTGGCGTCGCACGGACTTCGACAAGGGGGAGACCAAGTCCATCGCCGCCGTGCGCTCCTTCCAGGTCGCGCAGCAGTTCCCCCAGAAGTACAGCTTCGTCTTCTCGATGCTCGAGGAGGACTCGACGAACGCGGGCGACGTGGTCGACGCCATCTGGGCGAAGCTCAAGGGCAAGGTCCACGAGAAGATCGAGGAGTTCGCCGACTGGATCGCGGGCGAGATCGGGTGGGACGACCTGGGGCCGATCATCGCCGCGATCCTCAACTGGGTGGTCAACACCTTCTTCGGCTGGCTCATCGCCATCTTCGCCCCCGACCCCATGGGCATCCGCACGTACACCGTGACCCTCAACGGCGGCACCTCCTGGGTCTCCACGGGCAACGCCATCCTGCCCGTCACCGTCAACCACAGCGGCGCGGGCGGCCGGTACACCGCCGCGCTCCAGTTCGAACTCGCCTGACGGACCCGTCGTGCGCGCCGAGCCGTCACCGTGCGACCACCATCGGCGCTGGCGTCTCGGCGTGCTCGACTCGGGCCTCGCCCCCACCGCCCTCGTCGTCGAAGCGAGCCGCTCGTTTGTCCCTGGCGACTCGAGCGTCGACGACACCCACGGCCACGCGGCGTCGTGCCTGCGCGCCCTCGACGCCGCGCTCGCCCTCCACGGCGCGTGTCGTCACTGCGTGCGCCTCGTCTGCGCGAAGGTGCTGAGCCCCCGCGCCGACGCCGTCGAGCCGCGCGATGTCGCCCGCGGCCTCGCGTGGCTCAACGCCTGCGACGTGCACCTCGTCGCCGCGCCGCTCTCCATCACCGCTCCGTGCCGCGCGCTGCGCTGGGCCGCCCGCCGCGCCGTCGCCCGCGGTCGCCTCGTCGTCGCAGCGGCCGGGCGCCGGTGCGCGACCCTCGCCTTCCCGGCCGCATTCCCCGGCGTGATCGCCGTGCAGGGGAGCGGCGGCCCCTACCCCAAGCCCGACGCGTTGGTGGAGCCCGCCCGCGATGACTCGCGCGCGGTGATGTACCGCGTCGCCGCTCTGCTCGCGGCCGCGCAGCGCGTGACGTAGCCCTATCGCCGCGGCTTCGTGACCTCCGCGGGGTGCGCGTAGAGGTCGTCGCCGAGCTTCACCAGCCGACCTTCGCGCACCATCTCATCGAGGAGCGCATCGGAGATGCCGATGGCGCGCAGCACGTCACGCGTCACGGCCCGCGGCGCCTTTGCGGGCTTCGGGGCCTTCGGGGGTTTCGGCGCCTTCGCGGGCTTCGGGGCCTCGGGCGCCTTCGCTGCGGCCTTCTCCGCCTTGGTCGGCTTCGCAGTCTTCTCTGCCTTCGCCGCCACCGTCTTCGCCGCGGCCGTTTGCGCGGCGGTCTTCTCGGGCTTCGGCGGCGGTGGCGGCGGCGCGCGCTTCACCACGGCGAAGGACGGAACCTGCGCGGCCACATCGAGCGGTGCTTCTTCGGCGTCAGCCCGCAGCACGGAGTCGGCGACGGGTTCGGCGGGCGGCGTCCACCCGTAGGCCCCCAGCGACGCGGAGATGCCCCACGCGGTGGCGGCGTACGTGATGCCCGCGCGTTGTTCCTTCGGGAGCTCCTGGGCGGCGCGGGCGCGGTCGCGGATGGACGTCCACGGCGAGGTGCGGCGCGGGCGGTAGCGTCGGGCGTAGCTGGTTCCGTAGCCGTAGTCGTCGCGCGTCCGGCCCGTGAGCCACTGCGGCAGCACGGCCGTTTCGAAGACACTCCCGAGCACGAAGCGCTTCCCGTCCGATGACAGCCCCAGCAGCCCCGCCATCTCGAACGCGACCTCGGGGTGCGTCGCCGCCAGCGCCGCGGGCGCGTCGCCCATCATCGCCATGTGCGGGCACGCCGCTTCGAGCGGCGGCGGACCCTTCGCCCGCACCTCCCACAGCCGTCGGCTCAGCTCGTACACCTGCTGCGAGGTGAGGCGACGGCCGTTCTGCGTGCGGGTGATCACCGCCTGCTCGATCGCGTTGAGGTCGCTGCGGAAGCCCGCCGTCCGCAGCTCGTGGCACCCCGCGCACTCGCTGAGGGCGCCGTCGCCCGACGCGCCCAGCGCCGCCGCGAGCTTCAGGCCCATCGCGCGGAGCAGCCAGCGCTCGTCGTCGGTGAGGTCCGTCGGGCGGGCGCTGGCGTCGACGAGCCACGCGGCGTTCGCGAGGAGCGCGCGCTCGAGCAAGAGCCCGCGGAGCGCCGCGGCGCGCGCGTCGAGGGGCCAGTTGTGCTCCGCGCCGTGGCGGATGTGCGGCTCGATGGCGACGGCGGTCGACGCGCTCCCGCCCGCGGTCTGGACGTGCGCGGCGGCCTCGGGGGTGATCGTGAGGGCGATCGTCCACTGCCACCGGCCGTGACGGCGCGCGAGGCTCACGTGCGCGCCGTTGGGGAGGTCGATGGTGTAGTGGCCTTTGGGCGCGCGCCGGGATGCGCCCGCGATGAGCGCGTCGGCGTCGTCAGCGGGCGTCGTCATCGCCGCCTCCAGCGCCCTTGTCGAGCGAGAGGAAGTCGCGCAGCGAGCGGTCGCTCATCTCCGTGATCCACGACTCGTCGGACGACCCGAGCACCTGCTCGGCGAGCTCGCGCTTCTGCTCCAGCATCAACACGATGCGCTCCTCCAGCGTGGCACGCGTGACAAACTTGTACACGTTCACGCTGCGCTTCTGGCCGATGCGGTGGGCGCGGCCCGTGGCCTGGTCCTCGACGGCGGGGTTCCACCAGCGGTCGTAGTGGATCACCGCGGAGGCCACCTGGAGGTTGAGCCCGACGCCGCCCGCCTTCAGCGAGAGGATGAGCACCGGCGGCCCCTCGGGGTCGTTGAAGTCCTCCACCATGGCCTCGCGCTCCTTTGGCGAGAGGCCGCCGTGATAGAAGCCCGCGGTGAAATCGAAGCGCTCCTCGATGGCCCGCACCAGCAGGTTGCCCATCTCGGCAAACTGCGTGAACACCACCGTGCGCTGACCGCTCTCGATCAGCTCCTCGAGGATCTCCATCGCCCGATCGAGCTTGCCCGAGCGCTTGAAGAGCGCGTCGGGCTTCTCCTGGTGGAAGTTCTCCGGGTGGTTGCAGATCTGCTTGAAGCGCATGAGGGCCGTGAGGATGTGCGCGCGCCGCTGGATCCCCTTCTTGTCCTCGACGCCCTCCAGCGTGGCCTCGGTCATCGCCTGGTAGAGCGCGATCTGCTCGCGGGTGAGGTCGCACCACACGTCCTGCTCCTGCCGCGGCGGGAGGTCGTCGACGATGCCCGGGTCGGCCTTGGTGCGGCGCAGGAGGAAGGGGCCGACGCGCCGCGTGAGCTTCTCCATCGCGCGCCCGTCGCCCTGCCGCAAAGGCGTCATGAAGGTCTTGCCGAAGCGCGTGGCCCCGCCCAGCAGCCCCGGCAGCACGATGTGAAAGATCGACCAGAGGTCGCGGAGGTTGTTCTCGACGGGCGTCCCGCTGAGCGCGAGGCGCGACTCCGAGGGGATCGCCGCCACCGCCCGCGTCTGGAGCGCGTCGGGGTTCTTGAGGTTCTGCGCCTCGTCGATGACGACCGCGCCCCAGGGGACGGACTCCATAAGCTCGCGGTCGCGGCGCACGAGGGCGAAGCTCGTCACCACGATCTCGCACTTCTTCCGCTTCTCGGCGAGGTCGTCGGCGGTGAGCGCGCGGCCCGCCCCCTGGTGCGCGTACACCTTCAGCGCCGGGGTGAAGCGCTTCGCCTCGCGCTGCCAGTTGAGCACCACCGCGGTGGGGGCGATGACGAGGTCGGGGGGAGCGTCCATCGGCAGACGCTCGCGGCGCGCGGCGAGGAGGGCCAGCACCTGCACCGTCTTGCCGAGGCCCATGTCGTCCGCGAGGCAGCCCCCAAACCCGTTGTCGACCAGGAACGACATCCACGCCAGCCCGCGCTCCTGGTAGGGCCGCAGCGTCCCCTTGAAGCTCGCGGGCGCCTTGCGCGGGGGCACACCCTTCCCGTCCCGCAGCCGCGCGAGAAACTCCTCCCAGCGCTGCGCGAAGCGCACCTCCGTCGCGATGGCGTTGCGCTCGCTCGACCACTCGTCGTCGAGCTCGACGGTCTTCGCCCAGGTGAGGCCCTTCGAGGCGCCGAGCCGCAGCAGCACCCGCTCTCGCGCGCGCAGCAGCTCGAGCGCCGCCTCGAGCGCCTCGCGGGCGATGACGCGCTCGTCGACGCGGAGGAAGGCCGCCGCGGACTCCTTCAAGAGCCGCTCGGCGTCGGCCATGAGGAGCTGGTGATCGCCCACCGCGACGTGGAGCGTCGGGGCGAAGCGGGCGCCGTGGATGGAGCCGGTGTCCTCGCCGACGAGGTCCCAGTGAATGCGAACCTGCGCGCCGCCCTCCTGCCGCGCACCGAAAGTGACCCCGACGCGCCCGTGCTGGAAGTACACCGCGTCGGCCTGCGAGGCCACCGGCACCTCGGCGCGCAAGGGCTGGGCGTGGAGCATCTCCATCGCCTCGGCCTCGGTGACGGCGCAGCGCCCGTCGCGCAGCAGCTCGGGGCGCTTCGCGACCTCGTCGTACTCCTCCGCGAGGGCGAGCCAGCCGCGCTCGATCACCTCGGCGGGGCGCCACCACACCGCGTCGTCGTGCTCCACCAGCGGGTCGCGCAGCGTCCCTTCGTCCTGCAGCGCGCGCAGCGGGAGGAAGCCCTTGCCGTTCACCGTGAGCCCGAGCTCCACCGACCACGCGTCGCTCCCCGCGGCCGGCGGCGCGACGGCGACGCGGAGGCTCTCCCGCGCGGTGGCGGGCGGCGTGAAGACGGGGTGGTCGGGGTAGAGGCAGCTCCCGTGGTCACGGTGGAGCGACGCGATCTCCTCGCGGGTGGCCTTCGCGCGGAAGTGCTCCGCGGTGAGGGTGCTGTCGGGCGTGGCGTGCGCGCGCGCCGCCGTCGCGCCGAACACCTCGACGAGGAAGGTGGCGAGGCGCGAGGGGTTCGCCTCGGCGGCCCAGGTGGCGACGCCGTCGCGCTCTTGCGGGAGGTAGTGGCGGTTCTCGTAGAGGGCCGCGGCGAGGAGGGGCGTGTCGGCGAGCTGGCGCCACAGGCCGCAGAGCTCGCGCGTGCTCCACGGCGGCACCCACGCCACCGTCGCGGCCTCGTCGCGGACGGGCGAGGTGGCGTGACGAACGGCGGCGTCCCAGGTGTCACGGCCGATCGCGAGCGAGGGGAGCAGCGGACCCTCGGCGAGTCGCTGGCGCAGGGCGTCGAGCGACTCGATGAGGGCTAGCGCGCCGGGCGAGACGAAGCCGCGGCCGTGGTGGGCGGCGTGGTCGTGGATGAGGCGGCGCAGCGGCTGGAGCGAGAGCGCGGGCGGGACGACGGCGCCTTCGACGAAGTAGGCCGTGCGCGAGAGGCTGCGGCCGGACTTGAAGCGCGGGAGGTCCCACGCGGTGATGAGGCCGGGCAGCGGCGTGGGGAGGAAGGAGCCGATGCGCGGGAGCGTGGGGACGACCCAGAGGCGCTTCGCGTCCTTCGGGATGCGCGCGCCGAGCTCGGCGAAGGGGACGTTGGCCGGGTGGCGGAAGGGGACGTCCGCGAGCGCGCGGCGGAAGGTGAGGAAGAGGTCGGGCGCCATCGCGCGCTCGAACCACACCACGAAGCGCAGCGTCGGCCCGACGGCGACGAGCTGGACGTGGAGGCCGTCGGGGGGCGTGGAGGGCGTCACGGCGAGAGCGGGAGTGCAACAGGTGGGAGCACGCGCGCAAGGGGGTTGTGCGCCGCCGCGCCGCCCGCGGGGGGCTGCCTACGCTCTTCAGCGCGCGTTTTGTCAACGCCGACACGACGCGCGGGCGCGAACGGCGAGCTCGGTGGGAGCGCGGAGTCGAGGCGCGCCGCCCGTTGCCCGTTGCCCCGACGCCCGTCGCCCGTCGCCCGCTCGGCGGATCGGCTTGACGCCCGGGCAGCCCGGGATTCATATCGGCGCGCGCATGATGCGTGGCGGCGCGAAGGGCGAATGAGCATGACGGAGAGCACGCAAGGGCCGGAGTTTGTAAAGTATTTCGCGGCGATCGTCGAGGCGCTCAAGGCGCGCGGTGGCCATGCGTTGGCAAGGGATGTCTTCGACGAAGTGTTCGATCGCGCCGGGGTCACCGAAGAGGAGCGCACAGTCGCCCTCGCTTCTGGAGAACTCCGTCAGAAGAATCAGGTGCGCTGGGCGCGCTTCTACCTCCTGCGCGCGGGCCTGATGGGGGCGACTGTGCGCGGCGAGTGGCGCCTCACTGCCGCGGGGATAAGGGCTAACCTTCTCGCCGAGGGCGCGGCCCTCGACCTGTATCGTAGGACTCACGGGCAGATCCGTGACGGCTCTTCGTCCGAAGCGGCCGGAGCGGAAGCGGAGATCGCGGAGTCCGAGGTGGAGGCCGGTGGTGAGGTCGAGGACGAGGACGACAAGTCCGCGGCGATCGAACATCCCTACGACGCAAAGCAGACGCAGATCGTCACGAAGCCGCTCACCATCGAATTGCTCAAGAAGCGCCTTACGCACAATGAGATCGACCTTCAGCCGGATTTCCAGCGCAGGGCAAACCTCTGGACGCAGGAGCAGAAGAGTCGGCTGATCGAGTCGATCCTTCTGCGGATTCCCCTCCCGATGTTCTACTTCGACGCCACCAATGACGACCGCTGGTTGGTGGTCGATGGACTGCAGCGGCTCTCGACCCTCCGACACTTCCTGGTCGAGTCCAAGCGGGAGAAGCCGCTCGTACTCAAAAACCTCGAGTACCTCCAGCAGTTCGAGGGGAAGACCTTCGAGCAGCTGCCGCGCGACATGCAACGCCGCATCGAAGAGGCCCAGGTCTTCGCGCACCTGATCATGCCAGGGACCCCTCCCGCGCTTCGATTCCATATTTTCAAGCGGATCAACACGGGCGGGCTTGTTCTATCCTCGCAGGAGATTCGTCACGCGCTCTATGGTCACGGAGAGGGGGGCGCGACGACGTTCCTGGGTGAGCTCGCGGAGTGTGACGAGTTCCTGGCAGCCACCAGTGGGGCGGTGAGTCCCGAGCGGATGCTCGACATGGAGTTCGTCCTGCGTTTCGCTGCGTTCAGCATCACGCCCTACCACGCCTACAGGGACAAAGGCATGGACGACTTCCTGAACCGCCACATGGAGATCCTCAACGACCCGCGCTCCGCGGATGACCGTCGGCAGCTCGCGGTGCGGTTTCGACGCGCCATGACGACCGCGCTGGCGCTCTTCGGTCCACACACCTTCCGCAAGCAGGTCTCCGACCGGCAGGCCAGGAGCCCCATCAACAAGGCGCTCTTCGAGGCCTGGTCGGTCACGCTCGGGCACTGCTCCGTCGAGGAGTGCGCGCGGCTGGTCGAGCGCCGCGCGCCGGTTGTCGCTCTGGCGCGCAAGGCGCTCAACGAGAACGTCGCTTTCGAGACCGCGATCACTCAGGGGACCGGTGACACGAGGAAGGTCCACCTGCGCTTCGAGACCGTCGAAGGGATCGTGCGTGACGTGCTGAAGGATTCCGCATGAACCATCTCCGCTCGATCACGCTCACGCGCTTCAAGTGCTTCTCCCAACAGGAGGTCACGCTCCGGCCGGCCACGGTGTTCACCGGGCTCAACGGGATGGGCAAGTCGAGTGTGGTCCAGTCGCTCCTGCTGTTGCGGCAGAGCGTGCGGGCCAACCTGCTCCGTCCCTCGACGCGCGGTTCGGGCCCCACGGGCCTCCTGCTGAACGGCGACCTTCTCCGGCTCGGCACCGCGTCCGAGGTCCTCCACGAGTCAGCGGAGGTCGACGAGCTGGGGTTCGCACTCCGTGACACAGACGGTGAAGAGTACCAGTGGCAGTTCGAGGCCAACGGGGGTGCCGATCTGCTCCCAATGAAGCTCGGCCCCGTGGAGGTACCAGCGCTCGCGCTCTTCGGCGAGTCCTTCGCGTACCTCGGCGCCGAGCGCATCGGCCCGCGCGTGGTGCACACGCTGTCGGCCTCCCAGGTCGAGCGCGCGGACCTGGGGGCGGACGGTGGCTTCGCGGTGGCCTTCCTCGACGCCCAGGGGGCTCGCGAAGTTCCGGATGGGCTACGGCACCGCGACGCCGTGAGCCACGGGCTCCTGTCGCAGGTGACGGCGTGGTTGGGTGAGGTCTCTCCCGGGGTCCGCATCAACACGGAGAGCCTGACGGCGTTGAGCGTCGCGCGGCTGTCGTTCGGCTTCGCCCTGGGGTCGGCGACCACGCGCCCCCTCCGCCCGACGAGCGTGGGCTTCGGCTTGAGCTACACGCTCCCGGTCGTCGTCGCGCTCCTGGCAACGCCGCCCGGCGGCCTCGTCCTGATCGAGAACCCCGAGGCGCACCTGCACCCCCGTGGGCAGATGGCGATGGGCGAGCTCATCGCGCGCGCGGCGAGCGCCGGAGTCCAGGTGCTGGTGGAGACGCACAGCGACCACGTGCTCAACGGGCTGCGCCTCGCCGTGAAGGACGGGCTCGTCGCGCACGGCGACGTGGCGCTCCATTTCTTCCGGCGTACGGAGCGTCAGGAGGAAGGTGTCGCCCGCATCCGGCACGTCGTGGACAGTCCGACGCTCGACGCGGACGGACGCATTGACGTGTGGCCCGAAGGGTTCTTCGACCAGTACGATCTCGCGCTGGGGCGCCTGCTCTGATGGATCCCGTGCTGCACGAGCTCTCCGTCGCGCCCTCGGTCGCGGCGACGCAGGATCGCCTTCGCACGCTGGCGCTCACGCTCCAATCGCTCGACGGCGTGGGCCTCGCCCGTGTCCTCCGCCGCACGCGCGACGCGCTCGATCGGTGCGTAGAGGGGGAGGTGCCGTTGCGCGAGGCGCTGCTGAAGCACCCTCATCGGGAGCAACGGAGCTTTCTGCTCAATCGCTTGTCGAGGGCGCCCTTCGTCGAGGACATGCACCGCGACCAGGAGGACGCCGCGCGGAGCATGATCGAGGGCGCGATCGGTGGGGTGGGCTGTCGCGGTGCGGTGTTCGCGTACCTGACCCACGCGCCTGCGGTCTCTCTTTCGGGAGAGGACGCGTGGGAGACCGACGCGCTGGTAGTTGCGCTCACGCGGATGCGCACGGAGGCTCCACCGGGAGACGAAGCAACGACCGACGCGCCGTTGGAGACCGAGGACGTGGAGGTGTTGCAGGTCGCGACGCCGACGCACGTCACCCGCAGCGAGAAGCACCTACGCGAGCGGGTGTTGCGTGCTGTCTCCACGGGGAAGGAACTCTGGGGACTTCGAAGCGACCTCTTCCCGCGGCTGGACTTCGGCCTGGACGTCGAGGAGCAGCTCGCGGCGTTGAGCGACGCAGACCTGGGGTTCAACCATGTCGTCGACGCGCTGGCGAGGCTCGACGCGTCGTTGCGCGCGTGGGTGGACGGTCCGCTCGAGCCCGGGATGAAGTTCTCCCCCGAGAGCGCGTCGACGCTCAACGACTCGACCTATGGGCCGCGCCGCGACTTCCGTTGCGCCGACGGTCAGACGTTGCGGTTCAGCCTTCACTTGAAGCTCTTCGCGGGGAATCGCAGGATCTACTACGCGCCGCGGCGGTTCGAAGGAGAGGGGCGCGCGCACGTGGGGTACGTCGGCCCGCATCTGGCGACGACGAAGTACCCGACGTGAACGAGACGGGGCTGTGGTGAAGGGGTGCAGTGTGGCGCCGAGCAGCGACGCATCGACGCGCTGATGGCGCTCTGCGACCGGTTGGAGACGTCGCTCCGCGCGCAGCGGGTGGGCCACGAGGCGGTGGCGGCGGCGTTCGCGCGGGCGCTGGCGGGGGCGTCGTCGGCGCCGTGACGGGGCGACGGGCGACCTCCCCCGCGGGCTCACGCCCGGCGGTCTTCCGCCAGCACGCCGGGGCCGTAGGGGAGCTCCCCGCGAGCGACGCGGCGGCGGGCGACGAGGTGGTGTCCCCGACGCTTCGATGCGCGTGCGGTGATACGATCACGCCGTGGCCTACATCGACTTTACGCTCGACGACGTGAAGCAGAAGCTCGGCGTCTCCGTGCGCGAGACCGTCGACCTCTACGCCGCTGTGCCCCCCGTGGAGCCGAGCGCGGCGCTGGTCGAGCAGCTGCGGGAGAACGTCCCCCTCGCGCTCGCGATCGGGACGGAGAAGGCGCGCTCGGAGTTCATCATCGCGCCCGTGCTTCTCGAGGTGCGGAGGCGGCGCGGCGGCGCGGTGTCGCTGTTCTCTGGTACGGAGTTCAGCGTCGACGCGTCGAAGGGTCTGGTGGGCTTCTGCGACTGGCTCCTCGCGCGTTCGCCCGAGCAGCTCACTGTCGAGGCCCCCGTCGTCGCTATCGTCGAGGCCAAGAACGAGAACATCCGCGCCGGCATCGCCCAGTGCCTCGCCGAACTCGTCGCCGCGCGGACCTTCAACGCCCACCGCGGGCACCCGATGCCAGTCGTTCACGGCGCGGTGACCACGGGCGACCTGTGGCGCTTCCTGCGGCTCCAGGACGACGGCGCCGAGGTCGACCTCTCGCAGCACCACATCCAGCACGTCGACCGCATCCTCGGCGTGCTCCTCGCAATGACCGCCGAAGGGTGACCTCCGCGGGTTCCTATCCCGTCACCGCAGCAGCGCCTCGTGGTCGTCTGTCGCGTCATGAATCGACGCGGGGAACTCCACGTCCCCCCGGCACGCGTCGTAGGCCGCGCGCATCTGCCGCGCGCTCCGCTCGAACGCGACGCCCCCGATGCCCGTCCCCATCCCTGGGAACGCCACCGTCTTGACGTGCTCGCGGACGGGCCGCCCGACCCGCTCGCCGTCGGGGAAGACGCCGTGCAGCACCAGCAGGAGCGCGGCGCGCGTGGCGAGGTACGGGTTCACCGAGTCGACGAGGCGCATCGGCACGCGCATGGTGGGGGCGGCGATGAGGTAGGGCGCGTCGTCGCGGAAGGTCTCCAGGATGTCCGCGCAGCCGACGGGGAGCTCGCCGTGGTGACGTCGCACGATGCGCTCGTGGAGTCGCCCCTGGAGGCCCCACCCGAAGCGCACCGAGTACGCGAGGTCGATGCCGCCGTCCATGTACCCGAAGCTGTTGGCGGGGCTCACCACCGCGTCGACCTTCAGCTCCAGGATTGACCCCTCGTGCACGCGCACCGACGCGCAGTCGGCGAAGGCGTCACGCCACGCGGCGGCGAGTCCGGGGTCGACGGCGGCGAGGATGAGGTGCATCGGGAGGTGTCTCTGCGCCCGCCAGGAGAGCAACGCAAGCCGCGCCGTGTGGCTCCGCTCACCCCCCGCGCAGCCCCTTCGGCACGAGCCGCCGCTCCAGCCACCCGAACGCCCCCTGCGTCACGAGCGCGAGCACCGCCGCGGGCACCGCGCCCTCCAGAATGGTCCCCGTCGCATCCAACCGAATCCCCGTCATGATCGGCTGCCCGTAGCCCCCCGCCCCCACCAGCGCGCCGAGCGTCGCCGTCCCCACGGAGATCACCGCCGCCGTCCGCACGCCCGCGAGGATCGACGGCAGCGCGAGCGGAAGCTCCACGCGCAGCAGCACCGCGCGCGGCGGCAACCCCAGCGCCTCGGCGCTCTCCCGCAGCGACGGGGCGATGCCGCGGAGGCCCGTCACCGTGCCCTGCACCACGGGGAGGAGCGCGTAGAGGAAGAGCGCCGCCACCGCAGGGCCCACGCCGATGCCGAGCAGCGGGATGAGCAGCACCAGCAGCGCGAGCGAGGGCACCGTCTGCAGCACCCCCGCGGCCCCCAGCACCAGCGCCCCCACGCGCGGTCGCCGCGCCGCGAACACCCCCAGCGGCACCGCGCACGCCACCGCCGCGAGGAGCGCGACGAGCACCAGCGCGAGGTGCTCCCGCGTGCGCGCCGCGATGCGTTGGAAGCGCGTGGGCTCGCGCACGTCGCCGCGCACCCGCAGCCGCGTCGCGAGAAACTCCGCCGCCACGTCGGACTCGGCGCGCCGCGAGAGGCGCACGGCGGCGTTCATCGCGATCATGGTGGGGGCGTCGATGCGGCCCGCGAGGGCGTCGAGCGCGCGGGCACACGCCGGGGCGCGGGCGCGGAGGTCGCGGCGGTAGAGGATCACCGCGCGGTAGTCGGGGAAGTAGTGACTGTCGTCGCGCAGCACGCGGAGGTGGTGGGCGGCGATCTCGGCGTCGGTGCTGTAGAGGTCGGTGACGTGGGCGGCCCCCGAGGCGAGGGCGCGGTAGGCGAGGTCGTGGTCCATGCCGCGCACTTCACGGGGAGAGAGCCCGTAGGCGCGGCGCAGGCCCGGCCACCCGTCGGCCCGCTCGACAAACTCGTGCGAGAGCGCGAGCCCGAGCTCGGGGTGCGCGCGCAGGTCGGTGATCGTGGCGACCCCGCGCGCGGCCGCGAGCGCCTCGGGGAGCCCCAGCGCGTAGGTGTTTTCGAAGCCGAGCGGGTCGGTCATCGCGACGCCCTGCGCGGCGAGCGCGCGGCGGAGGCCCGGGAGGTCGGTGGGGTCGGCGCCGCGGAGGAGCTCGGCGGTGATCGTCCCCGTGTACTCGGCGTAGGCGTCGATGGCGCCCGCGCGGAGGGCGCGCCAGAGGACGGCCGTCCCGCCGAGCTGACGTCGGTGCTCGACGCGCGCCCCCGTGGCCGCGCACGCGCGGGTCGCCACCTCGCCGAGGAGGACGCCTTCGGTGAAGTTCTTCGAGCCCACGCGGACGGGGGCGGCGCGGCACGCGAGGAGGGCGAGGGCGAGGGGGAGGAGGCGCTTCACGGCGCGCCCCACAGGCTCTTCTGCGCGGAGAGGAAGCGGGTGACGAAGGGGTCGGCGGGGGCGCGCTCGAGCGCGTCGAGGGGGCCGTGCTGGAGCACCACGCCGTCGCGCAGGAGCACCACGTCGCGCGCGAAATGAGACGCCTCGCCGAGGTCGTGGGTGACGAGCAGCACCGTCTTGCCGAGCGACGCGAACGCTTCCCGCAGGTCGCGCTGGAGCTCGGCTCGCACCATCGGGTCGAGCGCGCCGAGGGGCTCGTCGAGCAGCAGCAGCGCGGGGTCGGTCATGAGCGCGCGGACGAGGGCGACGCGCTGCCGCTGGCCGCCGGAGAGGCTCTGCGGGTAGCGGTCGAGGAGCTCGGTGGGGAGCCGCGCGAGCGCGCAGAGCGCGTGGGCGCGGTCGCGGATGCGGGCGGCGTCCCAGCCGAGCCAGGTCGGGAGCAGCGCGACGTTGCCGAGGCCCGTGAGGTGCGGGAAGAGCCCGCCGTCCTGGATGACGTAGCCCATGCGCCGTCGGAGCGCGGCGGCCGTGTCGTCGCGCACCGGCGTGTCGAACACCCGCACCTCGCCCGCGTCGGGCCGCAGCAGCCCGTTGACGAGCCGCAGGAGCGTGGACTTGCCGCAGCCCGATGGGCCGAGGAGCACGGTGGTGGCGCCGGGCGTGAGGGTGAGCGTGGTGGGCTGGAGCCCGCCGCCGCCCGCGAAGCGCCGGGCGACGCCGCGGAGTTCGACCGTGGCCTCGGGCGCGCTCACCGCTCGCCGTGGGCGTCGTCGTCGGAGGGGAGCGACTCGCGCTCGACGCGGGCGGCGTCGCGCTCGCGCCGCGGGGGGTTGACCCGCACGAGCCCGTGGTCGCCGTCGACCAGGGCGATGTCGCCGTCGCTCGCCCAGTTGTAGATGCCCGCCACCTCGCCCACCGCGGGGACGCCGATGAGCTCCACCAGCGTGCGCGCGCGGCCCGGCGGACACGGCCCCGAGAGCACCAGGCCCGCGGGCTTCTGCCGCGCCGCCAGGAGCACTTCGAACACCGTGATCGCCTCCACCACCCACACGGCCCCGCGCGGCACCGCGGTGCTCGCGTCGTGCGCGGACAGCACCCGCAGCGCGTCGCACAGCTCGGACATCTCCACCGCGCGCTCGGCGATCACGGGGTCGTCGGTGATGCGGGCGGCGCGCGTGGCCTCGCGGGCCACCTGGGCGAGGGCGCCGCCGAGGCCCTTCGCGGGAGACAGCTCCGCCACCCGCTCGCGCAGCCGACCGTCGCCGAGCATGGTGAGGTGCTCCTTGAGGAAGGTCGCCTCCGCGCCGCGTCGCTGCGATGCGCGGAGGTGCATGTCGAGCGTGGCCTCGCAGGCGTGGAGGGCGCGCTCCAGCGTGCGGGCGTGCTCCTTCGCGGAGGCGCGCGGTTCGGACGCCGGGCGCTGGGCGGGGCGGTGCGCGGCCGTGAGCATCCCGAGGGCGCGGCCGGGGACGAGCGAGCGGCCCGGGATGGTGACGCGGCGCGTCCCTGCGGAAGGGGCGGCGGTGGGGGCGGCGGCCGTGGCGGGGACGATGCGGGCACGCTCCACCAGGGGCGCGATGGCGCCGGCGAGGGCCATGAGCAGCTCGACGTCGTGGGCCTCGTAGGAGGCGCCGGCGCGCTGCACCACGAGCGCCCCCGCCGGCCCGCTGGGGCCTGGCACCGGGACGGCGAGAAACGACGGGTAGCGCTCCTCGCCGAGCATCGAGAAGGCCCGGAAGCGCTCGTGGGCGTGGGCGGTGTCCGCGGAGACGGGGCGCATGCACTCGACGGTCATCCCGACGAGCCCTTCGCCCACCTGGAGGCGCACCTCGCTGAGGGCCTTGGCGACAAAGCCGACGTTGCCGCGCATCACGAGCCCGTCACCCTCGCGGAGGTAGAGCGAGCACACCTCGCTTCGAAACACGCTCGCGACGCGGCGCGGGGCCTCGTCGAGGAGCTCGGTGAGGGGCCGCGGTCGGGCGAGCGCGTGCACGAGGTCGACGACGGCGTCGAGCCGCTCGGCGCCCCGCGCGTGGATCGTCGGGACCACGCCCGCGTTGTCAGAGGTCGCTGTCATCGCGCGGGATGATACCGATGTGCTCCGGCTGCGATAGAGTGACCTTCACCCATGCGCATCTTCGTCACCGGCGGCACCGGGCTCCTGGGCTCGGCCCTCGTCTCCCGCGCGCTCTCCCAAGGGCACTCCGTGGTGGCCACCCACCTCCGTCACGCGCCCGGTGACCCGCGGGCGACGTGGCGCGGGCTCGACGTCACCGACGCCGACGCGGTCGCCCGCACGCTCCTCGCGGCGCGGCCCGACGCGGTGATCCACACGGCCTACGCCTTCACGGGGGACGCCATGCGCGCGGTGACCACCGACGGCGCGGCCCACGTCGCGGCGGCGGCGCGGGCGGTGGGGGCGCGGCTGGTTCATCTTTCCACCGACGTGGTGTTCGATGGCGAGGCGACGGGCGCCTACGCCGAAGACGACCCGGTGTCGCCCCTCACGCCCTACGCGCAGGCCAAGGTCGACGCCGAGGCGCGCGTGACCGCGGCCCACCCCGACGCGGCCCTCGTGCGCACGTCG
Organism: Polyangiales bacterium; assembly: GCA_044375895.1. Lineage (GTDB taxonomy): Bacteria > Myxococcota_A > Polyangia > Polyangiales > CAISKJ01. The sequence goes on along the minus strand of JBILLV010000069.1, from coordinate 14,521 downwards.
CTCCTCTACACGCTCGACGACGACGACCGCCAGCTTCGGTTCGCCTGCGACCTGCTGGCGGGGCGCGCCGCGGGTGCCCTCTTCACCGACGAGATGCGGTGCCCGTCGCTCGCGGGCGAGGTGGCCGAGGCGCTCCTCGAGCTGGCGGCGAGCGCCTACGCCGGCGTGCTCCACGTGGCGGGCGACACGGCGGTGAGCCGCCACGCGTTCGCGTCGATGCTGCTGCGCGCGCGGGGCGTCGACCCCACCGGCCTCCCCGCCGCCCGCAGCGCCGACCAGCCCGTGCGGCGCCCGCGCAACTGCGCGCTCTCGAGCGGCCGGGCGAGGGGGCTCCTCGCGGCGCGCGTGCGGGGCGTCGACGCGGTGCTCGGGCCGCGGTCGCCCTGACACGGCTGTCTCTGATCGGGACGCGCGCGCCGCACGTTTCAGCGCGGATGCCTGCTTACGGCCCCCGCGCGAACGGTGTTAGCGTGCCCCCCATGACCGCGCGCCCTCCGCTCTCCACGCTGTCGCTCCTTCTCTTCACGACCCTCACCGCGTGCGCGAGCACCGAGCTCCGCCGCGACGCGCAGGTGTCCGACGCGCCCGACGCTGACGGCGAGGCCCCCGACGCCGACGTGCCCGGCCTCGACGTCCCGGGCCTCGACGCTGACGACGTCCCGCCGCCGCCGCCGCCCGACCAACTCCCGCCAGCGGACGACGGCGCGCCCCCGATCGACACGCCGCCTCCTCCGCCCGACGTGGTGATCGACAACCCGCCTCCTCCGCCCGACGTGGTGATCGACAACCCGCCTCCTCCGCCCGACGTCCCCACGTGCGCGACCCCGCGGACGATGTGCGGCGCCACCTGCACCGACCTCACGACCGACCGCGCCAACTGCGGCGCCTGCGGTCGTGCGTGCGCGGCGGGCCAGCTGTGCATGGCCGGGTCCTGCGGGTGCTCGTGCCCCCCGGGTCAGATCCCGTGCGGCGCGCCGGGGACCTGCATGTGCACCAACGCGCAGACCGACGCCACCAACTGCGGCGCGTGCGGTCGCAACTGCAACGCGCTCCCGGGCGTGCGTCCCGGTGCGGCTCGTTGCGTGGCGGGCGCGTGCGACGTGAGCGCGGCCTGCGTGGCGGGTCGCGGCGCGTGCGGCACGGCGGCGACCGGCTGCACCACCGACCTCGGCACGCCCGCCAACTGCGGCGCCTGCGGGCGCGTGTGCCCGTCGACCACACCCCTCTGCGCGATGATGCCTGGCGGCGTGTACGGGTGCACCTCGGGCTGCCCCGGGGGCGCCCCCGACCGCTGCGGGATGGCCTGCGTGAGCCTCCAGAGCGACTCCAACAACTGCGGCCGCTGCGGCAACGTCTGCCCCAGCACGGGCAACGGCGTCGGCGCGTGCGTGATGGGGGCGTGCACGGTGTCATGCGCGCCGGGCTTCCACCGCTGCAGCACGTCGTGCCCGTCCAACCTGTCGATCTTCTCCTGCGGCCCGACGTCGTGCTCGCCCTGCCCGGCCCCGCCCGCCAACGCCACGGCCACCTGCGACGGGACGTCCTGCGGCTTCGCCTGCAACGCCGGCTTCCACCGCTGCGGCAGCGCGTGCGTGGCCAACAACGCGGTCACCTCGTGCGGCACGTCGTGTACGCCCTGCGTCGCGCCGCCGGGATCCACCGCGACGTGCGACGGGACCTCCTGCGGCATCGCCTGCGCGGCGGGGACGCACCGCTGCGGCGCCGCGTGCGTCTCCAACACGGCGCTCACCTCCTGCGGCCCGACGTCGTGTACGGCGTGCCCGGTTCCCACCAACGGGACGGCGACGTGCAACGGGACGGCCTGCGGGTTCACGTGCAACGCGGGCTTCCACGCGTGCGGCGCGGCGTGCGTGGCCAACAACGCGGTCGCCACCTGCGGGACCTCGTGCACGCCCTGCCCGGCCCCCGCCAATGGGACGGCGACGTGCAACGGGACGGCCTGCGGCGCGACGTGCAACGCGGGCTTCCACGCCTGCGGTTCGATCTGCTCGTCGAACACCTCGCCCGCCACCTGCGGGACGTCGTGTACGCCCTGCACCGCCCCCGCGAACGCCGTCGCGATCTGCACCGGCACGGCGTGTGATTTCACCTGCAACGCGGGCTTCACGCGCATGGGGAGCGCGTGCGTGGCGATGGGCTCCGTGGCCCCGCCGCGCCCCGTGTGGCCGCCCTCGACGGCGACCGTGACGACGCGGCGACCGACCCTCCAGTGGGCGCTGGCGGCGGGCTCGGATGGGGCGCGGGTGCAGGTGTGCCGCGACCGCGCGTGCGCGACGTCGGTGACGGCCTTCGACGCGATGGGGACGACGGGCACGCCCGCCGCTGACCTGCCCACGGGGGTGCTGTTCTGGCGGCTCCTCGGGCGCCAGAGCGCGCTCACCGGCACCACCCCCTCGGTGGTGTGGGAGCTCACCGTCCCCGCGCGCAGCGGCGCCATCGGGGCGGCCTGGGGCAGCGTCCTCGACGCCAACGGCGACGGCGTCGGCGACATCCTCGCGGGCGCCCCCGGCGTCGGCGGCGGGACGGGTCGCGCCTACATCCACGCGGGCCGCGCCGGAGCGGGCATCACGGTGCCGCAGCTCACGCGGCTCACGGGCCTCGGGGGGGCCAACACGTACTACGGCAACGCGGTGTCGAGCGCGGGCGACGTCAACGGCGACGGCTACGCCGACGTGCTCATCGGGTCGTACCTCGCGGGCGTGAGCAACGGCCGCATCGACCTCTACTTCGGCGGTCCCGCCGGCCCGGGTCTTGTGCCGTCGAACACCGCGCTCGCGCCCGAGGCGGGGGGCTACTTCGGCTACTCCGTGGCGGCCGCGGGCGACATCAACCGCGACGGCTACGGCGACATCGTGGTGGGCGCGTACCTCGCCGCGGGCGCGGGGCGCGTCCATGTGTTCTACGGGAGCGCGGGCGGCATCACCGGGCGCCCGAGCGTCTCGCTCAACTCCCCGGCCGGCGGGAGCGCGTCCTTCGGCTACGCGGTGGCGGGCGCGGGCGACGTGAACGGCGACGGCTTCGCCGACATCGTGGTGGGCGCCAACGGCGTCGGCGCAGGCGCGGGCGCCGCGTACCTCTACCTCGGCGGCGCGGCGGGCCTCGGCGCGACCCCCGCGGTGAGCTTCACGAGCGGTGGCGGCGCGTTCGGCAGCGCGGTCGGCGGCGTCGGCGACCTCAACGGCGACGGGTACCCCGATGTCGCCGTGGGCGCCGAGCGCTTCGGATCGAGCGCGGGCCGCGCGTACGTCTTCCTCGGGCGCGCGGGCGGACCCGCGGCGGCGGCGACCTTCTCGATCGCGAGCCCGGGGGCGGGGTCGTTCTTCGGCACGCCGGTGACGGCCGCGGGCGACGTCAACAACGACGGCTTCGGCGACCTCCTCGTCGGCGCGCAGAACGCCAACGGGACGGCCGGTCAGGCGCACGTGTTCCACGGCTCGGCGGCGGGCGTCGCGCTCTCGCCGAGCGGCACCATCAACGGGCCGGACGGCGTCGGCGGCGCCTTCGGCTACGGCGCGGCGGGCGCGGGGGACGTCAACGCTGACGGCTTCGGCGACATCGTCGTGGGCGCCTTCTCGGCGGCCGCGCGCGCGGGCCGGGTGCACGTGTTCCTCGGCGGCGCGGCGGGTGTCTCGGGCACCCCGCAGGTGAGCATCACGGGCCCCGACGGCGCGGGCGCGCTCTACGGCACCTCGGCGGACTGAGGGCGCTCCCGTCGCGCGGGGGCGCTGTGGTAGCCTCCGCGCGATGAGCTGGCTCGACGACGATGACTACGCGGCGGATCGCGCGCACCTCGCGGAGAGGCTCCTTCAGAAGAAGGTCGTACTCGTCGTGCACAAGCTCGGACAGGGGCTGGCGGCGGTCAGCGACACGCGGCACTTCGATGGCACGGCGCTCGCGGGACCGACGCTCCCGGTGGTCGATCTCCGTGACGACGGGACCCTCGTGCGACTCGCCCGGGAGGGGGTGTTCGTCGCGAACGCTACGCGCGGGCTCGATGACCTGGAGTCGCTGTTCGAAAGGCTCTCCCGACGCGATCCATTTGTGCTGCACCTGCGCGGTCAAGCGGCCCCTTCGCTCACCAGGACCAGCGCGTCGGACGACGACGTGCGCGCGAGTGTCATGCGCTCGCCGTTGGTGGCGAAGTTCCTCCATGAAGTGGTGGAGACGCGAACGCTCGTGACGGTCGGTGTCGACCCGAGCTTCTTGAGGTCGCTCATCCCTTCGTGGGGACCGGCGAGTGGACCCCACTACGCGTTGCTCGACCCGTCGAAGGATTCGCCGCTGCGCCGAGAGGAGCTTCGCCAGGAGCTCAACCTCCGCATCCTCCCGATGCTCCCGCGACCGAACCCTGTGGATGTCATGCGCAGCCTCCGGTGGCTGGGCTCACCGCACATCGACCGCGTGACGGCGCCCACCGTCGTCGCCCCGTCGGGACCTCCGCGCATCGAGGAGGTCCGCCTCCAGCAGATCGGTCCGTATGAGGAACTCTCGTTTCTCCCTTCCCCGAACTGGAGCGTCCTTCTCGGCGCGAACGGCCAGGGCAAGACCACCATCCTCCGCGCCATCGCGCTGGGGCTCCTTGGCGACGATCCCCGCGCACAGCCGGTTGCGGTCTCGCTGCTCCGGGTCGGCGCGACGAAGGGGGCCATCGAGCTGCGCATCGGGGGGAGAGAATTTCGCACCGAGCTCTACCGCGAGGGAACCGCCGTGCACGTGCGCACCACCGCGCGCAGCCCGCTCCAGGCCCTCAAGACCACGATGCTCGGCTTCCCCGCGCTCCGCGGCGGCGCCGTGGGGGCGGCTTCCTCTCCGTTCCTCCCCGAGCCCAACGCCCAGCCCGACGTCGGCGACCTGCTCCCGCTCGTGCATGGCAGCACCGACCCCCGCATCGCCACGGTGCGCCAGTGGATCGCGCAGACCCGCCTCCGCGCCGAGCTCGAACGCGCACGCAACCCCGACGCCGCGAGACGCCTCGACGCGACGCTCGAGCGCTTCTTCGCGATGATGGTCGCGCTGCTCCCTGGACTCTCGCTGCGGCTCGGCCGCATCGAGCCGACGACCGGGCAGGTGTGGGTGATCACCGACGCGGGGGAAGTCCCGCTCGACGCCCTGAGCCAGGGGACCACCGCCGTCCTCGGGTGGATCGGAACGCTCCTCCTGCGCCTCCTGGAGACGCACCCCGACGCCGAACACCCGGAGCGGGAGCACGCGGTCGTGCTCGCCGACGAGATCGACGCGCACATGCACCCCGAGTGGCAGCAGGCCCTGGTCGGACTCGTTCGCGCGCAGATGCCCAACCTCCAGGTGATCGCGACCAGCCACTCACCGCTCGTCGTGGGCAGCCTCGGGGACGGCAAGGTGTTCCGCGTGCCGCGGCTCTCGGAGGCGAAGCGCGTCACGCTCGAAGCGCTCCAGGAGCCCTTCGCGCACTACCGCGCCGACCAGATCCTCACGAGCGCGGCGTTCGGGCTCGACCACACGACGAGCAAGCAGAGCAACGAACTCCTCGACCAGTACGCGGAACTCCACGCGAAGACCGCGCGCACGCCCGAGGAGGAGGCGCGCTACATCGCCCTTCGGACGCAGGTGCGCGAAGAGGTCCCCTCGTCGCCGGAGACGCCCGAGGCCCGCGCCGCGCTGGAGGCCGTCGAGAAGGTGCTCGTGGCGCGGCAACTCCAGAACCCGCAGCGCGCGCTGGAGAACGCCCAGGCGCTCCTCGCGAGGCTGGAGAAGGAGCCGTGATCCGCGTCCGGTTCGACCCGAGCGCGCTCCAGGGCGACGACCGCGACTGGTGGGAGAAGTGGCAGAAGCGGGCAGAGAAGGCCCGCGACAAGGTGCTCGCAGACGTCGCCGCGGGAAAGGACCCGGAGTTCAACGACGCGGTGTGGGGCGACCTCAAGAAGTGGCTCTTGGAGAAGGTCTTCCACCAGAAGTGCGCCTACTGCGAGTCGCTGGTGGTAGATGCCACCGACAACCCCGCGGCGGAGCACTACCGCCCGAAGCGCTCGCCCACGGTGCGCGACGCCTCGAACGCCGTCGTGGTGGTGCAGGTCCAGGGCAAGCACCACCCGGGGTACTACTGGCTCGCGTACGAGTGGCGCAACCTCGTCCCCGCCTGCTCGCAGTGCAACTCCAACGGCAAGGGCAACAGCTTCCCCGTGCGCAAGGCGCATGTCTCCGCCCACGACCCGACGCGCGACGACCCGAAGGACCTCGACGCGATGGAGGAGCCGCTCTTGCTCCACCCCTATTTCGACGACCCTTCCAAGCACCTCTGTTTCGGTGAGAAGGGCGTGGTCGCCGCGCTGAACGGAGATGAGCGTGGAGAGACGTCGATCCGGGACTACCGCCTCGAGCGGGAGGGGCTGCGGACCTTGCGCCAGAGGGATCAGGAGGCGGCGTGGAACAAGCTCCTGCTCTCCGGCTTCGCCCAGCTCGATCTGACGCCCTGGCACTCGGGAGCGGAACCCTACAGCGCCGCCGTGCTCGACTACGTTCGCCCAAAGCTCCGTGAGTGGATCGCGGATCGAATGCGCGATGTCGCCCACGTCCAAGGGCAGGTCGACCGTTAGCTCGATGCCGCGACGCGTTCGGCGCGGGCGCCTTCGCGTGAACGGCTCCTCTTCGCGACGTCGCTCGTCTCGACGCCGCTCGTCGCCTCGTAGCGGGCGCCCGAAAGGCCCCAACACGCTGATGACGGACCGTATCGCGGCAGCGATCGTGCCGCCGCTCCGACCCCCGCCCCGTCACCCCGCCGCATCCGCCTCCATCTGCAGCCGCGGCGGCGTGCGTCGCTCGGCCGCCCCCTCCATGATCGCGCGGATCGCGGCGAGGTCGTCGTCGCTCGGCACGCCCCACCCCGGCGCCTGACCGAACAGCTCCCCCACGCTCTGCCCGCGGAAGCGGTCGTCGAGCAGGTCGAGGTGCTCGCCCGTGATGAAGGCAGGGTGCGGCACGCCACACGCCCGGCAGAGCGCGAGCACCTCCTTGCGGAGCGTCACGATGTAGTTGGCGAGGCGCGCGCTCTTGTCCGTCGGGTCGAGGCCGCGCATGAGCCAGCGGTTCTGCGTGGCGACCCCCGTGGGGCAGTGGCCCGAGTGGCAGCGCTGCGCCTGGATGCACCCGATGGCCAGCATCGCCTCGCGCGCCACCGCCACCGTGTCGCACCCCAGCGCGAACGCGAACATCACCTGCTCCGGGAAGCCCAGCTTGCCCGACCCGTTGAACACCACCTTCTGGTGCAGCCCCCGCTCGGCGAAGGCCCGGTACACCTTCGAGAAGCCCACCTTGAAGGGCTGCGACACGTGGTCGGTGAACACCAGCGGACCCGCCCCCGTGCCCCCTTCGCCGCCGTCGATGGTGACGAAGTCCACCCCGCGCCCCGTCGTGTCCATCAGCCGCGTGAGGTCGTCCCAGAACTTCATCTGCCCCACCGCCGACTTGATCCCCACGGGCAGGCCGCCGCTCGCCTCCGACAGCCGCTCGACAAAATCCAGCAGCTCGTCGGCGTCGCGGAAGGCCGAGTGGGCCGCCGGGCTCACGCAGTCCTTCCCCATCGGGATGCCGCGAATCTGCACGATCTCCGGCGTGATCTTCGCCGCGGGGAGGATGCCGCCGGCGCCCGGCTTGGCCCCCTGGCTCATCTTGATCTCCACCGCGCGGAGCTTGTTCTTCGCGGCGTTCTCGACGAAGCGCTCCAGGCTGAAGCGCCCGTCGGCGTCGCGGCAGCCGAAGTACCCCGTCCCCACCTGCCACACGAGGTCGCCGCCGCTGCGGTGGTACGGCGAGATGCCGCCCTCGCCGGTGCTCTGCCAGCAGCCCGCGATGGCGACGCCGCGGTTGATCGCCTCCACCGCGTTGCCGCTGAGCGAGCCGTAGCTCATGCCCGACACGTTCACGATCGACTCGGGGCGAAACTGCTTCTTGCGGTTGCGGTGCGCGCCCATCACCTTCGCCGCGGGGCAGCGGTGCTTCGCGTCGTACGTCGCGTCGCCCACGTGCGGGTCGAGCAGGGGGAAGGCCGCGTGCTTGATGACCACGTAGCCCGACGAGCGCTCGAGGTCGTTGTCCGTCCCGAAGCCGAAGTAGTTGTTCTCCTTCTTCGACGACGCGTACACCCAGCGGCGCTGGTCGCGCGAGAACGGCCGCTCCTCGTCGTTGCCCGTCACGATGTACTGCCGCAGCTCGGGCCCGATCTCCTCCAGCAGGTAGCGGAAGTGCCCGATCACCGGGAAGTTGCGCAGGATCGCGTGGCGCCGCTGCGTGAGGTCGTACACCGTCACCGCCAGCAGCACGAGCCCGAGGGAGATCATCACGTACAGCATCGCCGCTCCATGTTGGGCGCGACGATACCGCGAGCGCGCGTGCGACGACTACGCGCTGCCGCTCGCGGTGAGCGATCCGCCCTCGGCCAGCACGTCGGCGAGGGCCTCGGTGGCGAGGGCGACGCGCGCGGCGGGGGTCGGCGCCTCCAACACCCGCTGGCGCCACGGGGCGGCGGTGACGAAGCGGTCGACGAGGCGCAGCGCCAGGCGGGCCGTGGGCAGCTCGGTCGGCGGATCGAAGTCGAAGCGGGCCTGCTTCGCGCGGGCGGCCCGCACCACGAGGCTCATCACGTTGAGCAGGGCGGCGCGCTGCGGGGCGCGCACCTCGACGAGGTCGGCGCCGGGCTCACCGAGCGGCGTCACCCGCACGCGGCGGTACGGCGGCGTGAAGGGGAGCTCGTCGAGGTGAGCACGCAGCACGCCCTCCACGAGGATGTTGAAGCGCCCGTCCGGGAGCCGCTGGTGCGCGACGATGCGACCCACCGTGGCCACCGGGTGGATGCGCGCCGGCTCGCGCTGCAGGTCGCCGTCGACGCAGGCCACGGCGATGAAGGCGTCGCCCTCCAGCGCGTCGCGCACCATCGCCCGGTACCGCGGCTCGAAGATGTGCAACGGCAACCGCTGCTCGGGCAGCAGAACCACCCCGGCCAGCGGAAACACCGCCACCTCGCGCACCGCCTCCGCCCCCACCTCGCTCATCGATCGCCCCCACCCGGCGGCAGCGCCCGTAGAAACTCAAAGCGCCCCGCGGCGTCGTCGCGCCACGCGCCCGCGAAGCTGTGCGTCACCACGCGCGCCCCGGCCTGACGCTCGCCGCACGTGGAGAGGCACGCGTGAGAGGCCTCCAACGCGACGCCGGCCGCGTGCGCGCCGAGGTGCGTGACGAGGGCCTCGGCCACCTGACGCCCCAGCGTCTCCTGCAACACGAGGCGCCGCGCGTAGGCGTCGACGAGGCGAACCACCGTGCCGATGCCCACGATGCGCCCGCCCGGCAGGTAGCCCACGTGGGCGACGCCCCAGGAGGGGAGCAGGTGGTGCGGGCACACGCTCGCGTACGTGATGCGGGTGACGGTGACCATCCCCCGCTCGTCGGAGGCGAGCGCGTCCGCGAGGAGGAGCGCCGGGTCGACCTGGTAGCCGGCCAGGAGCTCGTCGCGCCACACGCGGGCCACGCGCTCGGGGGTGCCACGGAGCTCCGGGTCGGCGTCGAGGTCGACGCCGAGGCCGAGCAGCAGGTCGCGGACGGCGCGCGTGGGGTCGGGCGGGCTGAGGGGCACGGCGCTAGTTGAGCGTCGGCGGAATGGAGTTGCGCTCGAGCGGCATGCGGGCCGAGAAGCCCGTGTCGAGCGGGTGCCAGTGGGCGACGGCGGGCTCGCCGTACTTCCAGCAGAGCCACACGGTGTCGGGGCCGCGGCGGCCGTAGAAGTCCACCAGGCCCTGCCGGTAGTCCTTCACGACGGCGCCGGTGGCCTCCACCTCGCGCCAGCCGTTGTGAAAGGCGCGAACCATCTCGCGCATGCGCCCCTTGAGGGCCTCGCGCTCGGGCGTCGACCCGGGGTCGGCGTCGAGGAGCTGCGGGTCCATCCCGAGGGCGGTCATCTCCTCGGCCAGCGCGTCGACGTCGCGGAGCATCGACATCTGCCGTTCGAGCATGACGTTGAGCTTCGGGAGCAGCGCGTTGGCCTCGGCCACGGTGAAGATTCGAACCTTCTCAGACACGTCTCGAGCGTTGCCTCCGCGCCGGAGGTTCTCCCGAACGCGCCCCGAAGGCAATCACCCCCCGCGTTGCCCCGCGCCCGATTTCAACGGTAGGCTCCCCGGTGACCGCCATGACGACGATCCGCCCCACCGGCGCCACCCTCCCGCTCGCCGCCCCCCTCGATGTGGCCCCGAGCCCGTCGGTGCGCGCGCCCGCCCCCACGGGCCTGGGCCCCGCCCAGAGCGTCCTGGCCGACCTCCAAGCCGCACGGATCTCCCCCGACGAAGCCGTCCAACGGCTGACGGCCCTCGCGGTGGCGTCGTCGGGGTGCCCCGAGGCGATGCGACCGGCGGTGGAGCGACGGATGCGCGGGGTGATCACGAGCGACCCGCTGGTGGCGTCGCTGCTCCAGCGGATGGGAGCGAGCGCGCCCGCGGACGAGTAGCGGTCAGTGGCGGGAGATGGTGCGCTGGCGCGTGGCCTCGCAGAAGAGGATCGTGCAGAAGTGCTGGTTCTCGCGCTTCATCCGGCTGCAGAGCTCGGCGAGGTCGTCATCCGCGTCGATCACCGTGCCCTCGGAGGGCTGCTTGGTCACGTCGTCGTAACGGCACCCGTCGAGCGCGACCCATCGATTGCGGAATTGTTTCTGCGCGCAGATCTCGTTCCATGACATGCGCGCGGTCGACACTGTGCCCATGAGGCCATCGATCTCCATCACGGCGCGCTGCATCGCGCGCCGCTCGCCGCGTGCCGCGCACGATCGCGCGACGCAGGCTCCCTCGTCTCCACGCCCGACCCCACAGACGCAATGACCGATACGATCATGGGAGCGTCTGTGCCACGGCTGCTATCGGGGGTCATCGTGTGACGAGCCATCTCCGGACGAGCCGAGGGATAACACGAAGCCCGGGCGTGAGGTCAAGACGCGCCGCGGAGATTCCAGGCACCGGATATGCAGAGCGGGCGCGCGTCACGAGCGGAGCGGCATGCACATCGCGGGGTGGACGCCGCCCGCGCTCGCGCACGACCAGCCGTCGCGACAGGGCGCGGCGTCGGAGCAGGTGACCGTGAGATACGCGCGCTCGTCGGGGTCGACGACGACGCTCGCGGGCTCGAACATCAGCGGCACGTCGACGGTGGTGCTGGTGCCGGTGACGCGCACGGTGGCGCGCTCGCGCGTGTCGCCGCGCACAAACTCCACCACCACGGGGAAGGTGAAGCCGCCCTCCGGCCCGCGCTGCTGCGTCTGTCGCAGCGTGAGCGACACGCGGCGCGCGGCGGCGTCGTAGCGCGTCGTGGCCTCCAGCACCGGGAGGTATTCGCCGTAGACCAACTGCCGGAAGAAGCCCGCGATGTCGTCCTGCGGGAAGGCCGCGGCGAGCTCGCGCTCGAACTGCGGCGTGGTCATCGCCTCGCCCGCGTGACGTTCGAACCACCCGCGCAGGAAGGTCGTGAACGCCTCCGACCCGACGCGGTGCTCCAGCGTGCGCAAAACGAGCGCGCCCTTCTTGTACGTGATGGCGTCGAAGATGCGCAGCGGGTTGATCTCCGGCTCGGCGGGGCGCAGCGGGTGGTGCGACGCGGCGCGCTCGACGCCGAGGGCCGAGTTGAAGAAGTTGCGCCAGTTGCGCAGGCCCGCCTCGGGGCCGTCGTGCGCGTCGAGGAAGCGCCCCGTGAGGTAGTCGGTGAAGCCCTCGGAGAGCCAGAAGTCGTTCCAGGTGCCGATGCGTACGAGGTTGCCGCTCCAGTGGTGGGCGAGCTCGTGGAAGGTCACCTGGCGGCTCCGCGCGGCGGTGCGGAAGAGGCTCTCGTCCATCGTCACGAGCGTCGCGTGCTCCATGCCCCCGCCGAAGATCGGCGCCTCGATGAAGCCCGCCTGCTCCCAGCGAAACGGCCCGAAGGCCTCCTCGAAGAAATCCATCGCCGCGGGCAGCTCCTGGAAGAGCGTCATCCCCGCCGCGCGGTCGCCCGAGTACGGCAGCCAGCGCAGCGGCCGCTGGTTGCGGCCCGACATCGCCGTGGTCTCCGCCCAGTCGTCGTAGGCGGCCACGTGGAAGTCGTACGTCGGCATCGGCGTCGCGCAGAAGTACGACCACGTCCGCGCCCCGCCCGCCGCGTCGCGCATCGACTCCATGCGCCCGTTGGACAGCACCGTGTAGCGCGCCGGGAAGGTGGCCGTCACCGCCACCATCGCGCCGTCCCGCGGGTGGTCGCGCACCGGCAGCCAGCGCCGCGCCTTCGAGGGCCAGTTGAGCGACTCGTAGATCTTTCGCCCGGCCCGGTTGCGCTGGAAGACCATCAACCCGCCGAGCGTCTCCAGGTTGCTCGCGTCGGCGCCCGTCCCCTGGAAGAGCGCCCCGTGGTAGCGCACCGTCACCCGGAAGAACTCCCCTTCGGCGACCGTCCGCCCCAGCGGGATGCGCAGCGCGCCCGCGTCGCGCGTCGGCGTCACCGCGCGCCCGTCCACCTCCGCGCCGTCCACCGCCTCGCCCGTGTAGTCGAGCGTGAGCGCGTCGCCCGCGGCCGTCGCCACGAAGAGCCCGCGGAGCTCTCCGCGAAACGTCTCCGCCTTCGCGCTCGACTCGTCCACCGTGAGGTCGACCTCGTACCCGATCGCGTCGACCTCGGGCATCGTGCGATCCCACGCCCGCACGGGCACCCCGTGGAAGGTCGCGAGCGCACCGCCCCCGTCCGCGGCCGACTCCGCCGCCGCATCCCGCGCGTCCGCCGGGGCCGCGTCCAGCGTCGGCGCCACCGTCGGCTGCGTGTCACACCCGAGCGCTCCGCAGAGCGCGACTGCCACCAGCGACCTCATGTGCATCGTCACGTCGGCGACGGTACATCGCTCCCCGGACTCGGGTGCGCGTCGGCCGCAGACGAAATCGACACACATGGGGTTGCATGTAGGACAGGTCGGCGGTAGATGCGCCCCGCCTCCCGGTCGACCGTGGGGCTAAACCCTGGAGAACACACATGGAATTCACGCGCACCCTGGCGACCTTCGCCCTCTCCCTCGCGGCCTTCGCGGGCTGTTACAGCGCCCCCGACGCCGGGCTTGACGACACGGGCGAGGCGGTTGACGAGGCGGTGGGCACCTCATGGCGTCCCTTCGTCGGGGCGTGGGTGGGCGACAGCGGACCGTTCCGCGGCCTGGTCTTCACGCAGCAGACGCGGAGCCGCGGTCGCCACTTCTTCGCGTACGTCGACAACGGGATCCGCTGCGTCCGCGCGCCGTGCCCGTCGGAGGCGCAGGTGGAGGGCTACTTCACCGCCGCGTCGCGCACCGTGACGCTCCGCCCGTCGCCCGCGGTCACCTTCCCGACGGTGTCGTTCGGGGTGTACCAGTACGCGCTCCGCGGCGAGCGCCTCACGCTCTCGCAGGGCGGGCGCGTCGTCGCCGAGCTCCGCAAGGCCGTGTCGTACTGCGGCGAGGCGAGCGACTGCGCCGAGCAGAGCCTCATCGCCCCGCGCTGCCTCGGCCGCTGGACGTGCACCGCCGAGCGCGCCTGCCGCTACGTCTGCGGCACGCCGATCTCCACCTGCGCCAACGTCCGGTGCTCCGCCACCACCCACTGCGTGGAGTCCGCGACGGGGCCGCGCTGCGTCGCCAACGGCCCCTCGTGCGCGGCCATCCGCTGCGCCGCGGGCTTCGTGTGCCGCGACACCGACGGCGTCGGCGCCTGTATCCCGCAGAACCGCGTCTGCGGCACGGCCGTCTGCGCCGAGGGCAACGTGTGCTGCAACCCCCTCCGCGGCATCTGCACGCCCCCGGGCTGGGCCTGCATCCAGTGACCGTCGCCGCGCGAAACGCGCACGAAATGTAAGGTTTCGGCGCCTCGCGTGGTAGCACCCCGCGCATGCCCCGCAGCGCGGACTACGCCATCGATCCCCTCTTCCTCGAACGCTGGTCGCCTCGCGCGATGGACGGCACGCCCGTCACGCCCGACGAACTCGCGCGGCTGTTTGAAGCCGCTCGCTGGGCGCCGTCGAGCGCCAACGTCCAGCCCTGGCGCTTCATCTACGCCGAGCGCGACACCCCGGAGTTCCAGGCGTTGTTTCAGCTCCTGGTGCCGCCCAACCAGGTGTGGTGCGCGCGCGCCGGCGCCCTCCTCGCGGTGTGCTCACGCGCGGTCACCGACCAGGGCCAGCCCGCCGCCTCGCACGCCTTTGACGCCGGCGCCGCGTGGATGTCCCTCGCGCTGCAAGGGACACGTCTCGGGCTGGTCGTCCACGCGATGGGCGGCTTCGACCGCGCGGCAGCCCCGGCGACCCTCGGGCTCGCGCCGGGGCACGAGGTCCATTGCATCGTGGCGGTGGGGCATCCGGGGGATGTCGCCGCGCTCCCGGAGAAGCTCCGCGAGCGCGAGCAGCCCAACGGTCGTCGCCCCGTCGGGGACTTCGTCTACCGCGGCCGCTTCGGCGTCCCGGGGCTCCGTCCGCGCGTCGACGAGGTGCGCTCGGAGGTGCGGGTGGCGGT
>JBILLV010000356.1:0-9134 GCA_044375895.1 Polyangiales bacterium | reverse complement strand
CGTCGAGCCCGTTGCCGCACACCTCGCGGGCCGCGCAGCCGTCGGGGCGCGGGGCGCAGGGGGTCATCACGCACGCGTCGGTGCGCTCGCCGCCCACGTCGTAGACGCTCATCACGTCGACGGGCGTTGTGACGTCGACGAGCGTGGTGACGTCGTCGGTGGGAGCGTCGGGCGTCGCGGGGGCCTCGGTTGAGGGGAGGTCGCCGGCGAGGTCGTCGGCGGCGTCGGCGGGCGTCGCGTCGAGGCCCGGCGCGGCGTCGGTCGGGGAGCGGTCGTCGGGTGACGCGACGTCGTCGTCGCCCACGAAGGTGTTGTTGCCGCGCGCGGGGCAGCCGACGAGGAGCGCGAAGGTGAGGACGAGGGGAGCGCGCACGGGAGACCTCCGGGGGAACAGCGAGCATCCTCCCCGGCGCGGCGCGGCGTCAACGGGCGCGTGACGGCCGCGGGGGGCGTGTCAATCGTCGCCGCGCACGCCGCGTGGGTTGACACTGCGGCGCGGCGGGCGAGAGAGTCTCGGGCACGCGATGTTCGTGATCCGACAGCACCACCAGGACACGCCTCGACGAACCGTTCGCCCCCCTCGCCCTCAGCGCACCGACGCCGCTGGAGACCTGCCGTGACCGGCCCGAACCTGTGCACCCCGACCTCCCCGGCCGGCGCGCCGACCCCTCGCATGGGGCCGGTCCTCACGGCGCCCGGCTCGTCGCTGGCGCGTCCGCCGCTCGTCGGCTTCGCGCCGGGGCCTCACCCCAACGCGCTCGCGGCGGTTTCGCCCGAGGCCGCCGCCCTCGCCGACGCCGAGATGCTCCAGCGCTACCCCGGCCTCAACCCGCGGCCCAGCCCCTACCTCACCGGGCAAGACCAGCGGGCGCGCGAGTGGGCCGAGAGCTTCGCGCGCAACCGCGAGGCCCTCCGTCAGCAGCAGTTGTCGGGCGTCCCGCCAGGGGCCACCTGCGTCGCCTGCCAGGCCGCGCAGAACCTCTGCGAGATCCAGCGGGTGACCATCCAGTGCGGGCACCCCGATCGCACCTACCGGGCCGTGGTCGGGGTGGGGTCCAACACCCGGATCCTCGAGGTGATCGCGGGCCACACCCGCAAGGACAAGATCAAGGCCGTCACCACGGTGCTCAAGCCCCTCTGCGGCGCGCGCAGGCATCAGGCCGAGCACTTCCGGGTGTCGCACAACGGTCAGACCCGCACCTTCCCCGGAAGCGAGTGCGAGTTCGAGGTGGCCTCGGCGGTGGTGATCCCGGCGCGGCCGGGGCTCGATCAGATTCGCATCCTCTGGCGCAACCTCTGGCCCCTCCAGGAGCAGCCCGCGCGCTACGAGCTGGAGGCCCTCGCGTGCAAGGGCGCCGCGACCACCAAGCTCACGGTGCGGGCCTATCCGCAGCTCAAGTGGGAGATCAACGGCTGGCTCAAGGTCAACTCGAGCACCAGCGCGCGCGACCCGGTGGCCTTCAAGCAGCGCCCTTCCAACTTCGACACCGAGGCCGCCACGGGCATCGCCGTCGCCCTCGAGGCCAAGTGCGAATACGACGGCCGCTACCACATCCTCGGCGGCGAGCTGAAGGGCGAGTTCAAGGAGACCCCGACCCTCAGCTCGATCATGACGCTGACCCGGTACTTCAACCGCCTGCTCCAGTGGGCGGGCAACGTGACCTTCACCTTCCCCGAGGTGAACCTAGGGGTTCTCTACGAATCCGAGGTGAAGGAGAAGCCCAACGCGGAGACCGTCACCTACGACGCCAAGGTCGCCATCGGGGGGTACCCCCTCTTCGGAGGGACGGTCCACATCGAGCTCATCGACGTGATCCTGCGGGCGGGCGTCTCGGCCTGCCCGGGCATCGGGATCGTGATCGCCGAGCGGGTGGTGTCGTTCCTCCGTCGCATGCGCGAGGGCTTCGGGAGC
Organism: Polyangiales bacterium; assembly: GCA_044375895.1. Taxonomy (GTDB): domain Bacteria; phylum Myxococcota_A; class Polyangia; order Polyangiales; genus CAISKJ01. The sequence goes on along the minus strand of JBILLV010000356.1, from coordinate 7,222 downwards.
GAGCAGGGCGCCTACCACGCCCGCGGCAACATCTCCCTCCGCCTCTCGATCTCGGCCGGGATCGAGACCGGCGGCGAGATGCAGTTTGTCAACGGCGTCGCGACGCAGACCCAGGTCGTGATCGGCGGCTTCATCGCGGTGCGGCTCCGGGGGGAGGCCAGCGCGAGCGGGCGGGTGTTCAACGTGAGCGTGGCCGCGGGGGCGACCTTCGAACTGGCCGGCGCCGACGCGGGGCGCGGCGTGGGGATCCGGGTGCAGTTCGCGATCCGCGCGCGCGACACGGCCGAGCGCCGTCAGGCCCCGTTCTTCATCGGCGGGGCCCGCTTCTTCGGGGCCAAGGTGGAGGTGGTGGCCTACTACGAAGTGAAGACCTCCTGGCTCTGGGGCGCCTTCGAGACCAACTCCCGCAACGACACCAAGCTCGATTGGGAGCTGCTCCCCGCAGGCGAGTGGAACCCGGCCGAAGTCCCCCTGTTTCGCAAGCGTTGAGCCGAGGCCACGATGACCCCGTACCCGCCGCAGCCCTTCTTCACCCTCTTCGGCAGCTTCTACCACTGTCGCTTCACGCTGCGCTGCAACGGCATCCCGGTGTGCGCCCACGACGTCTCGGGGCGCGAGATGCACGTCGACATGCCGGTGAACCTCCACCTCGCGCCCGGCCCCAACGAGCTCGAGCTCGAGCTCGAAGCCCCGACGGTCGAGGGCCGCCGCGGGGGCCTCGACGACCGCCAGCTCTCGGCCGAGCTCGCCCTCGCCGTGCGACAGAAGGGCGACTCGTACGAGCGCGCCCATCTCCTCGGGGGCTTCAGCTACGCCGACACGACCCTGAAGCCCATGGAGGCCGACGACGAGGGCCTCCTCGGAGCGCCGCCGCCGGCCCCCACGGTGCGCGACGCGACGATCGAGCGGGCGGTCTTTCGACGGCTGGTGACGCCCGCGGTGTCGCTGCCCCGCTGGCTCTGGGTCGACGCCCGACCGACGCCCCTCGACGACACCACGGTCGCCACGGTGATCGGGCTCTACCGTCAGGTGTGGGCGGCGATGCAGCGCAAGGACGTCCCCGCGCTGCGGGCCATGAGCGAAGACAACGCCCGCGAAGCGCAGCAGGCCTTCTACCTCGGCAGCCTCGAGGAGGGCCATCAGACCCTCGACTTCGAGGGCCTCGTGCGGCGGCCGTCGGTGCACCTCCTCCCGATGCCCACCGAGGGGCTGCGGGTCGAGGCCCTGGCCGACGGGCGGCTCCTCCGGCTGGTGGGGAGCGACGGGTTGAGCGCGATCCGGGTGGTCGACCGGGAGACGGGGATGGGCGGGGCCGTGTCGGTGATGTTCTGTCAGGCGCCGGGGCGGGGGTGGGTCCAGATCCGGTGACGGGAGCGTCGGCTCAGCGGCCGAAGCAGCCGTAGTCGCTGCGGGTCTCGCGGGACTCGCTCTGCCCCGGCTCCCGGCGCATCACCAGGAGGTTGCCCGCGGCGTCGTAGCGCCACGTCTCGCGCGCGTCGACGACGCCGTCGCCGTCGTGGTCGCTCTCCGTGAGGAGAGGGCGGCCCGCGGCGTCGAAGCGCGAGCGCCAGACCGACTCGGGGGCGCCGTCGGAGTCGCGGTCGACCTCTTCGAAGACGCTGCGCCCGCCGGCGTCGAGGTGGCGCGTGAAGGTCGACGTGCGGTCGCGGGCGCGCTGCCGGGTCGTCGACACCGCGGAGCCGTCGGGGGCGTAGCGGACGTTCACGTCGACCCCGTTGCGCGGGGCGACGGTGTTCGCGGTGAGCGTCCGCCCGGCGGCGTCGTAGGTCCACACGGTCTCGGCGGACTGCTCGCCGCCGAGGAGCGTCCGCTCGCGGAGGCGACGTCCCGCGGCGTCGAAGGTCGTCTCGCGCGCGGCGTCCACGACCCCGTCGTGGGGGTAGTCTTCGCCGCTCCACACCTCGCGGCCCGCGGCGTCGAAGCGGGTCACGCGGAGACGCTGGAGGTGGAGCGCGCCGTCGGTGAGGTCGCCCTCCTCGCGCGCTTCGAGGCGCCCCGTGGCGTCGTAGACCCAGCGCGTCTCGTCGAGCGTGCGACCGTCCGCGCGGACACGAACGCGGGCGACGGGGGCGCCGCTGGGGGCGTACGTCCAGGCGGTGCGGGCGGTGAGGCGGCCGTTCTCGCGCTCCTCGCGCCAGAGGGGCGCGCCCGCGGCGTCGTAGCCGCTGCGGACCTCGTCGGTGTAGCGCCCCGCGGCGTGCGCGACGAGGGTCTCCTGCCCCTGGGCGTTGAACTCCGTGCGCGTGGTGTGCCGCGCGTCGCCGCCCTCGTCGCGGGTCACTTCGAGGAGGCGGAGCGTCCCATCGGCGTCGTAGGTGCGACGCGTGTCGACATCGACCACACCGTCGAGGTCGTCGTCGCGGCGCTCGGCGACCACGCGCCCGGCGCCGTCGTATTCGAAGGTGGTGAGGTGGTCGGTGATGATCACGTAGGTGGCCTCGATGCGGCTCGGGTCGAGCACTTCGAAGCGCTCGCTGACGACGCGACCCGCGCGGTCGAGGGAGCGCGTGGTGCGGGTGATCGGGCAGCCCGAGGGGCCGACGAGCTCCTCGACGCAGGCGAAGGGGCGGACGGCGGCGCTGCCGCGCGGGAGGGAGGCGGTGGCGGGCGGCGTCGCGCAGGCGGGCGCAGCGGTGGGCGCAGCGGGCTCCGGGGCGGCGGGCGCGCGGGCGCCCTCGGTGACCAGCGGGGCGCACGAGGCGAGGGGGAGCGCGAGGAGGAGGGCGAGCGCGGCGGCGGGCTTCATGCGGTGAAGGTGCGCCACGCGCGGCGTGCTGTGAATCAGTATGGCGTGAACAGGATTGGCAACGGGCGGTAAACAGTGAGGGAGGGTCGGCGAGCCCGGACCACGGCTGCCCGATGCTCCGCGGGGAGGCGCTTCAGGGCAGCCGCGTGCCGTCGCGCGTGCGGAAGCGCGACGTGCGACCCCCGGAGGTGACGATGAGCGCGTCGCCCTGCACGCGGAGACGAGCGGCCCTCGACTCCGTCCACGCGAGGGGGCGACTCCAGCGGCGGCGACCGTCCGCGAGCGCGACCGCGCGCAGCGACAGCTCCCTGAAGTTGAAGCCCAGTTCGACGCAGTCGCTGCCTCCGCGGGGGATGAGGTCGCTGCATCGCGTCTCCACGAGGGCGTAGCGGACGCCGTTGTCATCGACGGTCAGGTAGGCCACTTCGCTTCGCGCGATCCGCTGCGAGCGAGGGAGCGCCCAGAGGTTGGGCGTCGCCCGTCGCCCGCCTGGGGAGAGGTCCACGGGGATGCCCGGCATCAGCGCGGCGTCCGTCGTGGGCTGGGGCGCGTCCGCTGGTGCGGGCCTCGCGGCGTCTGGTGGGGCGCTGGGCGTGTGCTCGACGCGCATCGACGCATCGGTCGGGACGGGCGCGCTCGGACGGGCGCACGTGCTCAGCACAATCAGGCAGAGGACGACCTTCCACACGCCGGTAGGGACGCATCACGGCGCCGTCGGGTCTTCCGGGCGATGCGGCGGCCCCACGGCGCCACGCCACCGTGTCACGGACGCCACGTCGCTCGAGCGCAATCCCCGCCGTTTGCGCGCGGCACGATCGCTGCGATGCGGCGGCCATGCGCCGTGCGTTCTCCGCGTTGCTCTCGCTCCTGCTCCTCACGCTTGTCCCGAGGTCGGGGGCGGCGTGCTGGGACGGGGTCGCCGCCCGACACGGACGCGTCGTCGTGAACGAGCACGACCAGGAGGGGACGTCGGCCTGGAGCCCCGAGCTCGTCCTCCACCACGCACGCTGGATCCGCCGGATCGACGCGCTCCTTCCCCCCGGCGCTTCCGTCGAACTCGATCACCTGTGGATCACCCTCCGCTGTCCCGCGGCGACCGACAACTCGCTCTACTGGCGGGGCACGCTGCCGGAGCTCTTCGAGCGGGTCGCCGCCCGGTGCGGTGTCCCCGCGGCGCGTCGAGCGCGTGCGCTGGCGACGACGGTGACGGTGTACACGGTGCAGGTGCTCGCGACCGCCTCGGAGCTTCGGGCGCGCGAGGTCGCCCGCGCGGTCGACGCCACGGAGCGCGGCGCCCATGGATTCATCGAGGTGGGCGGGTTCCCGGCGTTCAACCCGACGGCGCACGTCCTCAGCGACGGCGGGGTTCACCGCGTGGTGGTCGGCGCGTTCCTCGATCGTGGGCAGGCCGCCGCGCTGGCGGCGTCGCTCGGCGGCGGCGCCTGGGTCAGGGCGCTTTGATCGCTGTCTCCCGGCCGCACCGTCGCGACGCCGCCAGGCGCACAAGCGTCGGAGATGCGCGCAGGGTCAGCGCGCGAGGCGTGCCCGCACGGTGGCCTGCACGTCGTCGGGGAGGGTCGCGAGGAAGGACTCGGGGAGCGCGCGGAGCACCTCGACCGGGAGCGCGAGCACGGCCTGCGCCGCGTCGAGGCCCGCGAGGCGATCTTCAGGTTTGAGGCCCGCGAGGCGGTCTTCGGGCTTGAAGCGGGCGAGGAGCTTCTCGGGAGGAACGGAGGCGATGTACTGGCTCATCCAGTCGTCCCAGCCGTCGAGATCGGGTGTGGCGTTCATGGCTCCTTTTCCTCCGGTGTGTTGCGTCAGCCAGCGGCGGGTGTCGAGGCTGAGGGACTCTACCACCCCCGCGAACCACTGCATCAACTCGTCCCGCTCCTGCGCGCCGGCGCGCGACAGATCGACCACCACGAGGCGCAGCGCGGAGCCGCTCACTGGTCGGTAGCCGCCGTCGCCCGGGTCCAGACGTGGCGCAGACCACCTCCCACCCAGTTCGACCTCACTCCCACCCAGCTCGACCTCGCTCTGACTCACGTCGACCTCGCTCCAACCCACGTCGACCTCGGTCGCACCCCAGGTTCACCTCGCTCGCACCCACGTTCCCCTCGCTCCGACCCACGTCGACCTCGCTCGCACCCCACGTCGACCTCGCTCCGAGCGAGCATCGGTCCGATCGGCGTACACGCGCGCTGTCCCACGCGCGGATTCGGCGTCGTGCGCCGCACCGCCGCGCCCCGCCTGCCGTACGGTGCAGGTGGAGACGCATGGTGCGCCGACGGGCGCTCGCGGAGGCAGATCGGTCCTGCGGTCGCGGGGAGCTTCGAGCGGCGGCGCACACCCACGGAGGAGATGACGATGAGCAACGCAGCCAAGAAGAAGAACGAAGAGACGGAAGAGACGACGGTGACGGTGCTCCAGGGCACGGTGCTCGGCCGCACGCCGCAGGTGCCCGAGAACGGCTCGCCCGAGGCGGAGATCCGCCTTCGCCCCACCGACGAGCAGGTGAACCTCGCCGACGGGCTGGTCCGCGAGATCAGCGGGCCGTCGACCTGGGCCGAGGACTTCAGCAAGCGGGCGCCCGCGGCGGAGGCGCTCTCGTCAGCGCTCGGCCGCGCGATGGCGCTCCGGAAGGAGCGGGCGCGGGCCGAGGCGTGGTTCAAGTGGCTCGACCAGGAGCAGGCCATCGCGTGGCAGCAGGTGCTCGAGCTCACGGGCAAGCTCCAGACGCACTTCGACGTCGCCGACGCGGCCGACCCGAACATCGCCCTGCGCTACCCGAAGATGAAGGCCTTCTTCGGCGTCCGCGCCGACATCGCCGCCCGCGGGGTCGCCACCCGCAAGAAGAACCGCGCCGCCAAGAAGCCCGCCTGACTCACCCCCCCCCGCGCCGCGTCGCGCAACGGGCGACCGATGCCCGTCGGGCGACGATCAACGTGCGAAGCCCTCTGCACAGAGCCACCCAAGCGTCCACCACCGCGTGCAGGATGGGCGCCGCGGGCGGCGACGTGCTTCCCGCCGGGCGCCTTCCTGATGCGAATCACGTATGGCAATGACGGCGCGGTGCGCCTCGCGGAGTCGCTCTCGGAGCCGCTACCCGACAGGGTAATCGGGTGCTTCCGAGCCGCCGCGCTGAGCCGATCGTCACCCGCGCGCATGCGTGACCCTTCGGAGGACACGAGGCGCTGATCGAGCTGGCGTACGAGTGCGCGGTCGTTCGTGCGGAGCGCGGAGGGTCACACTTGGACCACGCCCTGGCGGACGCCTGCGTCGGCGGACCACGAGTCGCCCGACACCATCGACTACCGTGATGGGTGATACGGCGACGCGCTCATCATCACCACGCTCTTGCGCCACGCGCAGCACGAGGCTGCCGGCGGGAGGTAGCACCGCGACGCCATCGGACGCTGGTGGACGCGGGCGTCCACGCGTCGGCGACTCACTGGACGGATTGTGCTTACGCGCCAGGGCGGCGGCGGGGTGCACGTCGCGCCGCCCCCGTATCCTGGGCGTTTCGCGCAGAGCGGCGGCCCGGGCATGACTCATGCTCAGGAACAGCGCGTGATGCAGCGGGGGTCGGGAAGAGGGCGCCGTGCGCGCCCGTCAGTAGAGGCATGAACAAGCGCATCGGCGTCATCGACATCGCCTCGTACACTCGGCTCCAGCCGTGGGTGGGGGCGCTCCGCAACGGCCTGGCGTGGGGGTGGGAGAAGAGCATCGCGGCGAGGGGCCAGGGGTCGGTCATCGGTCTCGTGGACGCAGGCATCGAGGCGCAGGTCGCTGACCTCGCCACCGCGTCGGTACAAGTCCGGTCATTTGCGCAGCGGCCGGCGACGGCCCGGGCCCTGCGCGACCATGGCACATGCAGTGCGTCACTTCTTGTCGGGCAGGGAGCACAGCACGTCCTCGGGGTCGCCCCCCGCGCGCAGCTCCATGTCGCCACCGTCAGCGAGGATGACGGCCACGCCTCCCCGCGACGAGTTGCGGCGGCGATCGACTGGTTGACGGCGGTCGGCGCGACCACAGTGGCGGTGCCAATGGGCGATGACGAGGACGACGGAGTCCTCGCGGAGGCGGTGGCCCGCGCGTCGGCCGGCGGTGTGGTGGTCGTCGCCGCGTGGGGGGACGACCCTGGCGGAGTGCCGATGTTTCCCGCGCGGCACCCCGCGGTCCGAGCAGTCGCGGCGCCGCCCGACCTGGCGATCCCCGCCGTCGGAGGCGACGGGCGCAGGCGCATGTGCCGAGGCAGTTCTGTCGCATGCGTGCTCGTGGCGGGCTTCCTCGCCGCAGCTCGCGCCAAAGGTTTGCGGCTCTGACACACGGCCGTGAGGCGGTCCCGACGGGGCCGTACCCGTTCCGTAGACCCCGTCGTGACCACGTAGGCGTGCCGTCCTACGCCCGCGCGCATGAAGCGGAAACGCAAGGCACGCCGCCGTAGCGCGGCAC
>JBILLV010000355.1:0-9135 GCA_044375895.1 Polyangiales bacterium | reverse complement strand
GACAGCGCCAGCCGTGAGGTGCTCGGCGCCCTCGTCGCCCAGGCCGAGGAGCACCCCTTCGTGCTGGTGCTCACGGCGCGCAACGACGAGGCGAGCCTCACCTCCCTCCAGAGCGCGCGGGACGTCATCGCCGCGATGCGTCCCCGGTCGCTTTCCCTCCGTCCGCTCGCGCACGAGGAGGTGGCCGAGATCATCCAGCGCAGCCTCGGCCAGGCCCTCGACGACGCCTTCGTCGCGCAGGTGGCGGCGCGCTGCGGCGGCAACCCGCTGATGGTCGGTCAGTACCTTCAAGCGATGAAGGACGCGGGCGTCCTGCGGCCGGTGTGGGGGCGCTGGGAGGTCGACGCCGAGGCCCTCGCCGGCGTCGCCCTCCCGTCGAGCGTCTTCGACCTGCTCATGACCCGCATGGCGCACCTCTCCGAGCGGACGCGCGAGGTGCTGTCCATCGCCGCCCTCCTCGGCTCGCAGACGACGCTGGAGCAGCTCGTGGCCTGCGTCGAGGGCGTCCCCTTCAAGGACGTGCAGCGGGCGGTCGCCGAGGGGGTCGAGGCGCGCCTCATCGAACCTTCGGCCTCCGTCGACGGCTTCGGCTTCGTCCACGACCGCATCCGCGAGGCCTTCCTCGGCGCCTTCGTCGGCGACCGCACCCGCGTCCACGCCCGCGCCGCCCTCTGGCTCGACGCGCTCCCCGAGCGCACGGGCCGTCAGATGTTCGAACGCGCCTGGCACGCCGCCCGCGCGCTGCCCCGGTACCCCCTCCGCGCCGCCGCTCACTCCTGCCTCGCCGCCGCCGCGTTCGCGCTGCGCGACCACGCCTATGGCCAGGCCTACGACCTCCTCCACGCGGTGCAGCAGAGCGGCGGCGTCGCCACCCTCGATGAGGAGGCGCGTCGGCGCTTCCACCGCTCCGCGGGCCTCGCGGCGTACCACACCGAGCGCGTCGGCGAAGCGGCGGAGCACTTCCTCCGCGCCCTCGAACTCGCCGACCGCTTCGAGCGGGCCGACCTCCGCGTGCTCCTCGCGCGCGTCGCCATCTCGCGCCTCGACACCCGCGACGCCGCCCGCGAGATCGCCGCCGCATTCGAAGACCTCTCCTGCGCGCTGCCGAGCGTCGCCACGCCCAACCCGCAGGCCCTCCAGGGGCTCCTCATGGAGCGCCTCCAGGCCGACCTCGCCGCGGCCTCCACCGTCCACACCTACGCCTCCGCCGACGCGCGCCGCGTCGATCAGTGCCTCGCGGGTCTGTGCGAGGTGGGCTTCCTCATCGGGTACCTCAGCCGCGACCTCATGCTCGCGATGCAGTACGGCGTGCTCGCCCTCGCCCCCGCCTGCCGCCTCGGCACGGCCCGCGAGGCGTGCGGCGCGCTCGGCACCTTCTGCCTCCTCATGGGGCTCCTCGGCAAGGGCGAGCTCGTCGCCCGCTTCAGCGCCCGCGCCCTCGCCACCGCGCGCACGCTCGGCGATCGGCAGACGCTCGCCACCACGCAGAGCAGCTGCGCCACCGCGCTCCACCTCGCCGGCAGCGTCGAGGAGGCCCTCCGCCTCCAGCGCGAAGTCTTCGAACTCCACGGCGACTGGCTCGGCCCCGTCGACTACCAGACCTGCTGCGTCGACCTCGCCTGGAACTACTACGTCCGCGGCTACGCCCGCGAGGAGCTCGCCGTCTCCCTCGCCGCCATCCGCCGCCTCGAGGCCCGCGGCGGCGGCCTCATGGCGGGCTACATCTGCCGCGCCGCCGCCTCGGCGATGGCCGCCAACGCCGCCCTCGGTCGCACCCACGCCTCCCTCGAGTTCGAACGCCGCGTCGAGCAGCTCCGCGCGCTCGTCCCCGCCGACCGCGCCGTCCCGTGGGTCTCCGTGGCGGGCTTCCGCGCCGCAACGCTGCTGCAGCAGGGGGAGGTCGGCGCGCCGCTCGACGCCGTCGCCGCCCAGCACGACGCGTGGGGCGTCCCCCCGGCGCGCTCGCCCCTCCACTCGAAGCACTTCTACCTCTCCCACGCCTACGCCCGCTACGTCGCCCTCCGACGCGCGACCGGCGACGCGCTCGGGCCCGCCCTCGCGGCGTGTCGAGCCGCCGTCGAGGCGCTCGCCGCCGCCGCCACCGTCCCGACCCTCAAGGCCCACCTCCGCGTGCTCCAGGCCGCCCTCCACGTCCACGACGGCGCCCTCGCCGAGGCCGGCGCCGCGCTCGACGAGGCGCGCGAGCTCGCGTGGGTGCACGACAGCCCCTGGGTCCACTACGAAGAGGCGCGCGTCCGGGCGCGTCTCCTGCGGGCGCGGGGGCTCCCCACCGGGGCTCGCCTCCAGGCCCGCGCGGCGTGGGGCATCGCGGACAGCCACGAGTGGCTCCCGCGTCGCACCAAGGTCGAGGCCGAGTTCAAGATCGAGGCGGCGCGCTCCGAGGGGACGCGGAGCGGATCCGCCCTCCACTCGCAGAGCACCTCGTCGCAGCGGGTGCTCCTGCGCCGCCAGCTCGACGCGCTCCTCGCGCTCAGCCGCGCGTCGTCGTCCATCCTCGACCCCCACGAGCAGGCCCGCGTCGCCCTCGACGAGAGCGCCCGCATCCTCGGCGCCGAGCGCGCCTACCTCTTCGTCGTCGACGAGGCCACGGGGCGCCCCGCCTTCCAGCGCGGCCGCGACGCCAGCCGCGTCGACCTCTCCGAGCCCACGGGGTACAGCCGCTCGATCGTCGACAAGGCCTTCGACTCGGGCCGCGCCCAGGTGCTCAGCACCCGCGACGACGCGCGCCCGCTCGACTCCGAGAGCGTCGTCACCTACGACCTCCGCAGCGTCCTGGCCGCGCCCCTGATGACGGGCGACCGGGTCTTCGGCGTGCTGTACCTCGACAACCGCCTCGCCCGCGGGATCTTCACCGAGGAGCACGCGGAGCTCGCGCGGGCGATGGGGCAGCACATCGTCACGGCCCTCCAGACCGCGCGGGCCGCGCAGCTCGAGGCCAACCTCCGCTCCGAGCAGCAGCGCCGGCGCCTCGCCGAGACGCTCCGCGCGCTCATCGCCCACCTCTCCTCGACGCTCAACCTCGGCGAGAGCCTCGAGCGCCTCGCCGACGCCCTCGCGCGCGAGCTCAGCTTCGACCGCTGCCTCGTGGTGGTGCGCGAGGACGGTCGCCTGGAGACCGCCGTCGCCCGTGGCTTCAGCCGCGCGTCGCTCACGGGCTTCCCGAGCGACGAGCTGCTCGAGCGCTTCCGCGAGCTCGAGGCGCCGCGCGAGCTCTCCGGCTCCGACCGCGGCTGCGACGACCGCGAGGAGCCCTGCCTGATGATCCCGCTCCGCTCGGGCGAGGCGATGGTGGGGGCGGTGTTCCTGGTGCGTGACGACACGCGCGGGCGCTTCGACGCGGCCGACCAGGAGCTCGCCATCACCCTCGCCAGCCAGGTGTCGATCGCGATCGAGAACGCGCGCCTGTTCCGCCGCGTGCGCCAGCTCGCCGAGCACGACGCCCTCACCGGGGTGCTCAACCGCGGGGAGTTCTTCCGCCGAGCGGAGGAGGCCTACGAGCGGGCGGGCGCGGTGATCATGTTCGATGTCGACCACTTCAAGCGCTTCAACGACGACCACGGCCACGCGCTCGGCGACGAGGTGCTCCGCCGCGTCGCCTCGGCCGCCCGCTCCGCCACGCGCCGCTCGGACATCCTCGGGCGCTACGGCGGCGAGGAGTTCTCCGTGCTCCTCCCGGGCGCGACGCTGGAAGACGCGCGCGACGTGGGCGAGCGCATCCGCGCCGCGGTCGCCCAGATCCGCATCGCCAGCCACGGCGCCGACCTCTCGGTGACGGTGAGCGTCGGCGTGGCCAACGGGCGCGGCACCGAGACGCTCCAGCACCTCCTGTCACGCGCCGACGAGGCCCTCTACCTCTCGAAGCGCCGCGGGCGAAACATCGTGACGGTGCAGGCCCACCACGCGGGCGACCTCGAGCCCTGACCTACGGCCTGAGGTCGAGCACCCGCGCCGCCACGTCGAAGCCCCCGCGCCCATCGCTCACCACCACCCAGAGCCGCACGTCCCGCGCGACCGGCGCGACGTAGAACATCTCGTGCGGCCCTTCGCTGCCCTCGTCATCCGAGCGGAACGAGCCTGCGAGCGAGCCGCCGTCGGTGAGAAACTGCGTGACCAGCGCCTCGCGCACAGAACGCACGCTCCCATCGGGCTGCGCCTCGTCGTAGGCCTCGCGCGACCCGTCGGCGAACTCCACCCGAATCGTCCCGCGCAGCTGCCCGGCGCCGTACACCACAACAGCCTGGTCCGCCGCGAGCGGCAGGTCGGCCAATAGCACGCGCGCGATCCGCGGGTTGTGGTTGGGCGCACCACGCCGCGCGCGCACGGTGCGGAGAAACACCTCGCCCTCACCGCCCGCGCATCGCGGCTGCAGGGTGTTCGGGTCGAGGCCGACGGTGCCTCCGAGGCACGCGATGCCGAAGAAGGTCCACGGCGCGCCGTCGGCCGGGGCCTCGCCGAGGGTGACCCGCGCCACGCGCCCGTCGACCACGGTGGGCGGCCCCTCGCAGCGCCGCGCGCCGGTGGCGTTGTCGATCCCCATCCGCGGGCAACTGGCCCACACGACCTGCGGCTCTCCCGTGGCGCCCGCGCGCGTCGCGGTGACCGCGGTGAGCGTCACGGCCTCGCCGGGCTGCGCGTCAGGGGGATCGGCCACCACCGCCACCACCCGGAGCCGCTCGACGCGCCAGCGCGGCGTAAACTCCGTGTCCGTGCACGCGGCGGCGAGCGCCACCATCGCCGCGGCGACGACGGCCCTCACAGGTCACCCCGGAGGCCGAGGCTGGGCACGATGGGGAGCCCCGACGTGATGCCGCGCTGCCGGTAGTCGAAGCTGTCCGCGGAGCCCTCGGGGTTGGCGCGGTTGTAGACGTTCATCACATCGAGGAAGAGGGTGAGGGAGCCGCGCGACCACGTCCACGTCTTGTCGACGCGCAGGTCGAGCTGGTGAAAGTCGTCGATGCGCTGCGACGCCACGGCCTCGTAGACGGGCACGTACACCAGCGAGTCGGCGTTGAAGATCGCCCCCGTGAGCGCCGCGTTGGGGGTGCCCGTCACGTAGCGAAAGCGCGCCCCCACCGTCCAGCCGCGCCCGAGGTCGACCGAGCCGACCGCCGTGAGGATGTGCGTCTGATCGAAATCCGTGAGGTCGTAGGGGGCGTCTGGGCGGGCTCGGATGAGCGTGCGCGAGAGGGTGTAGGCGATCCACCCGAAGAAGCGCCCGACCGGCCGGTGGCGCAGGAGCACCTCGACGCCGTAGGCCCGCGACGCGCCGGTGTTGCCGTAGGGGACGCGCGCGTTGGGGTCGCCCGACTGCGCCACGATGCCGTCCACGGTGCGCACGAAGCCCTCCACCGAGACGCTCAGCGCCGGCGTGATGTCATGCTCCGCGCCGAGGCTGTAGTGCACCGCGCGCTGCGGCGCGAGGTCGGGGTTGCCCACGCGCTGCCCCGTCGACGACGCCCGGTTGGGCGCGTCGAGCGTCTGCTGAAACTGCGGCGGCTGGAAGAAGACCCCGAGGCCGCCCTTCACCGTCCAGCGGGCCGCGGGGCGCACGCGGAAGGCGAAGCGCGGGGAGACGCTCACAGCGCGAATGTCCGCGTAGTGATCGACGCGGAGCGAGGGGATGAGGCGCACGCGCGGTGACGGGGTGACTTCGAAGTCGGTCCAGAGGGCCGTGCGGAGGAGGAAGCCCGACGCGTCCGTGGCGACGGGTTCGAGGTCGGCGGTGGACGTGACCACACCGCTCCCGAGCCCCGGCGGACGCGGGCCGCGGAAGATGAACGCGGCGGGCCCCAAGGCGACGTCGAGCCCGACGTTCCATCGCACGGTGCGGCTGAGCGGGCGGGCGTAGTCGACGCGCGCGAGCAGCGGGACGCGGTCGACGCGCAGGCTGGCCACGCGGGCAAACTGCACGTCGTTCACGTCGCGCCCGGCGGAGGCCATCACGCGGAGCGACGCGTTGCCCTCGAAGCTGTGCTCCCACACCGCCTGCGCCCGATGGAACCACAGCCCCGTGTCGACCCGCCCGCGCAGCGTCGGGTCGACGTCCTGCGGCTCCGTGAACAAGAACGCGATCGAGTCGTCCGAGCCAAACCCCAGCAGCCGTACGCGGTCGCGCGGCGTCGGGCGCCACTCGAGGATCGCCTGCCAGTCCCAGTACACCGGCAGCTTGATCGAGCGGAACGGCAGCAGGTCGGTGACGAGCCCCAGCGTCGCGTCGAGGTAGCTCCGGCGCGCGGCGACGAGGAAGGTGAGGTTGCGCGTGATCGGGCCCTCCACCCGAAACCCCGCGTCGATGACGCTCGCCTGCGCCATCAGGTGAAACCGGTCGCCCCGCGGCGCGCGAAGCCCCACGTCGATGACGCCCGCCGACACGCGCCCGTAGCGCGCCGCGAAATTGCCCGGGTAGAAATCGATGCGCTCCAGCAGGTCGGAGGGGACGACGCTGGTGAGCCCGCCGAAGTGGTACACGAGCGGAATCTCGCCCCCTTCGGCGAAGATCGCGGTGTCTTCCGGGGCCGCTCCGCGCACGACGATGAGCCCCGTGGCGAAGGGTGGGCGCGCGACGCCGGGCATGTTCTGCACGGCGCGGAGGGCGTCGCCGTTGGTGCCGGGGATGCGCTGCACCTCGCGGGCTTCGATCGCGCGACGGGTGGGCTCGCGGGGCGCACGCGTCCCGCGCACGACGGCCTCACCGGCGGAGTCGTCGGGGCGCGCGGGCTGCGCGTGGGCGGTGAGCGGGGAGAGGAGAGGAGCTGCGGCGAGGGCCGCCGTCAGCGCGCGGCGTCGCATGACGGGCCTCGCAGCGGTGAGGTGAACTCAGGCGGTGACGGAGCGCGTCGCCTCGGCGGCGGCCGTGCCCTCGGCGGGCGTCGTGACGGGGCGGCGCGCCTCGGCGGCGGCGGCGGCGGCCATGCGCTCGCGGAGCACGGTGTACGAGACGTACCCGAAGCCGGCGACGAAGATCATCGCGAAGGGAGCGGCGATGTAGTGGCGCGTCGAGATCGCGGCGTACACCGACGCGGCGCTCTCCAGCGCGAGGGCCATCTCCACCAGCGGGAGGATCGTGGTCGCGTGGTAGCGGCCCGGGCGCGCGCTCTGGCCCTTCTTCGGCGTGCGGACAAACTCGCCCGTCGCGGCCTGCGTGCCCTCCCAGACGGCCTTGGTGAGGTACGGCGACATGCCCGCGCCGATGGCGAGGAGCCAGGGGAGGCGGCGGAGCGCGCCGAGGGCGCTGCGGCCCTGCGAGCGCTCGGCCACCATGTAGAAGGTCGCGAGCGAACCCGTGGAGCCGACCATCAGGGGGATGTCGACGAGGAGGAGCGAGAGGGGGTCGCTCACCGGCATCACCAGGAGCATCGGGAGGAGCAGCACCGCGAGGAGAACCATCAGCGGGTACGCGAAGTGCGGCGTCATGTGGAAGACGGCCTCGAGGCGAACGCCGAAGTCGAGGTCCTTGCGCGCCCACACGCGCGACAGGAGCTTCCGCGCCGTCTGCACGGTGCCCTTGGCCCAGCGGAACTGCTGCGCGCGGAACGCCTCCATCTCCTCGGGGAGCTCCGCCGGGGTGACGTGGTCCTCGCGGTACACGAAGCGCCAGCCCGCGAGCTGCGCGCGGTACGAGAGGTCGAGGTCTTCCGTGAGGGTGTCGTGCTGCCAGCCGCCCGCGCTCTCGATGGCCTTGCGGCGCCAGATGCCGCCCGTGCCCGAGAAGTTGAAGAAGCGGCCCGCGGCGAAGCGCGCGCGGTTCTCCACCATGTGGTGGCCGTCGAGCATCAGCGCCTGGACGCGCGTCAGGATGGACGTGTCGCGGTTGAGGTGGCCCCAGCGCGCCTGCACGCAGCCCACCTTGTCGTCCGCGAAGTGGTGCACCACCGTGCGGAGAAACGACGGCTGCGGGAGGAAGTCGGCGTCGAACACCGCCACCAGCGAGCCCTTGGCGTACTTCAGCCCGTTGTCGAGCGCGCCGGCCTTGTAGCCCGTGCGGTCGGTGCGGTGGATGTAGATCGCGTCGATGCCCCGGCGCACCAGGTCGGCCACCTTCGCCTTCGAACGCTCGCGCGTGTCGTCGATGCTGTCGTCGAGCACCTGGATCTCGAAGCGGTCGCGCGGATACTCGATGCGCGCCACACACTCCAGCAGCCGGTCGAGCACGTCGGGCTCGTTGAACAGCGGGAGCTGCACGGTCACGTACGGGAGCTCACTGTCGGGCAGCAGGCGCGGCGCCGCGGGAGGGAGCTCCGCCCGGTGCTTCCACAGCATCCACACGAGCTGGCTCCGGTGCAGGCCGTAGAGCACCAGCAGGAGGAGCACGGTCAGGTACGGGATGGCGATCAGCAGCGTGGTCATCGTCGATCTCTACGTCCTCTTCTGGGGCGATGGGCGCAGCGGTGTAGACCGTCGGCCGCCTCGCGCGCACCTTTCCGACACACCCCGAGAGGGCGGCGGAATTGCGGGATTCATAGCCCCCAGTGCCCTGTCGGAGTTGTCGCCAACTTGTATTTTGTTGTCGGCGACTGTCTCTCCCGACGGGCGCGCGAGCTGTGATAGAAGCTCTCCCCGTGCGCGCTCTCGGGATTCTGTTCATCGCGTTGCTGGCCCAGTGCGGCGGCGTGGCGGCGCTGAGCGGGCGCTCGACGCGCGTGAGCCGCGAGCGCCTCGTCGTCACCCGTGAGCCCGCGCGCGACGCCTACTTCCTCGCCGTCTACGGCCACCAGCAGGCCCTCGCCGACGTCGACATGCGCCGCGCCGACCTCACCGCCGCGCTCTCCGCCGCCCTCCAGCTCCGCGTCAACGCCGACCGCGCCACCCTCTCCGCCGCCCTCCGCGCCGAGCTCGATCGCGTCCGCGTGCACCGCGTCCGCGTGCGCGTCGAGCCCGCCGCCGACATCGACGAGCGCGTCGACGCCTGGCACGCCGCCCTCACCGCGCGCACCACCGAGGAGCTCCCGCAGCTCCTCGCGCAGCGTCACGCCCGCGTCGTGGAGGGCATCGCCGTCACCCTCACGCCCGACGCGCCCGCCGCGGAGCTCGCCCCCGTGCTCGAGCACGTCGCCGCGATCCTCAAAGACGCCGAGGCCACCCGTCGCTGCATGGCCCGACTCACCGGGCTCACCC
>JBILLV010000354.1:0-9136 GCA_044375895.1 Polyangiales bacterium | reverse complement strand
ACGGAGCGCCAGCGACTGCACGATCGGTTCGTCCACGAGAACCAGCCCAGCCGAAGACGACTGGGGTCTCTTCTCAGCCCGGAGGGCGCCGCCATCCGTTGCCTGGGGTGCGGGAGCGAAGCGACCAACCCCAGCCACGACGCTTCGCGCGACGAGCGCCTACTGCTTCTTCGTCTTGCGCGGGCTGCTCTTCGGCGCCGCCTTCTTCGCGGGGGCCTTCGCGCGAGCCGCGGCCTTCGTTGCGGGCGCGGCCTTCGTCGCCACCGCAGGCTCCTCCGCGACCTCCGCCTCCTCCGCGTCGCTCGTGTCGTCGGCCGTGTCGTCGTCGCTGGCGTCGTCGCCCTCGTCGGCCGCGGCTTCGTCCTCGCCCGCGTCGAGCGTGTCGTCGGTGGCGTCGAGCTCCTCGTCGTCGAGCAGCTCCTCGCCGCTGTCTCCGCGGACGACTTCGCGCGAGAGCATCCGCGGAACGATCGCCTCACACGCCCGCCCCCAGCGCCACGAGGCGACGCGCTCGACGTAGTCGTAGCGCTGGGCGACGAGGACGGCCATGCGGTCGCGGTCGTCGGCGGCGGCGCGCTCGACCTCGGGGCGAGGGGCGCGGGCGCCGACCCCGCGGGGCTTCACCTCGCGGAGGAGCTCGGTGCCGAGCGTGGCGGCCTCGCGCACGTGCTCGGCCTTCACGGCGGTGACGTGGCGCGTCCTGGTCTGCTTCGACCGGAAGAGGGAGGCGTAGGCGACGCAGGCCCGCGCGGTGGCGAGGGGGCCGCGGCCGTCCAGGCGCGGAACCTCGTCGGCCGAGAAGACCCCCGACGCGACGAGGCTCACGGCGGCGCCGCGGAGGATGCGGAGCGCCTTGCGGGCCCGGACGATCTTCAGTTGAACGCCGGGCGCCACGCGGGTGATCGATCCCGCGCGCGTGGCGACGAAGACCAGCGCCTCGGCGGCCGTCGCCGCGCCCTCGACGCGCGCGAAGTCGACGCGGGGGCCGTCGGCCTGGGCCTCGAACCACGCCCGCTCGGCCACGACCGCCGCGACGCCCGTGCGGACGTTGTGGAGCACCACGGAGGCGTTGGGCTTGAAGGGAACCACGTCGCGCGCGTCGACGCGGGCGGCCTCGTCGCGGCACTGCTCCCAGCTCGCCTCCAGCCCAACGGGCTCGATCGGGTTCACGGACGGTGTAGCCCCCGGGACCAGCCCCTGCGGGATCCACGACTTGCGTGCGTCATTGCTCATCGTCGTCGTCGTCTCCTCCTGCGCATCAGCGCGCAGGAGGGGTTGTGGCACGGATCGAACGCGAGGCAGAATGTGAGATTTCTGGACGAATCGGGCGGCTGTGCGGCGCGCGGACGGTGCGGAGCGACGCGTGGTGCCGCGCGGTTGGGAGAGTGACGCGGGAGTGCTGTGGGCTCTCGCGCGCGACTCCGCGAGTGACGCGGGAGAATGGCGGGCTCTCGTGTGCGACTCCGCGAGTGACGCAGGAGAATGGAGGGCTCTCGTGTGCGACTCCGCGAGTGACCCAGGAGAACGGTGGGCTCTCGCGCGCGACTCCGGGGGTGGCGGCGGGTGCGAATGCGGTTGACGGGCCGGTGAGGGTGTCGTGGAATCGAACGGTGAGCGGTTGCTGGGTGACAACATCGCAGACGTGGGACCGGACCGCGGGGGACGGGACGCCAGTCCGCGAGGGGGCGGCGGTCGACGCTGGTAGCGGCGCAGAGCAGCTTCGTGTGGAGCGCGTGGGGGAGAGCGACCTCCCCGCGAGCGTCGGCGAGCGCTGCGCGGCGGCGACGGGCCACGTGCGCGAGCTGAGCGTAGAGCGAGGTGCACACGCGGGTCGGCAAGATGGCGGGAGTCGATACGTCAAGGGCGCGGGAGACGGCACAAGGCGTGCTGGAGTGAAGGGGAGCATTCGGGGGCTAGGCCGCTGGGACGGTGTTCGGGGGCCAGGCCGCGGCGGCCGAACTGCGGGTGGGCGGAGCTACGCCGCCTGTGGGAGTCCGACGGGAATGTTGGGCGCCAGAGCGGCGACGTGCAGCAGACGCGACCATCGGTCCAAGTCCAACAAGAACCGCGGGCGTAACAGTTCAGGGATGCGCAGAGGCCCGGTCAAACGGGTTGCTCGCGGCATGAGTCCGCGCCCGCGCCTCTTCGAGCGCCCGCACGAGGATCGGCGACGGGGGAGCGCCCTCGGGTCCCGCTCGGGCATGCGCCGCGAGGGACTCCACGATGACGTCCTGCACGTTCACACCGAGCTGGCGGCACGTCGTGGCGACGGTTCGCGTGACCACGTCCCGATACACCCCGCGCAGCTCGCGGTTCTGCTGCATGCGCCGGCGGTCGATCACCGCCGGGCGAAGGCCGCGCTCCGCTCGATTGTTTGTCGGCTCCAACTCCGACTCCGAGGGCGCCGTCATGAACAGCAGCCACGCGTCCAGGTCACGCTCGATCCGCTTCGCCAGACGCACGCAGTCCGCGTCCGTCCAATCACGCTGCGACAGACGGCGCAGGCCCGCCCGCTCCCGCGAGAGGTACTGCAGCCACGTCGACACCGCGAGGTCTTTGCGACGCTTGTGGTACCCGATGAGCTGCGCGGCGCGGTCGCGCAGCTCGCTCATCATCCGCACCACCTCCTCGCTCTCCGCACGCGACGCCAGCAGCTCGCGCGCCTCACGAAGCGTGTGCGCCAGGCAACGCTGCTCCCCCGCGTTCGCCACCAGTTGGAACCGCTCCGCACCGTCGCTCCCCACGTACCCGTCGACCACCTCGCCGAGCACCCGGCGCGGCACCAGCTGCGTGCCCTCCGAGTCGATCCAGTATGCCGTCAGTCGGCGCGACGTGAACACCCACATCACCGCCCGCGACCCGTCGAAGCGCCACGAGGTGCTGTCCTGGTTGATCGAGGGCTCGTGGGTGAGCGCCTCGACGATCCACCAGAAGGTGGCCGCCAACGCCGCGCCGCACCGGTCGATCATCACCACGACCTGCCCGCCCGACAGGGGCCGCCGCCAGACGTCGCGCGCGAAGTTCTCCAGGTCGCCGATGGTGGCGCCGGTGGTGGCGCGGAGCGTCGCGAGGGTGGCGTGGGCGTTGGGTCCGTAGCTGGAGCCCGGCAGAGCCAGCGGCGCCTTCGCCCGCACCTTGCGCTGGCAGCGGGGGCACCAGGCGGCGTGCAGGACGTGGCGGACGGTGCGGAGGGCGCGCGCGACGGCCTCGTACTCGAAGCGCTCGTTGGGGTCGTCGACGTGGGAGACTGGCCCCTCGCAGCGGGGGCAAGTGTGGAGGCGGTGTTCGAGCGTGTCGTCGACGGGGTCTGGTTTGGCCGGTGCGGTGCTGGAATGGCCCTTCTGTCCGCCGCGCGGCTTGCCCGACGAGGGGCGCCCGGGCGGGGGCTTGTTGCCGCCGCCACCGCGCCCCGAGCCGAGCGCGCGCTCCAACTCCTCGACCCGCGCGGCGAGCTGGGCCACGAGTGCCATCGCCGCGTCCCGCTCCGCCCGCAGCTTCGCGTTCTCGGCGGTCAACTCGGCGACGCGGGCTGCCAGTTCGCGGACGGGAGCGAGGGGATCCACTGCGGGCCGAAGTTCGCGCTCACCCGGAGCTCCGTCAAGGGCGTACTGACGGTGCCTGAACTGTTACCCGCGGGCAACAGAACGCATGCGTTTGGCGGTAAGCGGTACACAAATAGAGATTGACTGCAGACCCCGAAGGTCACCTAATCCGATTTGGTACTGCGACGGAGATCTCGACCCAATGGACGTCTACATTCACCGCGACACCGAGTTCAACAAGAGTTTGGCCGCACTCCATCGATCCGGGGGACAAGGATCGTTGGCGGCACAGGATGTTGATCGAATGATCGGCATGCTGATGCGTGGGATTACCGAACCCAAAGAGCTGGGTCGACTGACAAAGTGGGGTGAGTCGCGCGTTGATCATTGTTTCAAGTATGACCTCCCCGGTTTTCATCGCCTCATCTGTCTCCGCCACGAAGATGTGTTCTGGCTTCTGTTCGTGGGCAAGCACGATGACTGTGAGAAGTGGCTTGATCGAAATCGAGGGTTGCGCGTTGTTACCAATAAATCGAACAAGCGTTTGTCTTTGATGCATGATGTTCCGATGGCGCTTCCTTTGCCCGCTCAACTCCCTCGATGCGTAGTTGATGCGGAGACACCGTTGGTCGATCTGCTGCCAGAAGACGCCCAAGACCTGCTGCCTCCGCTGAAACCCAAGACGTATACTATGGTGCGGTCGTTGACGCGCGTGAGCAGTGATGACGACCTGATGAATGCGGTAGAGCTGATCGGAAATAACAATACGGGCAAATGCTATTTGAACATCCTTATCGCGCTCCGTGATCACGGGGTCGAAAATGCGATTGCGGCCATTAATCTGTATGCTGGGCGTGCAGATGATTGGCACCAGCACACGGCAGATGCGCTCCGTAATGCTGCGAGCAATGACGCAAATGCGGACGCCGTAGTGAATCTTCGTGATCTCTCGGATATCGAGATTAAGTATTTCCTCTCGCGCTCTACGTTCCGAGAGTGGATGCTTTACCTGCATCCAGACCAAAAACGCCTTGCGAATGCGAGTTTTGATAAGCCGGTAGTGCTTCGTGGCGTTTCTGGTTCAGGTAAGACGTGTGTGATCGTTCATCGTGCGAAGGCGCTTGCTGATCGATATCCCAACGACCGAGTCGGTATTTTTACTCTCAATCGCGCGTTGGCCAACCTGATCTCGCAACTTCTGGACGACATCTGTACGCCTGAAACTCGAGGCCGCATTGATGTGCAATCCGTATATGATATTTGCAGATCCATTGTGCTGCACTTTAACCCGGGTGAAGTCCTCCAAGTTTATGATTCAAGAAGCGATGAACATGTCGAAGAATCGTGGGTAGATTCGTTCGCTCGCAAGGAACAAAAGAAGCGACTCGCTCCCATTCTTGAACGCCTCGGTGATCGCGGCGTTGATGCTGAACGTTACCTTCGGGATGAGTTTATTTGGATCCGCAGCGCCTTTTCGGTGAAGTCTGCAGCGACTAGCCGCGTCGCCGCGCGAGCCCAATATGAAGTGCCGTCAGAAGCACCGCGCGAGGGACGATCAATCGCCTTTTCTGTAGATTGGCGTCGCCGGAGCCTGGGTGCGCTGAACTTTTACGAGCAATGGTTGCGCGCTGGTGGCTTTATCGAACCTGCCGCCCTTTCTCTGGAGGCGCATGGCTATGTCACGGCTTTACGAACTGGTCGTTACCCTGCGGACAGTCACGCATTTCAATACCGCTGCGTGCTCATCGATGAGGACCAGGATCTCGGTGCCGTAGAACTCGAAGTTCTCTCGTCTCTTGCTCCAGACCTTCCTGACGGACTCCTTCTCTCCGGCGATGCAAGCCAGCAGGTCTTCCCGAAATATCATGATCTGAAAGCTGCAGGATTGGAAGGTGATTCCATCATTCGTCGTTACTTGCGTAAAAACTATCGGAATACGAAGCAGATTCTTGAAGCTGGACTCGCAATGCTGGAGCGTTTTGGCAATCTTAATGCGATTGAGGCGGACGTTCAGATCCTGAAGCCCGAATTGTCCGCCCGAGAGTCGGCTAAACCCACTCTGTTTTGCTTTCGAGATACCGATGAAGAGATGCGCGCCATCGTGCAAATGGTTCAGCAGCAACGCCGGGTGAATGAGTCCATTCCAATTGGGGTCGTCTTGTGTGGCCTTCGTGATGACGCTGAAGTGTTGCTGAATGAATTTGTGGAACAATTCAAGGAGCGTGGCCTCAATACGAGCCCGCTTCGGCGAGACTCGAAGATGGAAGACGGACGAGTCTTCGTTTCAGCACCCGAAACAGTCAAAGGTTTCGAGTTCGGATCAGTGATTCTCGCGCAATGCTCTAAGTCAATTATCCCCGACATTGGTGCGCCAAAAGAAGAGGCATGGCGGGACGCCCGGCGACTCTACGTTGCGATGACGCGCGCCCGCGATGACGTGACGATTGTCTGCTCCGGCGGCGTCTCGCCCTTGGTGGATGGCCTCGATGAATATATCATTCGCGCGGAATTCGTCTTCGAATAGAATTCAACTCATATCCCATCGAAAGTTGCCCAACAAGCCGATGGTGCCGACCGCCACCTCCTCACTCACCCACTACTCACCTGGCCCCCTGCGGCGGCACATCGGCCAGCCGTTAGACCGCAGAGCGGCGAGGCGATGTGCCACGAGCGATGAAGGACGAGCTTCGAATGAGCAAATCTCGGACCAATGCTAACGGACGGCGAGCGATGAGCAACGAATGCCCGCGAGTGATGGAACCTCGACGAGGGGGCCCAGTTGGTTGGCTCGGCTTCATCGGACATACACTCCGCTTCACACACCAAGTTATCTGGGTTGTGCTGGTGGTTCTCGCCGGGGGTTGCGGGAGTAGTGAGACTGGAAGTGCGCGCTGCGAAATTGGGCGTTCAGTTCCGTGCGCATGTATTGGGGGCGGTACTAGTGCGCAGGTGTGTACCTCCAGCGCGACGTGGTCCACCTGCGTGTGTGTCACGAACGACGCCGGAATTGATGTGTCCACCGACTCGTTGCAGTTCGACGCGACTCAGAATGACGGGCAACTCGACGCGCTTGCTGAGACGTCTATAGATACAAGTGAGTCCGGCGTGTCAGACGGCGGCTTAGATAGTAGCCCGCTCGACGTCCCGGCAGATGTACAGGTCGGCCTCAACGGTGTTACAGACATTTTCGCTGGCCGCGTCAACAGTTGCGCGCGTCTGACAGATGGGACATTCCGCTGCTGGGGGTACAACCGAGAGGGGCAGTTTGGAGATGGGTCCATGACCTCGCGTTACGCGTCCACCCCAGTGCCGACGCTCGTAGGTGTGGCTCGACTGGTTCTTGGAAGATACCATTCATGCGCGCTGATGACCGATACCACTATTCGATGTTGGGGCTCGAATGACCGCGGACAATTGGGAGACGGAACGATGACCAACCGGCTTGAGATGACGCCGGTTCCGGGACTTACAGGAGTTGCAGAGATTGCTCTTGGTCCGTCATGCACATGTGTTCGGATGGCTAGTGGTACGATTTCTTGCTGGGGATTCAATCGGGATGGTCAGTTTGGTGATGGAACGAATACCTCTCGTCTTACGCCAACACCTATCCCCGGTATTGCTGGTGTGACTCAGCTCGTCCTGGGTGACGAGTCCACATGCGCTCGCCTGGAGGACTCTACCGTCCGGTGCTGGGGCACTAATCAGGGGGGCCAACTGGGTGACGGAACAGTCACCGCTCATCTCTCTCCGCTGCGTGTTTCGGGACTCACTGGTGTGGCCGAGATCGCCATCGGTGACAGGCATGCTTGCGCCCGAATGTCCGATTCAACTGTTCGTTGTTGGGGCCAAAACGATAGGGGTCAGTTGGGTGACGGAACGATGACGGATCGGCTGCTGCCGACTCCTGTTCTCGGCTTGAGAGAAGTTACTCAAATTACTGTGGGTTCGCTCCACACCTGCGCACGCACCAGTGATGGCGCCGTGCGATGCTGGGGTATCAATGCGTCGGGGCAACTAGGCGACGGGACGAGAGATCCTCGCCTGATCCCCAATGCTGTGGTGGGGCTAGATAGTAGTGGTGTTAGTGCCATTCAAATCGCTGGTGGGAATGCCCATACCTGCGCGCGAATGTCCGATGCCACAGTCCGATGCTGGGGTGCCAATCAGTTTGGTCAACTAGGTGATGGATCACCGGTGGACTTTCGATTGTCGCCGAATCGTGTTCAATAAAAAATACGTGGTCGACTTGCTTGGGTCTAACAGACCGACGGTGCCGATCACGACCAATCGCCTCAACGAAAACCCGTTCGGCCCACTGCTGAGGCACATCGGCAGGCCGTTAGGCACCGGCGGCAAGCGGCGGGCATCAACAACGATGGCTACGAACATCGGGCAACGGAGAAGCATGAACTGGACCACGAGGGGCGAACAATGGCGGCGATCGATGGACAATCGGCTGCGAGCAGCGAATGGAGGGTGTTAGAGTGGTTGATACCGCACCTAACCAGGTATGGCATGCGGCACGGATCTGCTGGAACTCGGCCAGTTGGGTTCAACCGACAGGCGAGGCCGCCGGCTTGGAGACCGGTAGGACATACGCGGTTCTCAACGGCTTTGGACACGAGGAGTGGCTCTTCAACAAGCGATGGATTCTAGACGGTTGGAAGTACTCCTTCCTCCAACCCGTGAACGACTCGATCTCCAACGTCGAGGGCAAAGCACTGAACCTCGTTCTCTTCACAATTGGTCCAGCCAGTGACTGGCAGTATGTCGGCGAACTGAAAAATGTGGAGGTTCTGACGGAAGAGCAAGCGGATGGCGCCGTACGGAAATTTGTATCCAAGGGATGGCTCAGGGAAATGCGGGAACATTTGAAGGCAGTCGATGCCGATCCCAAGACCCTCGATATCGAGAACCCACGGGGAATCTTCAACATTCGCGTACGGCCTTCAGATGCCGTGCTCTTCGACCAACCACTCTCTATCGAAGCGAATGATCCTATTAGAGGCCTCCGCAGATACAAGTTGGTTGCACTCGACGGCAAACTCGCAGCAGTGGCTAAGGCTTGGCCGAAACGGTGTGCCTCACAATTGTTGAAGATTGGCGGGAGACAGTCTCGAGTGGGGGGACATGCAATCGAAGTGGACCTGGTTCATAACGATATGCAGAACGAACTGTATCGCCTGCTGCGGATCAAGTACGGTGCTGACTCGGTACAACTTGAGAAAAATTATGTCGACATCTCTGTAAATAGAGGGTCGAAGAATGGGCTTGCCTTGGTAGAGATAAAGAGCGACAGCCGTCCGGTCCACGCTATCCGACAAGCACTCGGACAACTACTGGAGTATAGCTATGTCTCGATCATGGAAGGGATTGCGGCAAAGGAGTTGATTGTCGTTGCGCCCGGCGAGTCTACTCAGACTTCGGAAGAGTATGTGAAGTACCTGATGAAAACGTTCCAAATTCCCCTGCGGTACGTGTGCTTCCGGTCCGGCATGAAGGAGTCGGGCGTGTGATGCGAAGAGGAGCATGGTCTAACAACCCGATGGTGCCGACCGCCTAGGCTGTACCAAAGGAACTTCCGTCGGGTGTGG
>JBILLV010000134.1:0-23580 GCA_044375895.1 Polyangiales bacterium | reverse complement strand
CTCCCGCGCGAGCAGGCCACCCAGGACTACCTCACGGGACGCTACGGATGAACCGACCCGGCCACACCAGCCGCGACTTCGACATGGAGCTCCGCGAACTCCGCGGCAGCCTCCTCGCGATGGGGGCCCGCTGCGAGCGCGCCGTCCACGAGTCGGTGCGCGCCTTCGTCGAGCGCGACACCGCCCGCGCCGAGGAGGCCCGCGCCCTCGACGTCCGCATCGACCGCGACGAGATGGAGACCGATGCCCTCGCCCTCCGCATCCTCGCCCTGCGCCACCCGGTGGCCGACGACCTGCGCTTCATCACCACCGCGCTGAAGTTTGTCACCGACCTCGAGCGCATTGGCGACGAGGCCGTCAACATCGCCGAGCGCGTCGCCGAGGTGGCCCTCGCGGGCGAGCTCCCGCCGCACCCCGAGGTGGAGGCGATGAGCCGCGCCGCCCTCTCGATGCTCCGCGAGGCCCTCGATGCCTTCGTCGACCGCGACGCCGCCCGCGCCGAGGCCGTCCTCGACCGCGACGCCGAGGTCGACGCCCTCTACGGCAAGCTGCTCCGCGCGGTGTTCGCGTGGATGCGCGACCACCCCGACCAGATCCCCGCGGGCCAGGCCGTCGCCTCCGTCGCCAAGTACCTGGAGCGCGTCGCCGACCACGCCACCAACCTCGCCGAGCTCGTCGTCTTCATGGTGCGCGGCGTCGACGTGCGGCACCGCGACAACGCCCGCGGAGGCGCGTGAACCGACCCCGCTCGCGCGCCCTCGCGGCCGCCGCGCTCTCGGCCCTCTGCCTCCCCGCGCTCCCGGCGCTGTCCTTCGTCGACCGACCGCTCTTTCTCGACGGCACCTGGGGCCCCGCCGGGCTCGTCGCCGCGGTGGTGATCGGCGCCCTGCCCGCCCTCTTCTCCGCGCTGTGGATCGCCGAGTTCGCGCCGCGCAGCATCGCCCGCGCGGCCCGCCTCGTCTACGACGTGTCCGCCGCGGTCCCCTCCGTGGTGTGGGCGTGGCTGGTGTTCCGGGCGGTCGTTCCGCGCCTCGGCGTCGGCGATGCTTCGGTGGCCTTGTGCTTCGCCGCGATGATCGCTCCCACCACCGCCCTCGCCGCCCTCGCCGCCCTCGGCCGCACGCCCGTGTCGCTGCGCGAGGCGTCGTTCGCGCTCGGGGCGACGCCGTGGCAGGTGGCGTGGCGCGCGGTGGTGCCCGCCGCGCGCCGCGAGCTCGCCGCCGCGGTGCTGCTCGGCGTCGGACGCGCGCTGGGGGAGGCGCTGGTGCTCTCCATCTTCCGCGCGCGGGCGCCCATCGGGATGGTCGGACTCCTGGGCGCGGCGGCCGTGTGCCTCGCGGCGCAGCGCCTCCTCGCGAGGGACACTTGAGCGACACCGCCCGGGCGCACGTCGGCACGGTGGCCCTCGCGGCGGTGGCGCTCGCCCCCTGCGTGCTGCTCGCGGGCGCGGTCGTGGCGGCGCTGACCGACGGCGTCGCGGCGATGGGCACGCTGCGGCCCGGCGACCCGTGGAGCACGCTGGTCTACAGCTCGCTGCGGAGCGTCGTCGGGACGCTGCTCGTGGCCGCTCCCATGGGCGCTGCGCTGGGTGCGTGGCTCGCGCGGGCGCGTCGCACCACACTCGCCGCGCGCGTGGCCGACATGCTCCTCGACGCGCTGGCGGCCGTCCCCGCGGGGCTCCTCGGGGCCGTGGTGGGCGCGGTCGCTGCGGCGAACCACGCGCGGTACATGACGGCGCTCGTCGCCGCCCTCGCGCTGGTCGTGCTGCCGGGGGTGGGGGCGCGCGCGGTGAGCGCGTTCCGTGAGGTGTCGCGCGATCGGGTCGACGCGGCGCTGGCGCTCGGGGCCTCGCGCGCGCAGGCGTTTTGGCACGTGACCCTGGCGGCGGTGTGGCGCCCGCTCACGGCCGCAGTCCTGCGAGCGGCGGCGCGGGCCGCAGGGGAGGGCGTCGTGGCGATGATCGTGTGGCAGTCGATCGGCGGCGCGACGGTCGACGAGCCGAGGGCGGTCCCGATGGCGATCTGGGTGTTCTGGGCGGGGTCGGAGGCGGCCAGCGGGGTGGCGAGCGCGGCGGGGGCGCTGGTGGCGTTCACGGTGGCGGCGACGCTGGGCGCAGCGGCGCTCGAAGACGGCGGCTGACGGCGACGAGCGACGGGCGGTCCTCGCCGTGTCGATCCTCGTCGGCTACGCGGGGTCGCCCTTCTCGCCGCCCTCCGCCCCGTCGTCCTTCTTCTCGCCGCCGTCGGCCTCGGGCTCGGTCGCGGCGCGCGTCTTCGTCCGGTCGATGGGCGCGCACAAGGCCTCACAGAGCCGGGGCCGCGTCTTGTGCAGCCGCGAGCGGGCGGCGGCGCGCAGGTGGTCGATGCAGTCGAGCAGCACGTCGAGCGCGAGCTGCTGCGCGTCGGCCCCGTCGATGCGGTCGACCGCGCCGTCCACCACCTCGCGGCGGCTCCCCTGCACCTTCGCGCGGGCCACCGCGAGCGCCGCTTCGGCCTCCGCGAGCGACTCGTCCGTGAGCGCCGGGAAGCGCCCCTGCACCGAGCGGGCGCCCGCGATCACCGCCGGCGCCACCTCCAGCAGCGACGCCGTCGTGCGCAGCGTCGTGCCGAAGCGCAGCGCCTCCCGCGCCGGGTCGCCGGGCCGCGTGGTGTACTCCACCACGTTGCGCAGCGTCGTCAACGCGCCGAACAGCGCCTCCAGCGCGGGCGCCGCACCGCCCGAACCGTCACCGCTCACGTCCTCCCCCGCGCCGACCTCGCCGCGCAGCGCCGCCATCGCCGACCACGCGTGATCGTGGAAGGGCGGGCTCTGTGGGAGCGCCACGTCGAGCGTCGCCCGATGCCGCCACGCCAGCTCCAGCCGCACCTCCGCCCGCGTGAGGGCGAGCTGGAGGTCGGTGACGCTGCGCCCCGTGCGCGACGGCGCCACGAGCCGGATGCGCCGCACCTTCGGCTTGTCGTCCGACGTGGCGCCGTCGTCCCGCTCCGCCACCAGCACGTCGTGGGCGGCGTGGCTGGCGTCCTTCGGCGCCGCGCCGGTGTGCTGCCGTGGCGCGCGGGCATTCTGTCGGGCCTTCGGGGTGTTCTTCGGGGCCTTCCGGGTGTTCTTCGGGGCCTTCTGGGTCTTCTTCGGGGCCTTCCGGGTGTTCTTCGGGGCCTTCCGGGTGTTCTGCTCGGTGGCGGTGGACTCGGACGACGGATCGGACGACTTCGGGCCGGGCGCGATGGACTCCATGATGATCACCTCGAACCATCCATCGGCGGCGGCGCGCGGAGGCTTGAGCACGCGCGAGGAGCGTCGACCGTTCGGACCTCAGTCGGCGCCGAGCAGGCGGAGGACCTCACGGCAGAGCTTGCCGTAGGAGCGATCGACGATGAGGTCGAGCTCCTCCGCGGTCGGCGTCGGAAGCCTGCGCGTGAGGAGCCGTTGGTCGATCGTCTCCTTGTAGGGCCGTCGGAGCACGCGCTCGACCGCCTTCTTGCAGTCGCGCGGCGTCTCCAGCGGCCCGTCCGCGAGCCCGGGAAACACCTGCGGGGCGTGCCGGAGGAACCACGCTTCGTACTCCGGGTCGGCGACCACGACCGCGACCTCGACGTGCGCCGCGACGGCCTTCGCGCGCCGCAGCAGCTCCGGCCCGAGCGCCTCGGCGCGGCCGCTCGCGCGCGTCACGCACTCCCGATCCGCGTCGAGCAGGACGAGGATCGCCGCAGGCCCGCGGCGCAGCGCCGCCCGGACGAAGTGCTCGACCCCCAACTCGCGCACCGCGTCGTACGGGTGCTTGAGCGCCGACGCCCCGGGCGCCCGCACGGGGTGCTCGATCGCGCACGCGTGCGACCTGCCAAGCGCCGCGAGCCAGCGCTGGAGCAGCTCGGGCACGGCGGACGCTTCGCCGACGCCCTCGACGATCGGGACAAGCACCCGGCGGGGGACGGGCACGGTCACGGCTCCATCAGGTCGCCCTCGTGCCGGAGCGGGTCCTGCGACGGCCACAACGCGTCGATGCGCAGCAGGCGACCGACGGTCTCCGGGGCCTGGAGCTCCGCGAGGACGGTGCTCGCCAGGGTGAACACCTCGCTCGACGCGCCGCGCCGCTCGACGACGCGGACGCGGCGCCCCTCCGCCGCCGGGAGGCTGAGCACCTCGGCGCTGTGCGTGGTCACCACGACCTGCTTCGGGAGGTCGTCCGTCGCCGCCACGCGCTCCCTCGTGGCCGCGATCACCTCGTCGAAGATCACCTGGAGCGCGCCGAGGTGGAGGGAGTTCTCGACCTCGTCGATCGACACGACGGCGGGCTCCGACGGCTGGTGCAGGGCGACGAGCATCGCAAGGGCGCGCAGGGTGCCGTGCGACATCGCGCTCGCGGGGAAGAGCACCTCGCGCCCCTCCCACGCGCAGACGAACTCCAGGGTCCGGCGCGTCCCGTGGTTGATCGTGCGCACCTCCCGCAGCCCCGGGACGATGACGTCGAGCATCTCCGCGAAGCGGGGCGGCTCGGACTCCTTCGCGCGCTCGCGGATCTGCCAGAGCACGTTGGCGAGGTTCCGCGCGTCGGGCTCGAGCGACGCGCCGAGGGCGATCTCGCTCCCCTCGCGGATCGCGTCGGCGTTCGGATGGCACGAGCGAAGCGAGGCCAGGGCGCTATGAATGACGCCCCAGCCCGAGCGCTCCCTTGGGCCCGTCGTGCTGATCTTGCGCCCCGCACCGGGCTTCCCGACGCCGCTGAGCAGCGGGAGGAGCAGCGCGTCGTCCGGTGCCTGGGGCTGCGCGGGCGTGGGGCCACCGAAGGGCGTGAGCCGCCCCTCGCGCCATTCGAAGCCGGGCAGGAGGTCGCCCTCCCAACGGCACACCTCACGGCGCAGCGCGCCCGACGCGTCGAGCGAGAAGCCGTATACGACGCGCCGCGCGTGGTAGCCCGCCGCCACGAGGTGATCCTCCGGAATCGCGACGGACGACGACGCCTCCGCCGCCTTCACAGCCAGCTCGAGGACGACCGCAACCTCGACCGCCTCGCCCGCATCGGCGAGCCGATGACGAACGCCGTGGATGCCGCCCCGCCGCTCCAACGCGATGCCGAGGGACACGGTGAGCGCGTCACGGACAAAATCGAGGGCGTCGAGGAGGGTCGACTTCCCACAGCCGTTGCGCCCGACCAGGAAGGTCACGTCGTCGAGCGGGAGCCGCGCATCGCGGAAGCCCCGGAAGTTGCGGAGGCGAATCTCTCGAACGAGCAGCGACATGGGCCGGCGCGGAGGGTATCGCCTCCGGGGCGATCGACGCGAGGGGATTGCCGAGGCGGGTCGCGCACCGCTCGACGCCGTGCCGCTACGTCGGGTCGCTCTTCTTGTCACCCTCGAGCACCGCCCGCGCGTCGCCCCCGTCGGACGCTGACCGCTCCCGTCCGCCCCCATCCGCCCTATAGTGCCCCCATGGAACCGCGCGACGACACCGTCCCCTTCTCCGACATGGTCGCCGCGTTCATCGTCGACGACCGCTCGCCCGACGCCCCGACGCGCGCCGCGCTGGAGGACTGCGACGCCCCCCGCGCCCGCGCCGAGCTCATCGCCCGCATGCGCCGCGGCCCCATGACGCTCCGCGAGCGCGCCGCCGCCATGATCGCCGCCCGCGACCTCGCCCTCGACGGCCACGAAGACGCGCTCATGACGGTGCTCCTCGACGCCGCGGTCGCGCTCCCGTCGCGGGGCTGCGCGCTGGTGCTGCTGCTCTTCACGCCCGCGGGCGCCGACCTCGCCCGCTCGGCGCACACGCGCGTGGGCGAGGCCGACTGGGTCGCGCTGCAGGACGAGAAGCTCACCCTCGAGCTCGCGCTCCAGATGCCCGCCCCCGGCATGGCCGACTCGCTCGCCGCGCAGCTCCTCCGCATCGCCGCGCCGGCGCGTGAGGAGGTGTGGGCGCGGGTCGAACGGTGCCGACGGGAGGCCGGTCTCCCCGCGCTCGCCGCGTGGCGCCGCGCCGTCACCGAGGGTGAGCTCAGACCCCTCCACGACCGCATGACCTCGGCCATCGTCGACGAGGCGGGCGAAGGGACGGCCGTGGTGCTCGACATGCTCTTGCAGACGGGCGAGTCCGACGACGCGCGGCGCAACTTCGGGCGCGCGGTGGCCATGCTCGCCGCCCGCGACCTCCGCGGTCGCACCACGGCCGCGCAGGGCGTCGCCCACCGCCTGGAGGTCGCGGGCGAGCCCGTGCGCTGGCTGGTGTGCATCCCGCACCCCGGCGGCATGTCCCTCGTCGCGCAGGCCGAAGAGACCGACGACCGCGGCCTCCAGGTGAACGAGATCGTCGTGCTCCCCTCCGAGCCGCGCGTGAACCTCTCCACGCCCCACGACGTCCTCGTCACCATGAGCTACCGGGTGATGTCGCCCGCCGAGACGCGCGAGCGTGCCGTGGCCGCGACGCGCCGGATGCTCGCCGCGGGGATGGGCCTTCCGCACGAGCTCTGCCTGCTGCTCTGCATGCTCGACGGGATGCCCTCCCGCGAGGCGCCCACCACGGCCACCGCCGCGCTGGATTGACGCGTACTTGCCGCCCCGCCCGCGCGGCCCTGTACACTCCGTCGCCCGATGCTCCTCCCCGTCGAGCACCTCCTGCGCGCCTCGCTCAACGCCCGCGGCTACCGCAGCGTGCGGGTCGCCACGAGCGTCGGCGAGGTGCACGCGCTCGACGGCCGCGGCGTCGGGACGCTCCCGCCGGTGGCGCTCCTGCACGGCCTCGCGTCGGCGGGCATCCACCTCGCGCCGATGATGGCGGGCCTGCGCCCGTGGGTGCGCCGCGTGGTGGCCCCCGACCTCCTCGCCCACGGCTACAGCGCCACGCCCGCGGGCGGCGTCACCGCCGACGCCCTGCGCGCCGGGCTGATGGAGTCGCTCGACGCGCTCCTCGACGAGCCCGCGGTGCTGGTGGGCAACTCGCTCGGCGGCTACGCGGCGGTGCGCTACGCCCTCGCGCGGCCCGAGCGCGTGCGGGCCCTGGTGCTGCTCTCACCGGGCGGCGCGCCGCTCGATGCGGGCGAGGTCGAGTCGCTGCGCCGCACGTTTCGCCTGCGCTCCCACGACGAGGCGCTCCGCTTCATCGACCGGGTGTTCGCGCGACCGCCGCGGCTGCGGCCCTTCCTCGCGTGGGCGACGCGGCGCAAGGTCGCTCACCCCGCCGTGCAGGCGCTGCTCGACGCGTTGCCCACGGAGGCGATGCTCGACGCGGGCGAGGTGCGCGGGCTCACGATGCCCGTGCTGGTGGTGTGGGGCCGCGGCGATCGGGTGCTGCCCCCGTCGAGCGGGCGTTGGTTTCGCGACGCGATGCCGGGCCACGGGCGCTTCGTCGAGCCCGAGGGCCTCGGACACAGCCCGTACCTCGAAGACGCGCCGCGCTTGTGCGGGCTCGTGGTCGACTTCCTCCGCACGCTGGCGCTGCCGCCCCGCGCGTAGCGAATCAGAGGTCCTGGAAGATCGTCCCGCTGCGCACCGTCGGCGGCGGGGTGACCCGGCGCGGCGCGGGCGTCGGAGCGGGCGCGCGGGTGGGCGCCGCGACGGGCGCACGCACGGGCGTCGGGCGGGCCGGAGCGCGCGTCGGCGCCGCCGCAGAGCCGTTGGCGAGCGTGTCGAAGGGGTCGCCCATCAGCGTGCCGCGCGACGTCGGACGGGGTCGGGCCGCGATCGCGGGCGTCGGCGTGCGGGGCGGCGTCGCCACCGGAGCTCGGGGGGCCGCCGGAGCCCTGGGCGCCACCGGAGCCCGTGCGGCCACCTGGGGCGGGCGTGGCGCTGGAGCGCGCGGCGCAGCCACGGGTGCAGGCGGCGGCGTCGGCTCGGGCTCGGGGGTGATGAGTTCGGGCTCGGGCTCGGGCGCAGCGACCACCGGGGCGACGGGCTCGGGCGGTGCTGCCACCGGAGGCGCGGGCGCAGGCGTCGGCGTCACCGTGGGCGCAACCGTCGGCGCCGCGGGGACGGCCGCCGGCTCCGCAGGGACGGCCACGGGCGCGGTGGCCGTGGTGGGCTGGAGGGCCGAGGTGGTCGCGGCCTCGGTGGGCTTCTGCCGCAGGGTGCCGGAGAGGTACGCGCCGAGGACGACGAGCCCGGCCACGAGGCAGAGGCCCCCAAACGCGATGGCGAGCAGGCCACCCTTCTTGCGCGGCGGCGGTGTCGTGCTGAAACGCTGCGTCCGCCGCGGCCCCGTCGCCGGAACCTCCGCCGCCACCAGCGAGTCCTGCGACTGCCGCGGGGGCGAGGACGTGAGGGCGGGCGCGTGGAGGGCGGGGATGTCGCCGAAGGGTGACGCCGGCGGCGGCGGAGCCCCGAAGATCGACGCAAGCTCCGGCTCGGGCGCAGGCGCCGCCGCGGGGCGCGACGAGCGCGCGGCCTCGTGGACGGCCGACACACGCGGGGCTTCGGGCGCCGCCGAGGGCCGGGGCGCTGGGGGCGCGATCGACGGCCGCGGCGCGTCGACGGTGTTCGCCGGACGGGGCGGCGGCACCGTGGAGGGGCGGCTCACCGCGGGCGGAGACGACACCGTCGCGAGCGGCGCCGCGAGCGCTGCAGACGATTGAGCGGTGGGGGGCGAGGAGCGCGCGGACGGCGGGACAGTCTGCGTGGCCTTCGCGGGCTTCGACGCGAGGGGATTGGCCAGCGGCGAAGGCGTCCCGGGGCGGGCAGGCTTCGGCGGAGCCATCTGCGGCGCTCGGCCGGGCGGCATCGCGAGCGTCGGGGGGCGACGGAGGGGCGCGGTAAGACTGTCGTCGGATTCGCCTTCGAACTCCGCCGAGAGCTCCTGGATGACATCGATGGAAGCCGGGAGCACCGGGCGCCGCGGCTGCACCGCCGCCACCGGGCGCGGCGAAGACTGCCCCGACGCGACCATCGCCCGCGCCACCGCGACCGCCGCGACACCGAGCGTCCCGGTGGCCTGAATGGCCGGGCGAAGGGGAATGGTGTGCGTGTCGGTGGTCTCGCCGACGCGGGGGTGGTTGCCGTCGCGCTCGAGCGTCTCGTCGGGATCGAAATCAGCGTCCGGCGGGGGCGCTGCGATCTCCATGAGCGTGGGGTCGTCTTCGTCGGAGGGGCGGGCGTGGGCGATGGGCGCGTCGGCGACGGAGAGGCGGCGGTGAGCCCCCGCGCGATCGGCCGCTCCCTGCGGCTCGCGGGGGGCCTCGGCGCGCGCGAAGGCCGGGCCGAGCGCGAAGGTCACCACCTCGGGGTTGCGCTGCACGGCGGGTCGCGCGGCGTCGATCTCGGGGCTGAGCGCGGGGACGAGCGACGCGACGCGCTGGGCGACGAGCTTCGCCGTGGTGGCGTGCCCCGCGCGCTGGAGGAGGGCGTCGAGGCGCTGGGCGATGTCCTCCGCGGTGCCGATGCGCCTCGTCGGGTCGCGCTGGAGAATCTGCCCGATGAGCTCGTCGAGGCCGGGGGCGTCGGGCTTCGCGAGCGTCGGGATGGGGTCGTGGAGAATCGCGTGGAGCGTGGCCGCGTCGTTGTCGCGCGTGAAGAGCTTCTCGCCCGCGACGCTCTCCCAGAGCACCACGCCCAGCGACCAGAGGTCGGAGCGGGCGTCGAGGGGCTTCGCCCGGATCTGCTCGGGCGACATGTACGAGATCTTCCCCTTCACCTGGCCCGTGTGCGTGTTGGTCGCCTGGGCGGCGCTCTTCGCGATGCCGAAATCGAGCAGCTTGATGCCGCCGTCGCGGGTGACGAAGATGTTGTGCGGGGAGACGTCGCGGTGGATGATCTTGAGCGGTCGGCCGTCGCGGGCGCGGGCCCGGTGGGCGTACCCGAGGCCGCGCGCGGCGCCGGAGACCACGGCCATGGCGACGGCCGCGCCGAGCTGCTGACGGCGCAGGACGCACTGCTGGAGGAGGCGCAGGAGGTCGGCGCCGTCGAGGCGCTCCATGGCGATGAACGGCAGCGCGTCCATCTCGCCCACCTCGAGGACGGCGACGATGTTGGGGTGGCGGAGCTGCGACGCGATGCGCGACTCCGTGGCGAACATGCGCATGAAGCCGTCGGCCTGCGTGAGGTGCGGCAGGACGCGCTTGATGACGACGAGCTCCTGCGCGCCGCCGTCGTCGGGCGTACGCCGCGCGAGGAGGACCTCCGCCATGCCTCCGCAAGCGAGTTGCCGAATGATGTCGTAGCGGGCCGCCGCCATCGTCTCCAGGGGGACGCTATCGCGGCCACGGGGTCTGCACAATAGGGGGCGAGCGCGCGAAACTGTCAAAGTCGCCGGGGGGTCTGGTATGACGCCCTGTGTCGTTTGGACGGAGGCTGCGAGCGCGATGAGTCGGACACGGAGCGAACGGCGGGTAGTGACGTTCTACTCGTTCAAGGGGGGCATCGGTCGCACGATGACGGTGGCCAACGTGGCGTGGCGCCTGGCGGCCCGTCACGGGCTCCGCGTCATCGTCGTCGACTGGGACCTGGAGGGCCCCGGGCTCCATGAGTTCTTCGGGGTGCCACCCGAGGTGGCGGCCGAGGGCAAGGGGGTGCTCGACTTCCTCGCCGAGTGGATGGAGTCCATCGAGCGCCGCGCCGACGAGCTCCCCGACCTCGAACCCTGGCTGGTTCCCATCACGGACGGCCCGGCGGCGCCGACGGGGGGCTCGGTGTCCGTGCTCCTCGCGGGGCGCCTCGACGCGCACTACGTCGCCCGCCTCGGGGGCTTCGACTGGGCCCACTTCTACGACGACATCGCGTCGAGCGTGGCCTTCGACGCCCTGCGCGCGCAGCTCTTGGAGCTCGCCGACGTGGTGCTCATCGACTGCCGCGCGGGCCTCACGCCGGCGAGCCGCGTGTGCACGCAGCACCTGGCCGACGCGGTGGTTCTCATGACGCCCGCGTCCGATCAGGCGGTGGCCAACATCGAGCGCGTCGCCCGCGCGATCGTCGGCGAAGGCGAGCGCCCCGACGGCCGCCCGTCGCCCCGGGTCTTCTTCGCCGTGAGCCACGTGCCGATGGCCGAAGAGAGCGGGATGGCGCAGGCCTGGTTCGAGCGGTGGAAGGAGTGGTTCTCTGCGTGTGAGAACGACGGGCTGTGGCGCTGGGACGATCACCCCCGGGGCATCGCCACGCACCGCTTCCCGTACCGCGCGCGGTGGTCGTTCGGCGACGCGCTCGTCCTCGACGAGCCGAGCGCCTTCGTCAAAGATCCCCTCGCCGAAGCCTACGACCGCCTCGCCGCCGCCCTCTACGAATGGAACGTAGGCGACCCCTGGGAGCACGTCGGCGAGAGCACGGAGCCGGCCGCCCGGGTGGACAACCTCCGCCGCTTCGTCCGTGCCGCCGAAGAGCGCCGCGACATCCCGGGCGTGAGCGCCGCCCTGGTGCGCCTGGGGATGGCCCTCGGCGACCTGCGCCGGCTCGACGAGGCCGTCGCGGTGGCCGAGCGCGCGGCGGGCATCGAGATGGCCCGTGGCAACCAGGAGGAGGCGGCGTCACGGCTCCTCTTCGTCGCCGAGTGCCTCCGCCGGCAGCGCCGCCACGACCGCGTCGCCGAGGTGCTCGACCGGGTGTTTCAGACGCCGCGGACGTCGCTCTACGCCGAGTGGCTGACGGCCGAGGCCCTCTCCTCGCTCTACCAGCTCCAGCGCGACCGCGGGGAGAACGAGGCCGCCGAACGCACCCGCGAGGCCGCGTCGAAGATCCACCTCGGCGACGACCGGGTGGGCGGCCGCCGCCGTCGTCTCCGCGAGATCGACGAGGCCCGCGTCAAGATCGAGCGCACCGAACTCGCCAGCGCGTGGACGCTCCTCGACCGGGAGCTCCGGACGGCGGTGGAGTCGGGCGACACCATCCACGAGGCCCGCGCCCTCGACGCGATGGCCGAGATTCGCTACCGCCAGATGCGCTTCGAAGCCGCCCTGTCGCTCTGGCGTCAGGCCGTCGCCCTCGACCGACGCACGGGGCGCTGGGGCGACCACACCCTCGGCCTCGCCCACTCGGCCCGCTGCGAGCGCCGCCTCGGGCGCTTCGACCGCGCCAAGGAGCTCTCCGAGAGCGCCATCGGCATCGCCCGCGAGTGCGAGAGCCCCTGGTGCGAGAGCGCCGCCGTCCACGAGCTCGGGGCCGTCCACCTCGCGCGGGGGCAGTTTGAAGCCGCCTCGCTGCTGTTTCACCGCGCGATGGTGCTGGCGGCGACGGGGGCCAACCGGGAGTGCGAGGTGCTCTCGATGCGCAGCGTGGCGCGCGTCCGGATGCACGAGGGTCGGCAGCCCGAGGCCCGCTCGGTGCTGGAGTACGCCCTGCGCGCCGCCCGCGAGGTGGGCCTCCGCGAGATCGAGGCCGCCATCCTCCGCGACATCGCCGACGTGCACGTCCTCCAGGAGAACCCCGTCCAGGCGGTGAACGTCCTCGACGAGTGCGCCTCGCTCCTCCGCGAGCTCGGGAGCCACATCGAGGAGCTCGCCGTCCTCCAGGCCATCGTCCCCCTCCTCCACGACGAGGGCCTCGACTCGGCCAAGGTCGACACCCGCAGCCGGGAGCTCCGGACCCGCCTCGCCAACGAGGGGGTCGACCTCGCCGTCGCCTCCATCGGCGTGTACGTGTAGCGCACGGAGCTCCTCCGTCCTTGACCCGAGGCGCCGCCCGTTCGTACGGTCGCCGGTCCACACGACATGAAGGCCGCCATCCTCTCGATCGGCACCGAGCTCACCCGGGGCGAGGTCACGGACACCAACGCCCCCTGGGCCTCGCAGCGACTCACCACCCTGGGCTTCGAGGTGTGCGAGCACGCCACCGTCGACGACGACGCCGGGCGCATCGAGGCCGCGCTGCGACGGCTCGGCGCGACCGAGCAGGTCGTCCTCTGCACGGGCGGCCTCGGCCCCACCAGCGACGACCTCACGGTGGCCTCCGTCGCCGCCGTGCTCGGCGTCGAGACCGCGCCCGACCCCGCCGCCCTCGACACGCTCCGGCGCCGCTTCGCCGCGGTGGGACGCGAGCCGACGGCCCTCACCGAGCGCCAGACGCTCGTCCCCGTGGGAGCGGAGGTGCTCGGCAACCCCGCGGGCCTCGCGCCGGCCTTCCGCGTGCGCATCGGCGCGGGGGATTTCTTCTTCCTGCCGGGCGTCCCCTCGGAGATGGAGCGCATCTTCGAGGAGTGCGTGATGCGCCGGATCGTCTCGCTGGCGGCGCCGCGGAGCTACCAGGTGATCCTTCGCACCTACGGGGCCGGGGAGAGTGCGGTGGCCGAGCGCCTCGCGGGCTTTGCGGAGTCGTTCGCGGGGGTGACGGTGGGCTACCGGGCGCGCTTCCCCGAGGTGGACGTGAAGCTCCTGGCGCGCGCCGACGACCTGCACGCCGCGCGCACCCTCGCTGAGCGGGCCGCGGCCGAGGCGCGCAACCGCCTGGGCGAGCTCGTCTTCGGCGACCACGACGACCTCTACGCCGCCGTCGTGGGGCGCGCGCTCCGGTCGCGCGGGCTCACGCTGGCGGTGGCGGAGAGCTGCACGGGCGGGCTGCTCGGGGCGGTGCTCACGTCGGTGCCGGGGGCGAGCGAGTACCTGCTCCTCGACGCGGTGGTGTACGCCAACGCGGCGAAGGAGTCGGTGCTCGGCGTGCCGGCGGAGGTGCTCCTCGGGCACGGCGCCGTCTCCGCGGAGTGCGTGCGGGCGATGGCGGAGGGCGCGCGCCGCACCGCGCGGTCGGAGCTCGCGATCGCCGTCACGGGCATCGCCGGCCCCACCGGCGGGAGCGCGGAGAAGCCCGTGGGGACGGTGTTTCTCGCGCTCGCCTCGGGGCGCGAGACGGTGGTGCGACGTCACCGCTTCCTGGGCGACCGCGAGCGGGTGCAACGCCAGGCCACGTGGGCCGCCCTCGCGATGGTGCGGGCCGCCTGCCAGGGCCCCGTCGAGACGGCCCTCACCTCCGTGTGCGGCTGAAGTCGATGGACACCGCGCGCCTCTTCGTCGGCTGCCTCCTCGACCTCGCCGCCACCCGCCGCGTCGTCGACGCCGGGCGCGCGCTGCGCAAGGCCCTCGACGGCGCGGGCTGGCGCTGCGCGTGGGTGCCGCCGGCCAACCTCCACGTCACCCTACGCTTCCTCGGCGACGTCGACGCGGGCATCACGCCCGCCCTCTCCGCGGCGCTCACCCGCGTCGCGCGCGCCCACGCGCCGCTCAAGCTCGCCCCCCGCGGCCTCCTCGCGCTCCCCTCCCCCGAGGCGCCGCGCGTGCTCGCGCTCGATTTCGCCGAGGGGGCCGACGCGCTCTCCGCCCTCGCCCGCGCCGTCGACGACGCGTGCTTCGAACTGGGCTTCCCCCGCGACCCGCGGCCCTTCCGCCCGCACCTCACGCTCTGCCGCGTCAAGCAGCCAGGCGGCGCCCTCGACGCCCTCGCCATGCCGCGGCTCGACGCGGGCCTCGCCCTGGCGAACGAGCTCACTCTCGCGCGCAGCGACCTCACGCGGCTGGGCGCCGAGCACCACGCGGTGTCGCGGCACTCCCTCGGTGACGCGCGAGGCCCACGGCCCGAAGGCCCGCGCGCACCCCGCGGACAGAGTACGTCCACCTGAACAGACGAAGGGCTTTACGGATGTTCAGTGCCGGGGTAGATCAGGGACCGACGAGGCGCTGAACGGAGAGCGACGCCTCGGCGACACTTCTGGTAACTCACATCGCCTACGGCAGCGATCTGCTGGGGCCCAACGGAGAGCAACGGTCATGGACGAGAATCGCAAGAAGGCGCTGGAACTGGCCCTGCTGGGCATCGAGAAGCAGTACGGCAAGGGCGCGGTGATGCGCCTCGACACGGACGCGAAGGACGCCGCCGCCGAGGTGAAGGTCATCTCGACGGGCTCGGTCTCGCTCGACATCGCGCTCGGCACCGGCGGCTACCCCCGCGGGCGCATCGCCGAAATCTACGGGCCGGAGAGCTCCGGCAAGACGACCCTGTCGCTCCACGCCATCGCGGAGACGCAGAAGGCGGGCGGCGTGGCGGCCTTCATCGACGCCGAGCACGCGCTCGACGTCAACTACGCGAAGAAGCTCGGCGTGAAGACCGACGAGCTCCTCATCTCGCAGCCCGACCACGGCGAGCAGGCGCTCGAGATCGCCGACATGCTCGTTCGTTCCGGCGCGGTCGACGTGGTGGTCATCGACTCGGTCGCGGCGCTCGTGCCGAAGGCCGAGATCGAGGGCGAGATGGGCGACCAGCTCCCGGGCCTCCAGGCGCGGCTCATGTCGCAGGCGCTCCGCAAGCTCACGGCGACGGTGCACCGCTCCAACTGCATGATCATCTTCATCAACCAGATCCGCATGAAGATCGGGGTGATGTTCGGCAACCCGGAGACGACGACGGGCGGCAACGCGCTGAAGTTCTACGCCTCGGTGCGCCTCGACGTGCGGCGCGTGGGCGCGCTGAAGGACGGCGAGACGGTGGTGGGCAACCGCACCCGCGTGAAGATCGTGAAGAACAAGATGGCGGCCCCCTTCCGCGAGGTGGAGTTCGACATTCTCTACGGCCTGGGCATCTCGAAGAGCGGCGACCTGCTCGACCTTGCAAGCGAGGGCGGGATCGTCGAGAAGTCGGGCGCGTGGTACTCGTACAAGGGAGAGCGCATCGGCCAGGGCCGCGAGGCCGCGAAGGCCTTCCTCGAGAAGAACCCCGAGACCCTCGGGAAGATCGAGCTCGAGATCATGACCAAGCACAACATCCGCAAGGGCGGCATGCTCAACGGCAAGCCCGAGGAGAAGGCCGAGGCCCCCAAGAAGGACAAGGAGAAGGAGACGAAGGGTCGTCCCGGCCCCGGCGCCGCGCAGGCTTGAGCGCGCGCTCCCTCCTCCTCGCCTCGATGCTCGGGGCCTGCGCCCACCCGGCCAGGCCCGCGCTCTCTTCCGCCACCCCTTCCCCCACCACCGCCACCTGCCCCACCTCGCTGCGCGCGATGGTTCCCGCGGGGGCGTCGTCGTGGGTGGTCGCTCGTCCCCGCGCCATCCTCGCGCACCCGCGCCTCGGTCGGGCCCTCGGCCGCGCCTTCGACGACGCCGGCGACCAGGCCCTCTTCGAGCGAGCGCGCCGCGTGGGCTACGACGTGCGCACCGTGGAGCGCGCGCTGGTGGCGTGGCGCGGCCCCACCACGGTGGCGGTGGGCCTCGGGGCCTTCGACACACGACGCATCGACACCCTCCTCTGGGACCGCATGCTCCCGCCGCGCGAGCGCGCCGAGGGCGACGGCGTCTTGCGCGCGTGGGGCGTCGTCGGCGCCACCCCCACCGCGCTCGCCATCTGGAACACCTGCTCCCTGGTCTCGTGGGCGGAGGGCCCTGCGCTCGCCCCCTTGCGCGCGATCGAGCAGACGCTGCGCGCGCGCGGCGGGGTCGACGACGACGCGCTCGCGACCTGGCGCGGGGAGACTGTCCCCGCGGAGCTGCGCGACCGCACCCCCGACGCGCTGTTGGAGGGCGTGCGCGGCGTCGAGCTGCGCGCGCTGGAAGACCCGCGCGGCGTGCGGGTGCGGCTGCGCTTGGAGGGCGCGCTCCCGACCGACGCGGAGGCCCGGCTGCGACGCGCGCTCGACGCGCTGATCGAAGAGCCCATCGGGCACGCCGTGGGCGCGGCGCAGTGGCTCCGCGGGGAGCGGGTGACCGTCACGCAGACCGGCGACGGGATCGACGCGGAGGCGCTCATCCCCTGGGCGGCGATTGACGCGCTCGCCGACGTATTGCGCGGACGGGTCGCCGAAGGGCCGACGGGGTTGTAGGTATTTTGACCCCGGGGTGCGCGCGTGGTACCCCCAAGTACAAGGTGCCTCGGGAACGAGCGCCGCCGCTGCGAGATGCGGGTGCCGAGCGGACGCGAGCGACGTGTGAATGCACGCCGCTCGTTGACGTCTCGTCGCACTCACAATGAGCCCACGAAGGAGCATCATGGAGTCAAACTTCCAGGTCGGAGACAAGGCCGTTCACCCCGCGCATGGACTGGGCGAGGTGACCGCGATCGAGAGCCGGGCGATGGGAGGGAGTGACGGGTTGTTCTACGTGCTCAAGATCCTCGAGTCGGGGATGCGGGTGATGGTGCCCAAGCGCACGGCGGAGACGGTGGGGCTCCGCGAGGTGATGTCGGCCGCGCAGGCCGCCCAGGTGCTGGAGGTCTTCAGCACCAAAGAGAAGCCCGTCGGCACCGGGCCGTGGAACCGCCGGCTCCGCGCCTACACCGAGCTCCTGAAGAGCGGCTCGCCGGTGGAGGTCGCCCGCGTGCTGCGCGACCTGTACACGGTGAAGTTTCGCCACGAGAAGGAGCTGTCCTACGGCGAGCGTCGGCTGATGGATCAGGCCCGCGCGCTGCTCCTCAAGGAGCTCGCCGCCGCCACCGACACCGACGAGAAGACCATCGAGCGCATGATCGAAACGCGCTGCGTCGAAGCCCTCGCGTAGCGAGCATCGCGCCGCTTCAACCCCCAGCCACCGGGTCCCCCGCCACCAGCCCCCACTCGCGGCCCACGTAGTCCCCGTTCACCGCGAGCCGCAGCGAGCCCGCGTACGGCGCCAGCCCCGGCCACCGCGCGCAGAGCGCGTCGAGCGCGTCACCCGCGGTCGCACCCACCGCGAGCGTGAGCGCGAGCTCCGACGTCCCCACCACCTCGCGGGCCGCGGCGAACACCAGCACCCGCACGTTCATTTCAGACATCGCGCAACCTCCAGCAGCGCACCCGCGCGCCGCTCGCCAGCGCCCCCGCCTCCAGCGGAACCAACGCCAGCGCCTCGGCCCACGCGAAGGACGTGACCGCCCCCGACGCCTGATTGCCGAGCGGTCGAGCAACGGGTGTCGCCCCCGACTCATCGAGCGTCACCCGGGCAAACTCCAGCCGCCCCGGCGCGTGGCGGATCGCCCCGTCGAGCACGGCCTCCACCGCCACGGGTGAGGTCACCCGATCGCCCTGGAGCGCGCGGAGCATCGGCGCGCCGAACAGTACGAAGGTGAGCATCGCCGACGAGGGGTTGCCCGGCAGCCCGAGCACCCGCGTCCGCCCCGCGCGCCCGAGGCAGAGGGGCTTGCCGGGCTTGATGGCCACCTTCCAGAAGTCGAGCGCGACGCCCGCCCCCTCCATCGCCGCCCGCACCACGTCGTGGTCGCCGACGCTCACGCCGCCCACCGTGAGCACGAGGTCGCTCTGCTCCAGCGCCCCGGCGAGGGCCGCCCGCGTCGCGTCGAGGTCGTCGCGGGCGAAGGGGAGCGCGCGCGCTTCGCCACCGCACATCGCCACGAGGGCCGCGAGGGCGGGGCCGTTGGCGTCGACCACGCTCCCGAGTCGGTCGGGCGAGCCCGCGTCCCGGAGCTCGTCGCCCGTCGAGAGAATCGACACCACCGGGCGCCGCGCCACCGACACCCGCGTCGCCTCCACCGAGGCCAGGAGCGCCACATGAAAGGGCGTCACCCGCGTCCCCCGCGCGAGCACCGTCGCCCCCGCGGCCACGTCCTCGCCGCGGCGGCGCACGTGGTCGCCGACGCTCGCAGAGCGGGAGAAGCAGGCCGTGTCGCCCTCGCGCGTCACCACCTCCTGCATCACCACCGCGTCGGCCCCATCGGGCATCATGGCGCCCGTGAAGATGCGCGCGCACGTCCCCGCGGCGAGGGGCGCCACGACGTTGCCGCCGGTGCGGCTCTCCCCCACCACCGGGAGCTTCGCGCCGGGCGCGGCGAGGTCGGCGGCGCGCACGGCGTAGCCGTCCATCGCGCTGTGGTCGAAGGCGGGCTGCGGGGCGCGGGCGATGACGTCGTCGGCCAGCACACGGCCCACCACGGCGGCGAGCGAGACGCGCTCGGCGGCGACCGGGGAGACATCAGAAAGAGCGCGGGCGCGGGCCTCTTCGTAGGTGAGCATCGGAGGCCGCGGATTGTCGCGACGAAGCGCGCGCGGCGGCAAGGGGCATCGCCCGCTGACAGAGATTTCCCACGGATTTACGTCGCGTTAACATGGCGGCGGGTACAAGCTTTTGCTGTGAAGCGCATCGAGGCGATCATCAAGCCGTTCAAGCTCGACGAGGTGAAGGACGCGCTCGCTGAGGTCGGCGTCCAGGGGATGACGGTGACCGAGGTGAAGGGCTTCGGCCGCACCGGCGGGAAGAAGGAGGTCTACCGCGGCAGCGCGTACGTGGTGGACTTCGTCCCCAAGGTGAAGGTGGAGGTCGTGGTGGCCGACGAGCAGGTGACCGCCGTCATCGACGCCATCGAGCGCAGCGCGCGGACGGGGCGCATCGGGGATGGGAAGATCTTCGTCATCCCCATCGAAGAGGTGGTGCGCATCCGGACGGGCGAGCGCGGGCGCGACGCCATCTGACGAAGGTTGTTACGCGGGGAGGGACATGACGATGACCAGGGGCCACACGGGCGAGGCGATCGAGCTGGGGCGGCGCCACGGCGCGGCGATGGTCGACCTGAAGTTCTGCGACCTGTTCGGGCGGTGGCAGCACACGAGCGTGCCGTTTCGTCGGCTCACGGAGGAGGCCTTCGAAGAAGGCTTCGGCTTCGATGGGAGCTCGATCCGCGGGTGGCGGGCCATCCACGAGTC
The DNA here is from genome assembly GCA_044375895.1 of Polyangiales bacterium. Taxonomy (GTDB): domain Bacteria; phylum Myxococcota_A; class Polyangia; order Polyangiales; genus CAISKJ01. Next base: position 4,074 of record JBILLV010000134.1, on the reverse strand, counting down.
CGACATGCTGCTCGTGCCCGACGCGACGACGGCCGTCATCGACCCCTTCATGGCGCTCCCGACGCTGAGCCTCGTCTGCCATGTGATCGACCCGGTGACGCGCACCCCCTACGCGCGTGACCCGCGGCACATCGCGCGGTGCGCCGAGCAACACCTCCGGGCGACGGGCCTCGGCGACACGATCTATTTCGGCCCCGAGGCGGAGTTCTTCGTCTTCGATGACGTGCGCTACGAGGTGAAGCCCGAGCGCATGTCCTTCTCCATCGACTCGGCGGAGGCCCCGTGGAACGCCGGGCGCGTCTACGAGAAGGGCAACCGCGGGTACACCATCCGCCACAAAGAAGGCTACCTGCCCGTCCCCCCGCACGACACCCTGATGGACATCCGCACCGAGATGGTCCAGGTGCTGGAGGCCGTCGGGATCGAGGTGGAGACGAGCCACCACGAGGTGGCCACGGCCGGTCAGTGCGAGATCGACATGCGCTACGACACCCTCGTTCGCATGGCCGACAAGACGCAGTGGTTCAAGTACGTGGTGAAGAACGTCGCCGCCCGCCACGGCAAGACGGCCACCTTCATGCCCAAGCCGCTCTACGGCGACAACGGGTCGGGGATGCACTGCCACCAGTCGATCTGGCGCGGCGCGACCCCGCTCTTCGCGGGCGACGGCTACGCGGGCCTGAGCGAGATGGCCCTGCACTACATCGGCGGCGTGCTGGCCCACGCGAAGGCCCTCAACGCGCTCACCAACCCGACGACCAACAGCTACCGTCGGCTCGTGCCGGGCTACGAGGCCCCCGTCCACCTCGCGTACTCCGCGCGCAACCGCAGCGCGGCGATCCGCATCCCGATGTTCTCGCGGTCGCCCAAGGCGAAGCGCGTCGAGGTGCGCTTCCCCGACCCGTCGTGCAACCCGTACCTCGCCTTCGCCGCCCTCACCCTCGCGGGCCTCGACGGCATCCAGCGCAAGCTCGACCCGGGCGCCGCGCTCGATCACGACCTCTACGCCCTCCCCGCCGAGTCGCGCCGGGCCCTGCCCCACGTGGCGGGATCGCTCGACGAGGCCCTCGAAGCACTGGAGGCCGACCACGACTTCCTCCTCGCGGGCGACGTGTTCAGCCGCGAGCTCGTCGACACCTGGATCGCCCTCAAGCGCGAGCACGAGGTCGACCCCGTCCGCCTGCGCCCCGTCCCCTACGAGTACCATCTCTACTACGACGTGTGACCGTCGCTTCGGGCGAAGTCGCCTGTTCCCGCCGACGCGACATGGTCGTAGCATCGGTGACAGCGTCGATGGGTGACTACCGCAACGAACTCCAGAGCGCCCTCTCCCAGGTCGAGGCCCTCCGCGCGGAGAACGCCGCCCTCCGCGCGAAGCTCCGCCCCCCTTCAGCCCCGGGCGCCGACGACCCCACCTTCCCCCTCCCCGACGACGCTCGCCCCCCCCGACGGCCCTTCACCCGTCAGGTGATCGTCGGCGCGGTGGGCGTCGCGCTCGTCGGCGCCTACGCGCTCCTCGCCATGCCCCGGCGCGACCCGCTCGACACCCCCCTGCGGATGCCCGACGCGCCCACCGTCCCCGTCGCCTCTCCCCCCGCGGCGGCCCTCCCGATGCCACCCACCACGGTGCGCCTCCCGGAGCCGCGTCGATCGGGCGCCGAGCCGCTCCCCCTCATCGATGAAGGCGCGATGCCCATCGCCCCGGCGACGGTGCACACGTCCGACCGCTTCGGCCGGGGCGTCCGCTGGGCCGATCCGTCGAAGGGCCTCTACGTCCTCACCACCACCCCCGAAGCGCAGTGCAACGTCGGCGGTGTCCTCTTCGCGACGCCGCGACCGGTGCTGCTCGGGCCGGGCGTCTACCCCGTCCACTGCGAGGTCGGGCGCGTGCGGCAGACGTGGCAGGTGCAGATCGCCGCGCGCCAGGTGACCTTCGACCTCGATCACCGCATCGGTCGGTGACAGGGTACGTCACACCCCCCGTTGCCAACTTCTCCGCGCCGACACACCCTCCGCTCACCTCAACCCCGAAGGGATGTGCGCGATGGATGATGTGACCCTGACGCTCGTGGACGTGAACCCCAAGATGGTCGACGCCTGGCGGGCGGTGTTCGACGGCGAGTACGGCGTGGCGGTGGTGCGGGGGTCGCTCCTGGAGCAGCGCGCCGACGCGTGGGTGTCGCCCACCAACGCCCGCGCGATGATGACCGGCGGCGTCGATGCGCTCGTCCGCGCGCACCTCGGCCCGGGCATCCAGGCCCGCGTGCGGCGCGCGGTCACCTCGCGCTGGGGCGACGCGATGCCCCTCGGCGCGGCGGCGTGTGCGCCCACCGGCCGGCTCCTGCCGTCGTACCTCATCGCGACGCCCACCATGCACGGCCCCGCCGACAACATCTCCGCCACCATGAACGTCGCCCTCGCCTGCGCCGCCGCCCTCCAGGCCGCCCGCCTGCAGAACGCCGTCGCCCCCGGGAGCATCCGCACGATCGCGATGCCGGGCCTCGGCGCCGGGACGGGCTGCGTCGCCCCCGCCGTCTGCGCCGACCTCATGTACGCCGCGTGGAAGCTCTTCGAAGGGCGCTCGTTCGACGGGCTCCACGACCTCCGCGCGGCCCTGGAGAACGAGCTCGGCGACCTCGGCCCCCTCCCCCCGACGCCCGCCGTCGCGTACCACGGCCCGCGCCCCGCGGTGCTCCCGCGCCCCTACCACGGCCACCACCACCGGGTGAGCGCGTGATCTGAGGCGCCGTTGGTTCCTCTCTGGGTCAAGAGCGCGTACAGCTTCCTGGAGGGGGCCTCCGCGCCCGATCAGCTCGTCGAGCAAGCCCACAGGCTGGGCCTGCCCGCCGTCGCCCTCACCGACCGTGACGGGGTGTACGGCGTCGTCCGCGCGCACGTCCGCGCCAAGGCCCTCGGCATCCGCCTGCTGCCTGGCGCGCAGGTGACCACCGATGCGGGCGTGGTCGTCCTCCTCGCGCAGCACCGCGAGGGCTGGGCGTCGCTCTGCAAGCTCCTCACGCTCGGCCGCGGTCGATCGCCCAAGGGAGAGTCGCTCGTCACCGTCGACGAAGTGAGCGCCCACCAGACGGGCCTCCTGGCGCTCGCGCCCGTCCCCGCGCTGCTGGAGCCGCTCCGCGAGCCCTTTGGCGACCGCCTCTACGCCCTCTGCGCGCGCCACCTCCGCGCCGAGGAGCGGCCCCCCGAGCGCCGCCTCCGCGAGGCCGCGAAGAAGGTCGACGTCCCCGTCGTCGCCAGCAACGAAGTGCTCTACCACGACCGCGATCGCCGCGGGCTGCAGGACGTGTTCACGTGCATTCGTCACGGGTGCACGGTGCACGACGCCGGCCGCCGCACGCGCCCCAACGACGAGCACGCGCTGCTCACGGCGGAGGAGCTCGCCGGTCGCTTCCCGGACGACCCGGCGGCGGTGGCGAGGACGCTGGAGGTCGCCGCGCGCTGCTCGTTCAACCTCGGCGAGCTGCGCTACCGCTACCCCGAGGAGCACGTCCCCAACGGGCAGACGGAGGGCTCGTGGCTCCGTCAGCTCACCCACAGCGGCATCCGCAAGCGCTACGGCGACCACCCCTCGCCCGCCGTCGTCGCGCAGGCGAACACCGAGCTCGACCTCATCGAAGAGCTCGGCTTCGGCGGCTACTTCCTCACGATGCGCGAGGTGGTGGACTTCTGCGAGCGCGAGGGGATCCTGTGTCAGGGCCGGGGGAGCGCGGCCAACAGCGTGGTGTGCTTCGCGCTCGGCATCACGGCCATCGACCCGTCGAAGATGCAGCTCCTCTTCGAGCGCTTCTTGAGCCGCGAGCGGGCCGAGCCGCCGGACATCGACCTCGACATCGAGCACGCGCGCCGCGAGGAGGTGATCCAACACCTCTACCAGCGCTACGGGCGCGACCGGGCGGCGATGGTGGCCAACGTGATTCGCTACCGGGCGCGCTCGGCGCTTCGCGACGTGGGCAAGGCGTTGGGCATCCCCCCGAGCGAGCTCGACGGGCTCGCGCGGGCCACCAGCCACTGGGACAGCGAGCTCGACACGAAGTCCTTCGAGACCGCGGGCCTCGA
>JBILLV010000344.1:0-9715 GCA_044375895.1 Polyangiales bacterium | reverse complement strand
CCTCGATCCGACGACGCACCAGGCCGTGACGCTCCGTCGGCTCATCGCGCAGGCGTCCGACCTCCCGCGACACCTGTCCATCCACCCCGGGGGCTTCCTCCTCGGGCATGAGGCGGTCACCTCGCTCGTCCCCGTAGAGCCCGCCACGATGGAGAACCGTACGGTGATCCAGTGGGACAAGTACGACGTCGAAGACCTCGGGCTCTTCAAGGTCGACCTCCTGGGCCTCGGCGCGCTCACGGCCGTCCACCGCGCCTTCGACCTGCTGCACACCCACGAGGGCCTCGAACTGTCCATGGCCACCGTCCCCGCGGACTGCGCGAAGACCTACGCGATGTGCAGCGCGGGCGACACGGTCGGGGTCTTCCAGATCGAGAGCCGCGCGCAGATGTCCATGCTCCCACGGCTGCGCCCGAAGGAGTTTTACGACCTCGTGATCCAGGTGGCGATCGTGCGGCCGGGACCCATCCAGGGCGGCATGGTTCACCCGTACCTCAAGCGACGGCAGGGCGCGGAGGAGGTGCGCTACCCGCACCCCGACGTGAAGACCGTGCTCGCGCGGACGCTGGGTGTACCGCTGTTTCAAGAGCAGGTGATGCGCCTCGCGATGGTGGCGGCGGACTACTCCCCGGGCGAGGCCGACCAGCTCCGACGCGACATGGGCGCGTGGCGCTCGTCGGGGCGCATCGAGCAGCACCGCACCCGCATGATCTCGCGCATGGTGGAGAAGGGCATCGACCAGGATTTCGCCGAGCGGGTGTTCAAGCAGGTGCTGGGCTTCGGCGAGTACGGCTTCCCGGAGAGCCACGCGGCGTCGTTCGCGCTCATCGCGTACGTCACGGCCTGGCTGAAGCAGAACCACCCCGCGGCCTTCCTCTGCGCGATGCTCGACGCGCAGCCGATGGGCTTCTACGCCGCCTCCACGCTGCTCGAAGACGCGCGGCGCCACGGCGTCGTCTCCCTCCCCCTCGACGTCAACCACAGCGGCTGGGACTGCTCGCTGGAGCGCCTCCCCCGCGGATCGCTCGCCGTCCGGATGGGCCTGCGCTACGTGTCGGGCCTCGGGTCACGGGAGCGCGAACGGCTCGCGCAGGCGCCCGCTCCGTACGCGTCGGTGGAGGATTTCGCGCGGCGCGTGCGGGTGTCGAAGCGCAGCCTCGTCGCCCTCGCCGAGGCGGGCGCCTTCGGGAGCGTGGCGGCCGATCGACGTGAAGCACTGTGGCATGTCCATGGGGTAGCGCCGCGCCTGGGGCTCCCGCTCGACGCCGACCCGGACGAGCCCGCCGCCCCCATCGTCCCGCTCACCCCCGACGAAGCGGTGACATGGGACTACCGCGCGTCGTCGCACTCACCGCGCGCGCACCCGATGGAGCGCTTCCGCGATGCGCTGCGGCGCGAAGGCGTCCCCGACGCGCAGGGCGTGGCCGCGATGAAGGACGGGACCGCCGTGCGCTACGTGGGGATGGTGATCTGTCGCCAGCGCCCGGGGACCGCGAAGAACGTGACCTTCTTCACGCTCGAAGACGAGACCGGCTTCGTCAACCTCGTGGTGTGGGAGCGGGTGTTCGAACGGCACGCGCTGGTGGGGCGGACGGCGTCGGTGCTGGAGGTGCGGGGGCGCGTGCAGGCGGTGGATGGGGTGGTCCACGTGGTGACCGACTCGCTGGCCGTCCCGACGTTTCTCGCGGAGGAGGCTGCGGCGCCGCGCTCTCGGGACTTCCATTGAGCCGACGGTCGCCACCCATTGACCCGCGGCCCCTTTCTCGTTAGAGCCCGTCGGCCCGCTCCCCATGATCGAAGCCGACCAGCTCACCCGACGCTTTGGCGCCCGCACCGCGGTCGACGCGCTGACCTTCTCCGTCCCCCGCGCGCAGATCGTCGGCTTCCTCGGCCCCAACGGGGCGGGCAAGAGCACCACCCTCAAGATGCTCTCGGGCTTCCTCCCGCCCACCTCGGGCACGGCCCGCATCGGCGGCAAGGACGTGGTGGAAGACGGCCTCGAGGCCCGCCGCCTCATCGGGTACATGCCCGAGTCGTACCCCGTCCACCCCGAGATGCGCGTCGAGGAGTTTCTGCACTTCCGCGCGGAGATCAAAGGGGTGCGCGGCGACCGCAAGAAGGCCGTCGCCCGCGCGATGGAGCTCGCCGACATCACGGACGTCGCCCGGCGCCTCGTGGGCGAGCTCTCCAAGGGCTACAAGCAGCGCGTGGGGCTCGCGGATGCGGTCGTCGCGTCGCCGCCGCTCCTCATCCTCGACGAGCCCACCGAGGGCCTCGACCCCAACCAGATCCTGCGCTTCCGCGAGGTCATCAAGGGGCTGGGCAAGGAGCACACGATCTTCCTCTCGACGCACATCCTGTCGGAGGTGGAGGCGGTGTGCTCGCACGTGGTGATCATCCACGAGGGGCGCATCGCCACGACGGGCGCCCTCGACAGCGTGCGCGCCGCCCTGCGCGGCACCGACCGCGTCGTCGCCGTCGCCGTCGCTGTGAAGGAGGGCGCGCGCGCGTCCTGGGCCAGCGACCCGGAGGCGGCCGCGAAGCAAGCGCTCGCCGACGTGGCGGGCTGCACGGTGTCGAGCGTCACCTACGACGACGGCATCGGGCGCTTCGAACTCGCCGTCCCCGTCGAGGGCGACGCGGTGGAGGCGGCGGTGGCGGCGTGCGTGGAGGCCAGGCTCGGGGTGCGCGAGGTGACACCGCGGGCGCACTCGCTCGAAGACGTGTTCCACGCGTTGACGAAGCGCGAAGTGAAGGAGGGGACACCGTCGTGAGGGCCGCCTGGGCGATCTACAAGCGCGAGCTCATCGCCGCCTTCTACGCGCCGCTGGCGTACGTGGTGATGGTGTCGTTCCTCGTGTTCAACGGGGTGGTGTTCTACTTCTTCATGCAGCTCGTGGCCGACCGACCGATGCTGACGGGGACGCGGGGGCCGCTCCAGCTCTTCTTCGGCAGCACCATCTTGTCCGTGCTCACCCTCATGATCTTCTGCCCCGCGGTCACCATGCGCACCCTCGCCGAGGAGTGGCGCACGCGCACCGCGGAGACGCTCTTCACCACGCCCGTGACGCCCGCGGCGGTGGTGCTCGGGAAGTTCTTCGGGGCCTTCACGGTGTACGCGTCGCTGTGGCTGCCCACCTTCCTCTACGCCCTCGTGGTGCGGCGCTACGGGCCCGTCGACTGGGGCGCCCTCGCGTCGGCCTACGTCGGCGTCGGGCTCGTCGGGAGCGCCTTCGTCGCCATCGGGGTGCTCATGTCCGCCCTCGCCCGCTCGCAGATCACCGCCTTCGTCGGGTCGTTCGGCGTCATCGGCGGGGCGATGTTCGCGCTGGGCCTCGGGCGCTACATCTTCACGGAGGAGGGGCAGCAGCGCTTCTTCCAGTACGTCAACCTCTGGGAGCACATGGAGCACTTCTCCGTGGGCACGGTCGACTCGCGGCAGGTGGTCTACTACCTCTCGGTCACCGTCCTCGCGCTCTCCTACGCGGCCCGCTCGCTCAACGCGCGGAGGGAGGCGTAGATGGCCGACCAGCCCGAAGCGCGCTCGTGGGTCGACGGATTTCTCCGCGGCCCCGTGGTGGTGGCGCTGTCACTGCTCCTCTTCGTCGAGGTCAACTACCTCGCGGCGCGCCACTTCACCCGTTGGGACCTCACCGCCGCCCGTCGCTTCACGCTCTCGCAGCGCTCGGCCACCATCGCCCGCGAGCTCCACGCCCCCACCGAGCTCTACGTGCTGCTCAACCGCGAGGAAGAGCACTACAACGACGTCGTCGAACTCGTGGAGCGCTACGCCGCCGCCGGCCGGAGGCTCACGGTGCACACGGTCGACCCCGACCGGCAGCGCGAGCGGCTCATCGGGCTCGCCCAGCAGTTTCACCTCCAGCTTTTGCAGAGCCGCGACGGCGAGCGCACCGTGGCGAGCTGCGGGATGCTCGTGGCGCAGGGCCAGCGGCACTGGGAAGTGGCCCGCGAGACCTTCCGCGAGCTCGGCGCCCCCGACCCGGGCGACGAGCAGGGCGGCACCCGCGTGCTCAACGCGCAGATCACCGTCGAGCGCGCCATCAGCGAGGCGCTGCTGCAGGTCGACCGCGCCTCCGCGACGAAGCTCTGCATGTCGCAGGGCCACGAGGAGATGCCCGTCGCGCAGGGCGAGCGCTCTGGGGCGGGCTTCGCCGAGGCCCTCCGCCATCAGAACTTTCAGGTGCGCGAGGTCGCGGTGCACGGGCGCACGGGCGTCCCGGCGGACTGCGACGCGCTCATCGTCGCGGGCTCGCAGCGGGGGTGGCCCGCCGAAGACGCCGCCGCCATCGAGCGCTACCTCCGCGCGGGCGGCAACGTGGGGCTCTTTCTCGACCTCGTGGTGCTCGAAGGGAGGGTCGCTCCGTCGGGCCTCGAAGGCATCGCTCGCCTCGCAGGGATGAGCCTCCCCGCGGCGGTCACCATCGAGGCCGACGAGGAGCACCTCATGCCCTCCGGCACCGCCGCCCAGTTTCGCGCCGACACCTGGAACGACCACGAGCTCACGCGCAACCTCCGCGGCCAGTCGATCGTGGTGGAGCTCTCGCGCCCGGTCGTTCGCGCCGAGGGGAGCGAGACCGTGCCCGCGACGCTCGTGCAAGCGACCGCGCGGGCGTGGGGTGAGACGCGCATTCAAGACCTCGGACGACGGCCGCCCGAACGAGACGGCGCGGACATCGCCGGCCCGGTGTCGCTCGCGATGGCGGGCGAGGTGCCGGGCGCGCGGCCGCGGAGCCCGGGAGCCCCCGCGGGGCGCGTGGTGGTGGTGGGAACATCGCTGATGCTGGAGTCGGGCTACTTCACCCCGCAGGCGCGCGCGGCCATCGGCAACGCCGTCTTCGCCGAGGCCGTCGCGGGCTGGCTCACCGCCCGCCGCGAGCTCGTGAACATCCCTTCGAAGCCCGTCTCCCGCGCGGCCCTCACGGTGAGCCCGCACGACCTCATCCGCATCGGGGTGTACGTCATCCTGCTGGTTCCGCTGGCGGCGGCCCTGGTGGGCTTCGCGGTGTGGCGCGCGCGGAGGTCGTCATGAGGCAGCAGGGCATCGCCCGGTACCGCACCCCCCTCGCCCTCGCGGGCCTCGTGGGGGCCCTCGCGGGCGTCATCGCGTGGGACCAGAAGCGCGCGACCACCGACGAGATGGAGGCGCGGCGGCAGAACGTGTTCCGCGCCTTCCATCGGGAGCGGGTCGACAAGATCGAGGTGGAGCGCAACGGCGTCCGCTTCGAACTCCGCAAGGAGCGCGACGACTGGTTCGTGGTGTCGAACGGGACGCGACGTCCGGCCGACCCCATCGAGGCCGAACGGCTCCTGTCCGAGGTGGAGGGCGCGGAGCCCCAACGCTCGCTCGGAACGCTCGACGCCGCCACCCGCGGGCGCTTCGGGCTCGACCGGCCGCGCGCCCGCGTGACGATTCACGAAGGCCCCGAGGTGACCGCGCGCTTCGCCCTCGGCGGCGCCGTCGAGCGCGAGGAGGCCGTCTACGTTGAAGCCTCCGCTGCGACGGGCGGGCGCGACAACGCCGCGCTGGCCGTGGTGCTCCCCAAGACCTTCGGCCAGCCCTTCGACCGCGCCGCGGTGGAGTTTCGCGACCGCAAGGTGGCCGACGTCGACGCCGAGCGGGTGACCCGCATCGAGCTCCAGGTGGACGGGCAGACGCGCGCCATCGAGCGGCGCGGGGCGGTGTGGCGGCTCGTCACGCCCGACCTCGGACGGGCCGCGCGCGGCGCGGTGGAGGCCATCACCTCCGAGCTCAACGAGCTGCGTGCGACGCGGGTGCTGGCCGACGACGTCGCGCCGGGCGGACTCGCCCAGTGGGGTCTCGACCGGCCCCGGGTGCGGGCGGAGTTTCGTCGGAACGGCAACGTCGAGCCGGTGGTTCTCCGCTTCGGCAACGTGTGCCCCGAGCACGCGGATGAGTTCGCCGCGATGCGCGAGGGGACCGGCACGGTGGTGTGCTTCGGCCGCGGCCTGGTCGACTCGCTCCGCGTGGCACCTGAGGGCTTTCGCGACGACCACGTGCTGGCCGCCCGCACCGACGAGATCGGCGAGGTTCGCATCAAGGGGGCTGGCACCGGCGGCGCCGACCTCGTGCTGCGCCGCGGCGGCACCGCGACGGGATCGGCCTCGTCGGGCTGGCGCGCGGAGGGCTCGCCGTGGCCCGTCGACGCGGAGTCCATCGAGGCGTGGCTCGGGACGCTCCACGACGTCTCCACCACGCAGCGCCTCGCCACCGACGAGCGGGCCGCGCGGGGGCTCTTGCCCGCCCAGACGGTCATCGAGGTGTCGCGCACGGGCGTCGAGGGCATCGAGCGCATCCACGTGGGCCTGGTGGACGCCGCGGGGCTCTACGTGTCGCGCGATGACGAGCCGGTGGTGCTCCAGTTTCCGCCGTCGCTCGACGACACGCTGCGCGTCGAGGCGGTGCGCTTCCGCCCGCGCGCGGTGATCCGCGACACCGAAGACGAGCTCCGCGCGCTGCTGGTCGACGTGGGGCCGATGCACGAGGAGGTCGCGCGGGTCGACGGCGTGCTGCGGCTCTCGCGGCCGGTCGCGATCGCCGCCGACCCTTCGCTCTCCAGCGACCTGGTGCGCCCCCTCGCAGCCCTCGACGCCGACCGCTGGGTGTCGGCGACGGCGCGCCCCGAGCACGGCCTCGCGCAGCCCCGGGCGAGGCTCGTGGCCCGCTTCGAAGGCACCGGGCCGCAGGCGGAGGGCGACGCGGGGAGCGACGCCGCGGTGGCGCCCGTGCGGAGCTACACGCTCTCGTTCGGGGCGAGCGCGCCGGGCGGCGGGGTGTTCGCGACGTTGGAGGGGACGCCGGGGGTGTTCGTGGCGCCGCGGAGCGTGTTCGACGCCCTGTCGACGCCGCACCTCGACCGCGGGGCGCTGCGCGTGGTGGCGAGCGCGGTGTCGCGGCTCACGCTCACGGTGGGCGGCCCGACGCCGCGGCGCGTGGTGCTGGTGAAGACGGGCAGCGAGTGGCGCACCGACGCGGGGACGCCGGTCGACGCGCAGCGGGTCGACGCGCTGCTCAACGGGCTGGCGGGTGCGAGCGCGCCGCGGGTGTTCGGCTACGGCGCGGCGCCGGCGGAGGCGGGGATGGCGACGCCGCGGCTGGTGGTGGAGGCCGCGGGCGAAGGCGACGCGGGGCAGCAGTCGGTGCGGCTGGTGGTGGGCGAGCGCTTCGGCGCGGGCGACGGGGCGGGCTTCTACGCGCGCCGCGACGGGCTCGACGCGACGCTGTCGCTGCCGGAGTCGGTGGTCGAGGCGCTGGTGGAGTTTCGGCCGTAGGGCCGTCAGGGAGCGACGACGCGCCCGGCGAACAGCAGCGCCCCTGACGCGCGGTCGCGGATCGCGAACACGAAGGGCCGATCGGCGCGGAAGGTCGCGGGCTGCGGCACGCTCGTGACCCCGACGAGGACGGCCGTCGCCGCGGCCGCTTCGGTGCCCTGCTCGTTGACGCCGATGAAGCCCTCGTGGACGACATCCTGCACGAAGAGGGTACGCGACCCGTCCATCCCCGAGAGGTCGGCGACGCCGCCCTGGAAGGCGTCGGTCATGCCCATGCCCCGCAGCAGGTCTTTCAGGCTCGTGTGTCGGCGGAAGGAGAAGGTCGGCACCGTGAGCTGCACCTCCCGGCTGCCGAGCCCCGCGACCACGGCGTCGAGGCGCTCGGCGGTGAGCGTGCGCTCGAAGTCGGCGAAGCGCCCCTCCGCCGGGAGCATCAGCAGCATCGAGACGTCGCCGCCCGTGTAGGGGAGCTCCACCGCCTGCCAGCCGTCGCCCTCGGCGTAGCGGAGGTCGGCGGAGCGGTTCATCATCGGCACGGCGCGGACGGCGCCGGTGAGCGGGTGCCAGTCGGCGGGGCGCGTCTGGGCGGCCTCGAAGGGGACGGCCCACGAGGCGTTGAAGTACACCGCGTTGGTGAGCACCAGCGTGGTCGAAGAGGTCACGGAGCCCTCGCGGAGGAGCTCGGGGATGCGCCGCTCGGTCTGGTCGCTCACCCACGCGTTGATGCGACCGCGGGCCGCGTTGGGGTCGGCCGCGATGTCGAGGAGGTTCATCCCCGCGCCGTAGTTTTCGGCGAGCGCGTCGAGGAAGGGCGGGAGAAAGCTGTAGCCCCGCTGCCCGAAGAGCGCGTTGGCCACCCGCAGGCGAAAGCGCCGCCCCGATCCCTCCACGGGGCGCGCCGCGCGGGCGGTGAGCTCCTGGTCGAGCGCGTTGAAGGCCGCGTGGTGGCGGGGCTGGGGGAGCGAGAAGCGCAGCGCCGCGGCCATCTGCGACTCGGTGGCGCCGCGCGCGCCCGCCCACGTCATCGAGAGCGCCGACTGGATGCTGTGCGGCGAGTAGATGAGGTTGCCCTCGCCCGCCGCGAGCACCCGGTACGCGTCGAGGGCGAAGCGGCGCTGTCCGTCCGCGAAGCTCGCGCGGTCGGCGTCGGAGACCGCGGGCGAGGTGATGCGGGCGCGCGACGAGCGGGCCTGTTCGAAGGCCCCCGGGGTGGGGGAGCCGGGCTCGACGTCGCCGCAGCCGGCGAAGAGGGTGAGGAGGGAGGCCGCGCCGACGAACTTCGTGAGGAGGGTGTGGTGGTTCATGCCCGAGGCGTAGCGCACGCCCCGTGCCGCGCGGAAACACGGGGATTCCAGGCGTTCGCGCGCGGGGGAGGCGTATCGTTCGGGCGACACCCGCGGCACAGCGCGGCGCAGCGGGCCGTTCAACGTCCCAGGGTTCGCGGAGCGCTCACCCTGGGCTCCGATCGGATCGCCCGCAGAGCCGGGCTCAGGAAGAACCTGATGGCTTGAGACGCTTGAGCCCGGCCTGGCGGGCGATCCAAATCCAGCCCAGGGTGAGCGCTCGGCGAACCCTGGGACGCTGGGAACGGTGACCAGCACGTTGAAGGGCGACGCGGCGCAGTCGCTACGCCGTCACGGCCTTCTTCTGGATGAACTCGATCTTGTAGCCGTCGGGGTCTTCGACGAAGGCGATGACGGTGGTGCCGTGCTTCATCGGCCCGGCGGGGCGCGTGACCTTGCCCCCCTTGGCTGTCACCGCGTCACACGCTGCGTAGGCGTCGTCGACCTCGACGGCGATGTGGCCGTAGCCCCCGCCGAGCTCGTAGCGGGCGGTGTCCCAGTTGTGGGTGAGCTCGAGGACGGCGGTGCTGTCTTCGGGGCCGTAGCCGACGAAGGCGAGGGTGAAGCGCCCGTCGGGGTAGTCCTTGCGGCGCAGGAGCGTCATGCCGAGGACCTCGGTGTAGAAGGCCAGCGAGCGGTCGAGGTCGCCGACGCGGAGCATGGTGTGGAGGATGCGCATGGGCGCGACGGTACTACACCGCGGCGGGCTCAGTGGCCGAAGGCGTCGAGCACGTCGGCCCGCTCGATGGGGCCGAAGTGCCCGGGGAAGAACACCACCGCGCCCAGCGCCCCGTCGCTGAGGAGGCGGCGGATGTCGGCGCGGTTGGCGTCGAGGTCGCACATGTAGAAATGCTCCGTCGCGCTCGTGCCGACGATCGACCCGCGGAACAGGTCGCCGACGAAGGCCGCCCCGCCGATGACCACCACGAGCGAGCCGCGGGTGTGCCCGGGGACGGGGAGGATCTGCCCGTCGATGCCCGTGAGCGACGCGAGGGGAAGCGGCTGTTCGATGGCGCGGTCGACCGTGGTGGGCGTGTAGATCGCGGCCATGTCGGAGCTGA
>JBILLV010000068.1:0-33309 GCA_044375895.1 Polyangiales bacterium | reverse complement strand
GCCCGCAGAGCCGGGCTCATGGAGAACCAGTGAGGGTCTGCGACGAGGGAGCCCGGCTTTGCGGGCGATCCGAAGGTAGCCCAGGCGTGAGCTCCTGCGAACCCTGGGAACGCTGGACGCGCGCTACCTGACTGGCATTGGTGTTAGCGAGCGCGGTAGAGCGAGACGGTCGTGGCGCCCGTGACGTACACCTTGCCGTCGGCCACCACCGGCGGGACCCAGTGGCGCACGCTCGGCGGGGGCTCGGTGTTGGCGTAGATCTCCATCCCCGTGCTCACCTCGTACGCGCGGAGCACGGGCGAGCCGCCCTGCGTGTTGGAGCCCGTGACCCAGAGGATCGCGTTGTTGTTGCCGTTGGACGACACCACCGGCGGGTTGGCGTTGGCCACCGAGGCGGTGCACCACGCCGTGCTCATGGTGGCGCCATTCTCCACGCGGAGCGCCATCACGCCGTTGGAGCCCGAGCAGCCAGAGCGCGTGCCGCGGGCGGGGGTGAAGACGTAGGTGTCGGTACCGTTCGACCACGCGCCGAGCGCGCCGAAGATGCCGCCCGAGCACACGCGCAGCGACTGGAGGGGGGTGTTGCCGCCGAGGTTGTCGGCGTCGAGGAGGTAGAGCGACCCGGCCTTGCCGCCCTGCACCAGGCGCGAAGGCGTACCGGGCAGGAGCACCGGGGCCACCGAGCCGATGTCGAGGTCTTGCAGGTCGAGGTTGCGCGCGTCGTTGGGGCTAAACTGCGCGGCCCGGTCGCTCATCTCGAACGACGCCCCCGTCGGCCCGGTCGCGAGGCGAAGCACAAACTCCCCGAGCGAGCCCGGCGTGTGCCCGCCCAGCGGCGTGCTGTTGCCCGTCGCGGCGAAGATGCGCCCCATGGCGTCCATCGAGAAGCCGCCCGGCGCCCAGATCCCAGAGCCGCGGCCCGGCGTCGCGAAGGCGGTCTGCTGCGCGGGCGTCGCCGCCGGGATGCTCACCACCCAGCCGTGGTAGATGCCGCAGTCGCCGAAGAGCCCGCCGAAGGGCACGTACACCACGCCGTTGCGGAAGGCGAGCGCCCCCCGCTGGCCCGTCACCCGCGTGTCGAAGCTCGACCCGTTGTTCATCGGCGGCGCGATGGCCACGGGGTAGCCCGAGCGCTGCATGCCCGTCGCGAGGTCGAGCGCGTTGAGCTTGAAGCCGATGCCGCCCTGGTTGACGAACGACACCAGGTAGAGCGTCCGCGTCGCCGGGTCGATGACGCCGGTGCTCGTCACGCCGAGGGTGTTGATGTTGCCGCAGCTCTGCTGCGAGCGCGACACGGTGGGGCCGAGGTTGGTGCGCCACACCTCGGCGCCCGTCGCGGCGTCGAGCGCGTAGGCGTTGTTCTG
Organism: Polyangiales bacterium; assembly: GCA_044375895.1. Classification (GTDB taxonomy): domain Bacteria; phylum Myxococcota_A; class Polyangia; order Polyangiales; genus CAISKJ01. The sequence continues at coordinate 31,945 of JBILLV010000068.1, read as the reverse complement.
CTCGGTCGCGACGAAGAGCAGGTCGCGCGCGGCGCCGCCCACCGACACGCCCGGCACGTAGAGCGGCTGGCCGTAGATGTCGCCCGCGATCGTCGGGGCGAAGGTGGTGTCGCGCCCGAAGCCCGCCCGCACCGTGTCGGGCGTGAGCCGCGTCTCGGTGCGGTTGGCGCCCGTGCGCCCGGGGTCGCCCTGGTAGGCGAGCACCGCGGTGGAGCCGCCCATCATCCCAGCGTCGGGCGTCACGGGGACGTCCGCCCCGCCGTCCGGGGTCGCGGGCGTGTCGGTCTCGACGTCCGGCGTGGCCGGGACGTCGTTGGACGCGGTGTCGGTCGCGGCGTCGCCCCCGGGGGACGAAGGCGCCGCGGGGCTGCACGCACCGAGCGCGGCGAGGAGCGAGGCGGAGACATACGACAGCGGGGAGAACTTCAAGCGAGACCTCCGTAGGTGACAGATGGCGGCGCGATGGTACGCAAGTCCGCCCCGGGCGCCAACGGGCAAAGGCGCCGCATCGCCCCACGCCGACGCCCTTGCGCGACCCGCGGGGGATGTGGGAGAAACCGCGCCGCGTTGCACCGCCCGCCGGTACCACGCCGCGTCCCCCAACGGCGCGATTCACCCCTAGCACTGCGAGTACCCGAACCATGTCCATGGACCGTGACCGTGACCGTCCCCGTATCGACCGCGATCTGCGTGAGCTCCTCACCTACCTCCGCGACACCTTCCGCGATGCCGCCTCGCGCATCGACGATTACCTCGTCCGGCAGGAGCCCCAGGCCCGCGCCAAGAGCTGGCGCGACGCGCCCCGCGACCGCGAGCCCACCCGCGACGCCCCGCGCGACTTCTCCCGCGACCGCGACACCACCCGGGACGCCCCGCGTGACGCCCCCCGCGACTTCTCCCGCGACCGCGAGGCGCCCGCCCGCGACGCCTGGCGCGACCGTCAGGCCGACCTCGACGGCGGCCCGCAGGGCGCGGGCGGCGAGGTCCACGAGCCCCTGGAGAAGCTCCGCGAGGAGGTCCGTACGATCAGCAACGACGCCGCGGACATGGAGCACGCGCTGCTCCGCCTCCACGTCGAAGCCGTGACGGCCGAGACCCGCCTCCTCCAGGCGAAGGCCACCGACCCCGTCGACCAGGAGATCGCCGCCCGCATCATGCGGACGCTCACGGCGATCGTCTCCGACCACCGCCCGGGTCACGTGTACGGCCTCGCCCGTCACCACCAGACCGACTGGGAAGAGATGGCCCGCCGGGCGCGCGAAGAGATCCGCGGCCGCCGCGACGTCCCCCAGACCTGAGCGCACCTTACGACGGGGCGGGGCAGAGCCCGCGCCCCTACTCCATCACCCCCACCACATTGCGCTGCTGACCGGCCACCTCGGCCGCCCGCTTGACCTCTTCGAACACCGTCCGCGCGTCGGCGACGCCGACGAGGGAGGTCTCCGGGTTGGTCGCGTCGTGCGTCACCAGGCGGATGGTCCCCAGGCCGAACATCCGCTGCGACAGGGTCTGGTGAAACTCCACGTCGCGCACGCGCCAGAGCTGGATCGTGTCGATCTTGCGGGCCAGCACGCCGCGCTCGATGTCGATGGTGCGCGTGGTGACCCGGTAGCGCGTCGAGCGCCGGCGCAGCTCGGACACCGCGAGCATCCCCAGCCCGACGAGCGCCACCAGGCCCACCAGCGCGCCGTAGGGCCCCTGCGTGTAGGCCGCCACCGCCGCCCCGACGACCCCCGCCACGACGAGGAAGCCCATCCCGACGTAGCGCGGGAGCGTCGCCCGCCACGAGGGCGACCCCCCGTAGATGAGCCGGGGCGCGTCGGCGACCTTCGGGGGGTGATCGCCCGCCACCGTCGGCGGCGCCGCGGTGAGCATCGACCCACAGTGCCGGCACTTGATGGCGGCGTCTTGAATCTCTTCGGCGCAGAAGGGACAGGGCTTCATGGCGACGGCGACGATACCGCACCCGCTCAATCGAGGCCGAAGAACTCGCGGATGCTCGTCGCGATGTCGGCCTTCTTTTCAGCGGCGTGGCGCTGCCGGGCCTCCTCGTCGAGCCCCTTGCGCACGGCCATGAGCACCGACTCGCGCTCGGCCAGCACCTCGGCGAAATCCTCGGCGCGCTCGGGGTGGGCAGCGAGCACGCGGCGGAAGGCGTCGGCGCCCAGGCGGAGGCACTCGACGTCCGTCACCGCCACCACCGTGGCCTCGCGGGGCTTGCCGGTCATGAGGGAGATCTCGCCGAAGAAGCGCCCCGCGCCGAGGCGGGCCACCTCGCGCTCCAGGCCCCCGTCGACGGTGACGCGCACCGCCGCCGTCCCCTCGGTGATGAGGTAGAGCCAGTGCCCATCGGCGCCCTGGCGGGTCATCACCTCGCCCGACGCGAAGGGGGCGTACCGGAGCTCTCGCGCGAGCATGGCGAGCTCCGGCTCCTCGACGCTGCGGAGCACGTCCACCTGGCGCAGCGCGGCGACGTTGCGGGCGAGCTCGGCCTCGGTCTTCTCCCCCTCGCCGCGGCCCTCGGCGACCGTGAGCGAGACGGTGCGGCCCGGGACGGCGAGGTGGATGCGCGCGCGGGCCAGCGCGAAGAACACCCGCGTCCGCACGACCGAGTCGGTGGGCCCGTCCTCGCGCGGGTCGGTGAGCCAGTAGCGGACGGCGTAGCGGCACTGGGCCTCGCCGATGTCGAGGAGGATGCAGTCGGGCGGCGGAGCGACCGCGGCGCGCGGGATCGCGGCGGCGCGGAGGGCGCTCTCGACGGCCTCGATCACGTCGGTGGGCTGGTGGTTGAAGCCCACGGCGAAGTGCACCGTGCGGCGCCACCGGCCGGGCTGGAAGCCGCGCGCGAGGACGGTCACCTGCGATTTCATCAGCACGGAGTTGGGGAGGAGCACCAGCTCGCCGTCGCGGGTCATGATGGCGGTGAAGCGCCAGCGGATCTCGTCGACGCGCCCCGAGACCGACCCGACGGTGATCCACGCGCCGACCTCGATGGAGTTGTCGAGCTGGAGCGCGAGGCCGCCCATCACATTGCCGAGGGTGTCTTGCAGCGAGAAGCCGATGACGGCGGTGAGGACGGCGCTGGTGGTGATGACGCCCGAGAGGTTGTAGCCCGACGCGGCGGTGACCAGGAGGCCCGCGGAGAGGCCCGCGGCGGCCATCGAGGTGTCTTGGAGGATGCGCGGGGGCTCAACGCCGAGGCGCCGCATGACCACGCAGAAGAGGGCGATGCCGCCGAGGCCGACGAAGGCCGCGACCTCGGCGAGCCGGGCGACGAGGACGACGGTGCGGCCGGCCTGCGGGGCACCGGTGGCGTCAAGGAGCGCGGCGGCGGCGATGAGGGCGAGGTGGACGAGCGTGAGGATGACCGCGCCGCGAAGGCGTTTGCGCTCGGTCGGGGCGAACGCACGCACCAGGGCGGCGGTGATCACCACCGCGACGACCAGCACGATGCTGCGCGAAGCGAGAAACTCGTGGATGAACCACGGCCACATCCTCATGGAGGCGGGGATGGTACGAAGGGTTGCGCGGGAGGCGGAGGGGAAAGTGCGATCAGGAGAGCTGGCCGCAGTCGGCGATGACGACGGGCGCGCTGACGGAGCCGCCCTGCGAGCCGGCGGCCTCCATGGCCTGGACGACCTCCAAGCCCGACTCCACCTTGCCGAACACGACGTGCTTGCCGTCGAGCCAGCTCGTCACCACCGTGGTGATGAAGAACTGCGACCCGTTGGTGCCGGGGCCCGCGTTGGCCATCGAGAGGAGGCCCGGGTGGGTGTGGCGGAGCTGGAAGTTCTCGTCGGCGAACTTCTCGCCGTAGATGGACTCGCCGCCGGTGCCGTTGCCGCGCGTGAAGTCGCCGCCCTGACACATGAACTGCTTGATGATCCGGTGGAAGCTGGAGCCCTTGTAGTGCAGGGCCTTGCCGGAGCGGCCGACGCCCTTCTCGCCGGTGCAGAGGGCGCGGAAGTTCTCCGCGGTCTTCGGGGTGACGTCCGCGAAGAGCTCGAACACGATGCGCCCCTTGGGAGCGCCGCCGATGGTGATGTCGAAAAAGACGCGCGGGTTTGCCATAGGCGCCGTTGGGTACACCAACTTCCCCGGGGCTGGGAAGGGGTGATCGACCGGCGGGCACGCCCCCGCGCACTCCGCGGTTGCCGGGGCGCCGCGGTCCGTTGTCTCATGCGCCCATGCATTGGCGCGTGCTCCCCCTCGCGGCGGCGATGGTCGCCCTCCCCGCCCTCGCTTCGGCGCAGTCGTCACCCATCGGCACCGAGCGTCGCTTCGGCCTCGGCGTGGTGCTGGGCTTCCCCGACCTCGGCGTGTCGCTCAACCCCTACCTCACGGCGCGGACGTCGCTCCAGGTCGACCTGTCGTTCGCGTACCGCAGCGACGACCGCTACGCCCTCGCCCGCGTCGACCACCTCTTCTGGATGCCCGCCATCGCCTCGTCGGGCTGGGGCGACCTGCGCTGGTACATCGGCCCCGGGCTCTACGCGGCCATCCCCACGGGGCTCTACTACTCGGTGCGTGGCAACTTCCGCGAGCGGGGCTTCTTCCTCGGCGCCGAGGCGGCCATCGGCATCGGCGCGGCCTTCAAGTTTCCCGTCGAGGTGATGCTGGAGGTGGCGCCGCGGCTCCAGCTCTTCGACGACGAGGGCTTCTTCGTCGGGCTCAGCTTCGCGGGCGCGATCCACGTCCGCTACTACCTCTGACGCTCACGCGCGGCAGAGCACCACGCGGGTGATCTCGGGCTCCGAGCCGAGGCGCATCGGCGGCCCCCAGTAGCCCGTCCCCTCGCTCACGTACACCTGCGTCGCGCCGTCGCGGTGGAGGCCCTTCACGTACTTCTGATCGAGCGCGACGAGGGTCGACCACGGCCAGATCTGCCCCCCGTGGGTGTGCCCCGACAGCATGAGGTCGACGCCCTGCGCGACGGCCTCCCGCGCGTGCTTGGGCTGGTGCGCGAGGAGCACCACGGGGCGCGTCGTGTCCCGCCCCGCGAGGGCCTTCGCGAGGTCGGGCTGGTGCGGTCCGGGGAAGCGCCGCGCCCCGTAGTCATGGACGCCCGCGAGGTCGAACATCCCGCCCGCGTCGCCGAGGGTCACCCGCTCGTTGGCGAGCACCCGCACGCCGAGGCGCCGCAGCTCGTCGAGCCACGCGTCGACGCCCGAGTAGTACTCGTGGTTGCCCGTGACGAAGTACACCCCGTGCTTCGCGCGCAGCCCCGCGATGGGGGCGACGTGGTGACCGAGGTCGGCGACGCTCCCGTCCACGAGGTCGCCGGTGATGGCGACGGCGTCGGGGCGGAGGTCGTTCACCGTCCGAACCATCGCCTCGATGAAGCCGCGCCCGATGGTGGGCCCGACGTGCACGTCCGTGAGCTGCACGATGGTGAAGCCGTCGAGCGACGCGGGGAGCCCTTCGATCGCGACCCGCACGGTGCGCACCGTCCACGCCGCGAGGGCCGTGCGCACCCCGTAGGCGCCCGCGAGCCCGCCGCCGCCGCCCACCACGGCCGCGAGGCCCCGCGCGAAGACGCGCCGCCGCTCGGGGTCGTGCGCCCCGCCGAGGAGATGGTACGCCCCCCGAACCACCTCCGCGCCGAGGGTGCCGATCACCAGCACGAAGGACAGCCCCATCCACCCGAAGGCCACCATCGCGAGGGCCGTCATCAACGGCCGCGGGAGCACCCGCTGGAGCGGCATCGCGAGGAGCATCGTCAGGGCGAGGCCCACCAGCGACCACGTCCCCACGCGCTGCCACAGCGCCGGCCACTCGGGGTCGCGCACGAGCCGCGCCCAGAGGTAGCGGTGCATCCCCCACGTGAGGAGCGACGCCACCGAGAGGAAGGCGGCCAGTTGGAGAAGTCGTTGGTTCATGCAGGGTTGGAGGCTCGCACGGGGTGCGCGGTTACGGCGCGGCGAGGCGACAGGTGTAGGCCGTCCCCGCGCGGTAGGGGGCGGTGAGCACGCGGACCATCCCGGACGAGGGACAGGTGAAGGCGACGCGGGCGCAGGGGTTTCGCGCGGCGTCACCCGGACACGAGTCGTCGTTGGACGCGAGCGCGGCGGCGTCGGAGCACGGTCGTTCGCCCTCGCACACCCGCACCATCGGGTCGCCAAGGCAGACGCCGAGGGGCGCGCCGCACCCCGGATCGCAGCCGAGCACCACGCGGGCGCCGGGCGTGCAGCGACGGACTTCGCCTTCGGCGTCCCACCCGCAGTCGCGGTTGACCCCCTGCTCGGCGGTGGCGCAGGGGAGCGTCGGGTCGACCGACGGTACGTCCGCGCTGGCGTCTGTCGCGGCGTCGCTGAGCGGGCCGCGCGGGGGGATGTCCACCACGAGCTCGCCCACGTTGTCGTCGTAGCGCGACTCGCGGATGCGCCGCTCGCCGTTCACCGTCGCGCGGAGCCGGTAGCGCCCTGGCGGGACGTCGGTGATGTCGACGTACTGGCACGCGAGGGTGCGGAGGTAGACGTCCATCCACCCGGCGTGAATGCCCTGACGGAGGCAGGTGAAGCGGTCGCGGTCGGCGACGATGCGGAGCGGAAAGCCGGGCGCGTGGTCGGTGTCTTCGAGGCAGAAGGCCTGCTTGTGACCGCGCCCCACCTCGCGGCCGTCCATCGTGAGCAGGCGGTAGTCCGCGAAGCCTTCGAAGTGAAAGTGGTCGTGGCAGGGCGCGTAGACGAAGCCGGGGCGCGCGCGGCCGTTCTCCTCGGGGTTGCCGACGACCAGGTCGGTGCTTCCCGTGTTGGGCGTGGCGAGGTTGAAGCGCAGGAGGCGACGGTCGCCCGGGAGCGCGCAGCCCTCCTGCACCTCGCACGCGTCCGCCGAGAAGGTGCGCTCCTGCACGAGCGGGAGCTGCACGATCGCGGAGAGGTTGGGGAGCGCTTCGCTCGGCGCGTCGGGGGCGGCGCAGGCGAGGGCCGCGAGGCAGAGCGTCAGCGGATGTCGAAGTGACACTCGTACGCGCCGCCCGCGCGGAACGACCCCGACAGGATCGTGTAGCGCCCGACGGTGGGGCAGGTGAACTCCACGCGCGAGCAGAGCCGCGTCGGGCCGCCGTCGCCGGGCGGGCACGAGTCGTCGTTGGAGGCGATGGCCGTGAGGTCGGTGCAGGCGACGTTGCCCGGGCACACGCGGAGCATCGGGTCGCCCGCGCACATCCCGATCGCGGGCGAGCAGCCCTGGTTGCACCCGATGGTGATGCGCGCGCCCGGCGTGCAGGTGCGCGCGGGGCCCTCCACCATCCAGCCACAGTTGCGGTTGACGCCCTCGGTGGCGCCGGGGCACGCGAGGGTCGGGTCCATCGAGACGCCCGCGTCGGCCGCGCCGCCGTCGGCGGAGGGAGGCGCGGGGATCTCGATCGGGAAATAGACCTCGTTGTCGGTGTAGCTGCTCTCGGCGACCACGCGGTCGATGTTGATCTGCGCGCGGATGCGGTAGAACCCGGGCGGGACGCCGGTGATGTCGATGTACTGGCAGTCGAGGTGGCGGCCGTAGATGTCCATCCACCCGGCGTGGATGCCCTGGTTGCCGCAGTGGTAGCGCATCGCCGCGGGGAGGTCGGCCCCCATCCCGAGGTAGCGCCCCGAGTCGAGGAGGCAGAACGACTGCTTGTGCCCACGGCCCACCTCGCGCCCGTCACCCGTCACGAGGCGGTAGTCCGCGTAGCCGCGGAGGTGCCAGTGGTTGTGGCAGGTGCCGAACTCGAAGCTCCCCGCCGGCAGCACGCCCGCGGTGGGCGAACCGAGGTACAGGTCGGCCGCCCCGATGTTCGGGGTGGTGAGGTCGAAGCGGAGGAGGCGACGGTTGCCCGCGACGGTGCACCCCTCCATCACCTCGCAGGCCCCCGCGGCGAACGAGCGCTCCTGAATCTGCGGGTTCGACACGAGGGGGATGAGGTTGGGGAGCGGCCCGCCGTCGGTGGGCGGGGGCGTCGGGACGTCCCGCGCGTCGGTCGCCGCGGGGCCATCGGTCGCTGCGGGGCGGTCGGTCGCCGCGGGGCCGTCGGTCGGCACTCCTCCGTCCAGCCCGCCCGCGTCGGAGGCGTCCATGGGCGGATCGACCGCATCCATCGCCGGCCCACGGTCGGTGGCGATGTCGTCCGCGACAGCGTCGATCGCCGCGTCGGACTTGCCGGCGTCGCGCGCGGGCGGCCCCCCGACGACATCCGGCGCACAGGCCGACACCAGCGAGAGGAGACCGAGCGCACCGAGCCAGGCCGTGGGACGTGTCATGGCGCGATCGTATCAGAAAGGGCGCGGCGCAAACGACCTCCCCGCGCCGAAGCGCCCGCGGGTACACTCCCGCCCCATGCGCATCGGCTCCCGCCTCGCCAACGCCGCCGTCTCCGACATCCGCGCGATGACCCGCGCCTGCGACGCCGTCGGCGGCATCAACCTGGGCCAGGGGGTCTGCGACCTCCCGACGCCCGCCCCCGTGGCGGCCGCGGCGCACGCGGCCATCGACGCGGGCAAGGCCATCTACGCGCCGCCCGAGGGGGTGCCGGCGCTGCGTCAGGCGGTGGCCGCGCGGGTGGCGAAGGACTACGGGCTGGAGGTCGACCCGACGAGCGAGGTGGTGGTGACGCTCGGCGCGACGGGGGGCTTCGCGGCGGCCGTGCTCGCGCTGCTCGACCCGGGCGACGAGGTGATCTTGTTCGAGCCCTACTACGGGTATCACTACAACACGGTGGTGGGCCTCGGGCTGACGCCGGTGCTCGTGCCGCTGCGCCCGCCGACCTGGGCGCTCGACCCCGAGCTGCTCGCCCGCGCGGTCACTCCCCGCACGCGGGCGGTGGTGCTGTGCACGCCGGGCAACCCCAGCGGCAAGGTGTGGGGCGAGGCCGAGCTCGACGCCCTCGGCGCGTTCGCGCAGGCCCACGACCTCACGGTGATCACCGACGAGATCTACGAGCACATCGTGTACGACGGCCTCCGCCACGTCCCGCTGGCCACGCGGCCCGGCATGCGCGAGCGCACCGTCACCATCTCCGGGTGCTCGAAGACGTTCTCGGTGACGGGGTGGCGGGTGGGCTACGCGATCGCGCCCCTGGCGGCGGCGCAGCGCATCGCGGTGGCGCACGACCTGCTGTACGTGTGCGCGCCGACGCCGCTGCAGCACGCCTGCGCGGCGGGCCTCGCGATGCCCGACGCGTACTTCCGCGAGCTCTCGGTGAGCTACCAGAAGAAGCGCGACATCGTGTGCGGGGCGCTCACCGACGCGGGGCTGACGCCGTACGTCCCGGCGGGCGCGTACTACGTGCTGGCCGACGCGCGGCGCCTCGGGTGCGCGACGGCGCGCGAGGCGGCCTTCAAGCTGCTCGACCGGACGAAGATCGCCGCGGTGTCGGGCGCGAGCTTCTACCGCGACCCGGTGGGGGAGACGCTGCTGCGCTTCTGCTTCGCCAAGGACGACGACGTGCTGGAAGAGGCCGCACGGCGGCTGCGCGCGGCGGGTTGACGCCCCCCAACGGCGCCGTGAGCACGGCACTGCCTCGAACGAAGATGGTAGCCATCATGCGGCATCGCCGACAGCGTTCTCTGCGCCTCCTGGCGGTCCTGGTCACGCTTGCGCTGTCGGGGTTCGCGCGCGAAGCGTCGGCGCACGATCGCGAGCGTCGCGGGATCATGGGTCGCGTCCACCTGGGCCTCGGAATGCTGTACCTTTGCATGCCGACAGAGACTTCCCCGGCGGTCGTTTCGGGGGTCGGGACGACCGGAGATCTCACGTTGGGATACTGGGTGGAGACCCAGCTCGCGTTCCACGGGACGATCGCGGTGGGCACCGCGTTTGACACGTCCCTACGGCAGGGCCCGTCCGACGGGTTCGTTTCGAACGTGAGCGTCGTGACTTCGTCGCTCGCGGTCGGTACTACGTTCGTGTTCGGCCCCCACGATGTCTTCGTATCCGGCTCGGTGGGCGTCGGACTGATCGCGCTGGACGTCTCGTTTCGAGGCGCGCGGGCCCGCGACTACCTCTCCGTGGGCGTCGTGACGCACGGGGCCGTGGGCAAGCATTTTTCGCTGACCAACGACCTCGGGCTCGGCGCGGCGCTCCATTGGTCCATTCAGACCGATCCACGCGACTGGCAAGATGTCTGGGAGTTTACCTCGACCGAGGATGTGGGGGCGACGATGGTCTACGTCGGCGGCGCGCTGTCGCTGGCCTGGCACTGATCCTGGCGGGAAACGCGCGAGTCCGCGAGCGGGGGATGGTGACGAACGCCAGAGCCTCCACCCCGATTTGCACGGAGCTTTCCCGGGTACGGGCCGGGCGCGTCGCTGTCTACGCATTGGAGGCAAAGAGCGGGCGATGGGAGTTGCACCCACACGGACAGAGTGGCGCTCTGCGATGCTGCTGTTACATCACGCCCGCAGTGACGAGAACCGAAGAGACGTTGGCAGCCCTGACGGGAATTGAACCCGTTTCCGCGGGGTGAAAATCCGCGATCCTAAACCAATGGACGACAGGGCCATGAGGAGGCGAGGAGAGACACAAGCGATCCCGACGGGAATCGAACCCGCATTGGCCGGGAGACAACCGGCAGTCGTGAGCCATTGGACCACGGGATCAGGAACGGCGCGCGTGGAACGGAAGAGAACGCGCGCCTGCCAGAGCGAATGACGGGAGTCGCACCCGTACTACAACCATGGCACGGTCGTGTGCTGCTGTTGAACACCACATTCGCAGAAGCGGTAATCCTGACGGGAATCGAACCCGCATTGTCCGGTTGAGGGCCGGGGTGCCTACCGTTGGCAGACAGGATCATTTCGAGCGAGGCAGGGCGGTCCCGACGGGAGTTGAACCCGCGCGAGCTGATCGACAATCAGCCATCCTACCGTTGGATCACAGGACCTTGGCGAGGCGACGAGGCACGGAGCGGGCGGCGGGAGTTGCACCCGCGCGAACGGCGTGGGGCGCCGTCATGCTGCTTCTACATTACGCCTGCGAGAGAGATATCAGGCCGGGGAGTCGAACCCCGTCGGGCCACCTTGTCATGGTGGTTCCTCACCGTTCGGAATGCCTGATGTGGAGGGATGGATGGGAGTCGAACCCATATTGCGTGGGCCACATCCACGCGTCCTGATCCGTTGAACGACCACCCCGAGAGAGACCCGGCGGTCAGCGTGACAGGACCTGCCCCTGCGGCCTCCAGCTTCCGATGCTGGCGCTCTTCTAGCTGAGCTACACGCTGTTGGATACGATGGTCAGGGCGACAGGATCTGCCCCTGCGGCCTCCAGTCTCCCAGACTGGCGCTCTTCTGGCTGAGCTACGCCCTGATGGTGGAGTCCCCGGGTGCTGCCCCCGGTCAGTCCTGCTTGTGACGCAGGCGTCGATACTGATCGAACCTGGACTCCGAGTGGATCCGGCGCGAGCGGGGATGGACACCCCGGCGTCAGACCGTTGCGAGACACTGAGACGAGACGGTACCCATCCGTGGAGTTGAACCACGCCCTCCCGGTTCGTAGCCGAGCGTTCTATCCGACATACTCGATGGGCATTGGAGACGGAGGCGGAAGTGGGGATCGAACCCACGCTGACACCGGTTAACAACCGATCGCTCTGACCGCTGAGCTATTCCGCCGTGGTGAAGCGTCAAAGGGTCGCCGGACCTGGGTTCGAACCAGGGTTTGCGGGTTCAGAGTCCGCCGTCCTGCCAGTTGGACGATCCAGCGATTTGCACGTCGACGGTGACGTGCACGCCCCACGCGCGCTGCGGTGGTGCGTTGGTAGATCCGAAGGGGCTTGAACCCTCACATGCGCGGGTAAGAGCCGCGGCCTCTGCCACTCGAGGTTCCGGATCCGTCTGCTGTCTGCGCCGCCCCTGCTGCGCCTCACTCTATCACGTTTGAACGTCCATGTTATCGATTTGTTTCAGGCAATTTTGCGTTTGTTTTTCGCGAATCTATTCTGTTTGAAGACGCACCGCTCCCGGCGCCGCGCGACCTCGTCGGGCGGTGGATCCCCTGCGGCGGTGCCTGGCAGCCCAGCGCCCGTTGGCGGTGCGCGGTGACCCGCTCCCCTCGGGCGGGCGATCACCCCTGCGGGTGGGGCGCGTGGGCGGCCTAAGGGTGCGATCGCCTCGCGGTGCCGCGGCCTCAAATGCGAGAAGGCCGTTGCTCTGCCTGGGGAAGGGGAGCAACGGCCTTCGTGTGACCGTGGACCTGTCGAGGCGATGTCACCTCATGGTCCTGCTCCGCTGTCCGTTCGCGGCTTCTGCCCCGCGACGCGATCGAGATTCCCCTGACCTTCAGGGCGCCGATCGAGACGGCCGCCCTGTCCGCGCTTGACCGCCGGCACACACCCGAAGGTATGGACCGCGCGCTCGCGCACGGGAAGCTCAGGGTTGGTCGTCTGGAACGTCATGGTGATCTCGTGTGATCCTGGGATGATCTCGGTGGGTCGCTGGGGCTGAACTGCTGGAAGCTCGCCGAGCGGCCCTCACGGGTGTCGGCGATGGGTGAACTCTAGCCCCTACAACGCGATACTGTCAAGAAAGTTTTCGAGAATTCTTTCGCACATTCTCACTTTGCTCGCGACCCCTGGAATCACCGACAAGACGAGCGAACAGATCGGATAGTTACCCCGTTGATCGGGGACGGCGGCGGGGGCGACGTGGGCCGCGGGGGTGGGCATCGCCCGTTCGGCGCCGTCGTCGGCTTCGAGGTGGTCGGCGTAGCCGTCGGCGTCGCTGTCGCGACTCATCCCGCGGTCGCGCTCGTCGCGGGTGGGGACGCCGTCGTTGTCGTCGTCGGCGTCGAGGTGGTCGAAGCGCCCGTCGCCGTCGGTGTCCTGGTTCACGCCGCCGGGGCGCTCTTCGACGGTGGGGATCTCGTCGCCGTCGTCGTCGGCGTCGAGGCGGTCGGGGGTTCCGTCGCCGTCGGAGTCGCCGTGGGGCGCGGTCGCGAGGGCGTCTTCTTCCGCGTCGGCGAGGCCGTCGCCGTCGTGGTCGAGGACGACAGCGGGCGGGGCGGCCTGCGCGGCGGCGAGCGTGGGGAGCGAGAGGGCGGCGAGGAGCGAGAGCGCGGCGAAGGAGAGCTTCACCTCCCGCTCAACGGCGGAGCGATTGCGCGGCTCAAGCCCCGGCGACGCTCAGCGCGAGAGCACCACCACGCTCCACGGGCCGAGCACGATCGATCCCGTGAAGGGCTGGTTGTCGTAGGGTCGGGCGTCCGCGTCGACCGTCGCGCGGGCGGTGCCGCGGAAGTCCGTCGACCACCGCGGGTCGTCGCTGTCGAGCCGCACGCGCCATTGCCCGCCGGCGGGCAGGCCCACGTTGTACTGGGTGTACCCGCGGTTGCGGAGGTTGGCGACGACCACCACGTCGTCGCCGCCGCGGTCCCAGCGGCGGAAGGCGATGACCTTGTTGGCGGCGCTGAGGTGGATCACCTCGACGTGGGCGCCGAGCAGCCCCGGCGACGCGCCGTCGAGGTTGCGCCGCAGCCGCACCAGCGCCCGGTAGAACTGCCGCACCCGGGCGTGCGCCTCCTCGCGCGTCCAGTCGAGCGGCGTCGGGGTGCTCGCGAAGGTGCCCACCTCCAGGTGCTCCTGCCCCATGAAGAGCATGGGCACGCCGGGGGACGTGAAGGCCAGCGCCGCCGCGAGCATCGAGCGCTTGCGGGCCGCGAAGCTCGTCGGGGCGGCGCCGTCCACGCGCTGCGGAAAGCGCAACCCGCCGTTGCCCACCGTGTCGTGGTTCTCCGTCCCGATGATGCGCTGGAAGGGGTCGTTGTTGTAGCTCCCCGTGATCATCCCGCGGAGCACGTCCATGTTGCGGGCGTCGTCGTTGGCCCCCGCGAGCACCTCGGCCATCTGGTAGACGAAGCCGTCCCACTGGGCGTCGAAGCCGAAGCCGCCGGCGCTCGCGGGGCGTGTGATCGCGGCCTCGCCCTTGAGGTCTTCCGCGATCACCAGCGCGCCCGGGCGAAGGCTCCGGGTGACCGCGTGGGCGCGGAGCATCAGGTCGCGGCCGCCCGGCACCGTGCCCATCCCGTCAATCGCTCGCACGTTGGACACCGAGTCCCATCGGAAGCCGTCGACCCGATACGCGTCGAGCCAGTGGGCCACCGAGTCGACGATGGCGTCGGCCACCTCGCGGCGGGCGAAGTCGGGCCGCGGGCCCCACGGGGTGCTGCGGTAAGGCGCGTCGCGGAAGAAGTACACCCCCGACGAGCCCCCCGGACAGTCGCCGTCGAAGCAGTGGAGCGGCGCCGTCCGCGAGCCCGTGTAGTGGTTGTAGACCAGGTCGAGGAGCACCGCGATGCCGCGCGCGTGGGCCTCGTCAATGAGGCGCTGGAGGGCTTCGGGTGGGCCGTAGGCGGCGTTGGCCGCCGACCACAGCCGCGGGTTGTAGCCCCAGCCGGTCGCCGTCCCGAACTCGCTCACGGGCATCAGTTGGATCGCGTTGACCCCGAGGTCGGCCAGGGCGTCGAGGCGCCGCGTGACCGACGCGTACGAGCCCGCGGACTCCCCCGGCCCGACCGAGAAGCTCCCGATGTGGAGCTCGTACAGAACCGCGTCGCGGAGCCGCGGCGGCGCGAAAGTGGTCACCCGCCAGGGGTAGCGCTCGCGCGGGGGGACGATCGCGTCGCCGTCGCGCAGCGCCCACGCGCGAGGATCGGTGCGCGTGAGCGTCTGGTCGCCGCTTCGAAGCACGAAGCGGTAGCGCTGACCGGGCATCGCTTCGGCCACCCGCGCTTCGAAGACGCCGTCGGCGGTGAGGGTCATCGCGCGCTCACCGAAGTCACCCGTCACCCGCGCCTCACGGGCGGCCGGCGCCCACACGCGGAAGGTCACCCCGTCGACGACGGGCGTCGCATCGGCGCCTCCGTCCGCGGCGACGTCGTCCACGAGGACATCGGCCGCGACGGGGAGGTCTTTGGGATACGAGAGGTCGGCGGGGGCGGCGTCGAGGAGGCGCGACGCATCGGAGCCGCACGCGGTGAGAGCGAGCGTGAGAAACAGGGCGAAGCGCATCACGGGGCCTCTTCGTCCCCGCCGCGGGCGAGGATGCGGCGAATGGTCTTGCGGTCGACGACGAGGGCCTCGGCGGCGAGGGTCTTGTTGCCGCCGAAGTGGGCGACGACGGCGCGCACGTAGCTGAGCTCCAGCGCGTCGAGGGGGGTGACGCCGTGCGCGATGACGCGCTCCCACAGAGCGGGGAGCGAGGTGTCGTCGAGGGGGGCGCGGCGGTCGAGGACGGGCGGGAGGTCGCTCGGGACGATCACCTCACCCGCCGCGAAGGCCGCCGCTCGGTGGACGGCCGAGCGGAGCTCGCGCACGTTGCCGGGCCACGCGCGGGCGACGAGGGCGGCGAGCGCCTCGGGGGCAAAGCGACGCCCCACACCGCCCGGCGCGTGGGCCAGGAAGTGAAGCGCGAGCTCGGGGATGTCCTCCCGCCGATCGCGCAGCGGAGGGACGCTGAGCTCCAGCGCCCGGAGGCGATAGAGCAGGTCTTCGCGGAAGGTTCCGTCACCGACGCGGGCCTCGAGGTCGCGGTGGGTGGCGGCCACGACGCGGAGGTCGACGTGTAGCACCTCGTCGGAACCGACGGGCCGCACCTCACCGTCCTGCAAAACCCGTAGGAGCTCTGCCTGAAGACGGGGCGAGGCGTCGCCCACCTCGTCGAGGAAGAGCGTGCCTCCGTGGGCCGACGGGATGAGCCCGCGGCGCGCCCCCGCGGCCCCCGTGAAGCTCCCGCGGGCGTGGCCGAACAGCTCGCTCTCCAACGTCCCCTCGGAGAGCGCCGAGCAGTTGACCGACACGAAGGGCCCCTGCCCCCGCGGCCCGTGCTGATGAATGGCCCGCGCCACCCACTCCTTGCCCGCCCCCGTCTCCCCGCGCAGGAGCACCGGCGCCAGCGAACTCGCCGCCCGCGCGATCTCCGCGTAGAGCGCCATCACCGCGGGCCCTCGCCCCACCACCGCGTCGCGCGGAAAGGCAGTGGGCAGCGCGGTGGCGCCGCGGGACTCGGACCGCGCCAGGGCGGCTCGGATCGCCGCCCGCACCTCACCCGGTCGCGCGGGCTTCGAGAGGTACGCCCCGGCCCCTCCCCCGGTGGCGCGCACCGCCCCCTCGAGCGAGCCGAAGCCCGTGTGGAGGATGATCGGGAGCAGCGGATGGTCGCGGCGCAAGGTGGCCAGCAGCGAGAACCCGTCGGCGCCCGGCATCACCACGTCGGACAGCACGCAGTCGACCCGGTCGCGGGAGAGCACCTCCAAGGCCTCGTCAGCCCCCCCGGCGAGGGAGAGGCGCCACGGCTCGCCGACCAGCATCGCACGCGTCAGGTCGAGCGTGTCGAGGTCGTCGTCGACGAGGAGGACGTGGGCAGGGGCGGCCGTCACCGTGGGCCACGCTTCTACCCCAACTCGGGGTTTTTCCTCCACCTCGGACAGAGAATGTCCACGACCCCGGACAGGGAATGTCCACGGGGGCTAGGCGAGGGCCGCGGGGGTGTGTACGTACCGGGTCATGACCATCGCGATGAACCAGGAGGCCCGCTGCGAGGCGTTCTCGACCCACGGTCGGCGCTATGTCTGGCACGAGGGCGAGCACGTCCAGGCCCCGGGCGCGGCGCGTCTGGCGGACCGCCGTCACGCGCTGGCTGCCGCCTTCACGGCGACGGTGCTCCCGGGCCTGGAGCGTCGGGGCGCCGAGCATCGAGTGGTCGGGGCGGGTCCCCGCGGCGGGCTCGCGCGGGCCCACTGGGTGGTGTGGCGGGCGCCCGGCGATCGGCACCCGGTGTGGGCGCTCTACGTGCTGACGCGGCGCCTGGGCGACCGTTCGCTCTGGGAGACTGCCGCGGTCAACCACCGCCCGGCCAACGACGGCGCCCTGCTGGTGGCCTGGGGCGACGGCCCGGTGATGGCCTGGGCGAGCGACCGGCCGGGGTGCCGCGAGGTGCTTCGGGAGGCGCTCCGCACGGTGCCCGACTTCCTCGCGGGGGGCCTCGCGTCGGCGGACGTGACCATGCCCGTCCGCATCGTGGCGGCGTAGGGATCGCACGATATTTCCGTCGGGGCGTCGGCCTCCGCTAGAGTCGCTCTCGCCATGTCGAGCCCCGTTCAATCCATCCGCGTGATCGTCATCGACGATGACACGGCGATCCGCGATCTGCTGGAGACCGTCCTGACCCGGGACGGCTTCGAGGTGACCTGCCTCGACGACCCCACCAAGGCCGACGGAGAGATCCGAGCGGGGCGCTTTCACCTGTGCCTCCTCGACATCATGATGCCCAACCAGGACGGCATCGAGACGCTCCGCAAGATCCGCAAGATCGACAAGGACCTCGCGGTGGTCATGGTGACGGGCTACCCCTCGCTCGACAGCGCCGTGCAGAGCATGAAGCTCGACGCCCTCGACTACCTGCGCAAGCCCTTCACCGTCGAAGAGCTCCGCGCGGTGGTCGAGCGGGTGCTGAAGAAGAAGGGCCTCAGCCGCACGCCCGAGGAGCAGCTCCACCGGGTGATCGGCGAGACGATTCGAAACCTCCGCAAGGAGCGCAACCTCACGCTCAAGCAGATGGCCAAGCGGACGGGGCTGTCGGTGTCGCTCCTGTCGCAGATCGAGCGGGCCGAGTCGTCGGCCAGCATCTCGTCGCTCTACAAGATCGCGGTCGCCCTCGACGCCCGCATCCAGGATCTCTTCGGCGATTTCTGAGCCCGCCGCCGCTGGGCGGTTGACCTCGGGCGTCGGTGTGCCCTAATTCGCGCCCCGCAGCGCCTTTTCCTGGCGCCCCTTCCCGAGGCGAACCCACCCGATGCACACCCTGCGTGACCCGTCGATCCTCGACCCGTCTGACACCTTCGTCCACCGTCACATCGGCCCCGACGCGGCCGACACCCGCGCGATGCTCGAGGTGGTCGGCGCCCCCTCGCTCGACGCGCTCATCGACGAGACGGTGCCGCCGGGCATCCGCCTGCCCGCCCCCCTCGCCATCGACACGGGGACGGACGCGCGCGGCGAGGCCGGCGTCCTGGCCGGGCTGCGCGCCATCGCCGGGCAAAACAAGGTGTTTCGCTCGTACCTGGGGATGGGCTACCACGGGACGCTCACGCCGGGCGTGATCCAGCGCAACATCCTCGAAGACCCGGGGTGGTACACGCAGTACACGCCCTACCAGGCGGAGATTTCGCAGGGGCGCCTGGAGGCCCTCCTCAACTTCCAGACGGTGGTGAGCGACCTCACGGGGCTCCCCCTCGCCGGCGCCTCGCTCCTCGACGAGGGGACGGCCGCCGCCGAGGCGATGGCCATGTGCCTCTCCATCGCGGGCGGCCACGACGCGACCCGCAAGACCTTCTTCGTCTCCGACGCCTGCCACCCGCAGACGATCGCGGTCGTTCGCACCCGCGCCGAGTCGCTCGACATCACTGTCACGGTGGGCCCCCTCGCGGCGCTCGACGGCCTGCTCACGGGGACATCGCCCCTGTGCGGCGTGCTGCTCCAGTACCCCGACACCCTCGGCACCGTGGCCGATCACCGCGGGCTCTGTGAGCGCGTCCACGGCGCGGGCGCGCAGGTGGTGGTGGCCACCGACCTCCTGGCCCTCGCGCTCCTCACGCCGCCGGGCGAGTGGGGGGCCGACATCGCCGTCGGCAACAGCCAGCGCTTCGGCGTCCCGATGGGCTACGGCGGCCCGCACGCGGCCTTCATCGCGACGCGCACCGAGCACGCGCGGCGCATGCCCGGGCGCATCATCGGCGTGTCGCGCGACGCCCACGGCGACCTCGCGTACCGTATGGCGATCCAGACGCGCGAGCAGCACATCCGCCGCGAGAAGGCGACGAGCAACATCTGCACGGCGCAGGCGCTGCTGGCCATCATGGCGGGGATGTACGCGGTCTATCACGGCCCCGAGGGGGTGCGTCGCATCGCCGCGCGCGTCCACGCCTTCGCCACGGTGTTCGCCGAAGGGGCGCGGCGGCTGGGGCATCGGGTGTCGTCGGCGCCGTTCTTCGACACGGTGCGCGTCGAGGTGGTGGGGGCTTCGAGCGCGCAGGTGATCGCCGAGGCCGCGCGCCGGGGCATCAATCTTCGCGACCTCGGCGGCGGCGCCGTCGGGGTGAGCGTCGACGAGACCGTCACCCGCGCCGACGTGGCCGACCTCTTCGCGTGCTTCAACGTCGCGGGGGGCCACGCGGCCGTCCCCTTCACGGCCGACGGGCTGCTGGCCGAGGTGTCGCAGTCGCTCCCCGCCGAGCTCACGCGGACGAGCGCGTACCTCACGCACGCGGTGTTCAACCGCTACCACTCGGAGACGGAGCTGCTGCGGTACGTGACGCGCCTGCGCAACCGCGACCTCTCCCTCGCCCACGCCATGATCCCCCTCGGGTCGTGCACGATGAAGCTCAACGCCACCGCGGAGATGATCCCGGTGACGTGGCCCGAGTTCGCGGCGCTGCACCCGTTCGCGCCGCGGGAGCAGGCCGCGGGCTACGCGCGGGTGTTCGCCGACCTCGAGCGCTGGCTCTGCGCCATCACGGGGTTCGCGGCGGTGAGCCTCCAGCCCAACGCCGGCTCGCAGGGCGAGTTCGCGGGGCTGATGGTGATTCGCGCGTACCACCGGAGCCGCGGCGACGCGCACCGCGACATCTGCCTCATCCCCGACTCGGCGCACGGCACCAACCCCGCCAGCGCCGCGGTCGCGGGGATGCGGGTGGTCCCGGTGAAGTGCGACGACAAGGGCAACATCGAGCTCGACGACCTCGCGGCCCGCGCCGCCGAGCACGCCGCCAACCTCGCCTGCGTGATGGTCACCTACCCCTCGACGCACGGCGTGTTCGAAGAGGGCATCTCGGAGATCTGCGCGATCGTCCACCGCCACGGCGGCCAGGTGTACATGGACGGCGCCAACCTCAACGCGCAGGTGGGGCTCACGAGCCCCGGGCACATCGGCGCCGACGTCTGCCACGTCAACCTCCACAAGACCTTCTGCATCCCCCACGGCGGCGGCGGCCCGGGCATGGGCCCCATTGGCGTCGCGGCGCACCTCGCTCCGTTCCTCCCGGGTCACCCGGTGGTCGAGCCCGCGTCGCGCGGCGCCCACGCCATCGGCCCCGTGTCCGCGGCGCCGTATGGGAGCCCCTCGATCCTCACCATCTCGTGGGTGTACATCGCCCTCATGGGGGGCGTTGGGCTCACGGACGCGACGCGCTACGCGATCCTCAACGCCAACTACATGGCGACGCGCCTCGCGGCCCACTACCCGGTGCTCTACACGGGGACGAAGGGGCGGGTGGCGCACGAGTTCATCATCGACCTGCGGCCCTTCGAGAAGGCGACGGGCGTGAAGGCGGAGGACGTCGCCAAGCGGCTGATGGACTTCGGCTTCCACGCGCCGACGATGTCGTTCCCGGTGGCGGGCACGCTGATGATCGAGCCGACGGAGAGCGAGTCGCGGCGCGAGCTCGACCGGCTGTGCGACGCGCTCATCGCCATCCGCGAGGAGATCCGCGCCATCGAGCAGGGGCGCTGGACCCGCGCCGACAACCCGCTCAAGCACGCGCCGCACACGGCCGCTTCGCTCACGGGCGAGTGGGGCCACGCGTACACCCGCGAGCAGGCGGCCTACCCCGCGCCGTGGGTGCGGGATGGGAAGTTCTGGCCCCACGTGGGCCGCATCGACAACCCCTGGGGCGACCGCAACCTCGCGTGCACCTGCGCGCCGATGTCCGAGTACGCCCGCTAGCAGAGCGCCCCCCAATGACCCGCCCCTACGTCCTCATCCTCGACTTCGGGTCGCAGTACACCATGCTCATCGCCCGGCGCATCCGGGAGCAGTCGGTGTACTGCGAGATCCAGCCCTGCACGATCGGCCTCGACGCGGTGCGGGAGCGCGCCCCGTCGGCCATCATCCTCTCGGGCGGCCCGTCGAGCGTCTACGACGTGGGGGCGCCCACCATCGACCCGGGGGTGTACGCGCTCGGGGTGCCCGTGCTCGGCATCTGCTACGGCGAACAGATCACAGCGCACGTCCTGGGCGGCGTGGTCGAGCGCTCAGACCACCGGGAGTACGGCGCGGCGAAGGTCACCGTCGACCGCGCCGAGGGCATCTTCGCGCGCTTCCGCCCCGGCGAGACGCTCGACGTGTGGATGTCCCACGGCGACCGCGTGGCGTCGCTCCCGGAGGGCTTCGAAGTGCTGGGGACGTCTCGGAGCTCGCCCTTCGCCGCCGTCGCCCACCACGCGAAGAAGCTCTACGGCGTGCAGTTTCACCCCGAGGTGGCGCACACGCCCCGCGGCCAGGAGCTGCTCGCCGCCTTCCTCTTCGACGTCGCCGGCCTCACCCCCGACTGGAACGCGGGCGTCTTCGTCGACGAGGCCGTCGCCCGCGTCCGCGCGCAGGTGCCCACCGGGCGGGCGCTCTGCGCGCTCTCCGGGGGCGTCGACAGCTCGGTGGCGGCGGTGCTGGCGCAGCGCGCGCTCGGCGACCGGCTGACGTGCATCTTCGTCGACAACGGGGTGCTGCGGAAGGGCGAGCGCGAGCAGGTGGAGCGGGTGTTCCGCGGCGCGTTTCACCTCGACCTGCGGGTGGTCGACGCGCGGGAGCGCTTCCTCACCGCGCTCGACGGCGTGAGCGACCCCGAGGCGAAGCGGAAGATCATCGGGCGGGTGTTCATCGAGGTGTTCGATGAGGAGGCGGCGAAGCTGGAGGGGGTGACGCACCTCGTCCAGGGGACGCTCTACCCCGACGTGATCGAGAGCGTGTCGTTCAAGGGACCGAGCGCGGTGATCAAGAGCCACCACAACGTCGGCGGCCTCCCCGAGCGGATGAAGCTCTCCCTCGTCGAGCCGCTCCGCGAGCTCTTCAAGGACGAGGTGCGCGCGGCCGGCGAGGTGATGGGGATCCCCCGCGCGGTGCTGTGGCGCCAGCCCTTCCCGGGCCCGGGGCTCGCCATCCGTGTGCTCGGCGCGCTGTCGGCCGAGGCGCTGGACATCCTCCGCGACGCCGACGCGATCGTCGAGCACGAGATCCGCGAGGCGGGGCTCTACGAGGCGGTGTGGCAGGCCTTCGCGGTGCTGCTCCCGGTGCGGACGGTGGGCGTGATGGGCGACGAGCGCACCTACGAGCGCGTGTGCGCGCTGCGCGCCGTGCAGAGCACCGACGGGATGACGGCCGACTGGGCGCGGCTCCCGCACGAGCTCCTCGCGCGCATCTCGTCGCGCATCATCAACGAGGTGCGCGGCATCAACCGCGTGGTGTACGACATCTCTTCGAAGCCGCCCGCCACCATCGAGTGGGAGTAGGGCCGCGGGGGATCGGAGACGGCGTCGGAGCGACGGGAGATTTCGCCCGATCGCTCCCGCGAGTACGGTCCGTCATCCGTCGCCGAGGGCCGTCCGGTCGCTCCCAACGAGGCGACGTACGACGCGCCGAGGCCCTCGTTGGGGGCGCCTGTAAGGCCGTCGGCGACGGATGACGGACCGTATTCGCGGGAGCGATCGGGCGAAATCTCCCGTCGCTCCGAGACGACGCCGAACCCCCAATCGGGAGCCCCCATTGACGAGCCGCCCGCCCGGGCGTTGAATCCCCGCCCATGGACGACGTGACGCAGGGGCTCTCCATCCCGCGGAAGTGGCTCGCGGTCGGCGCGCTCGGGGCCTTCCTGGCGCTCGGCGCCGGCGTCGCCGCGACGCGCTACCTCCTCGGCCACGGCGCCGACCTCGCCGACGTGCTCTCCGGCCGCGGGGCGCGCAACAGCCCCATCTTCGTGAGCGTCGGGAGCGTCACCAACCACGCGCGGACGACGGGTCCCGCGCTCGACGCCGCGGCGCAGGAGGGCGTCGCGAGCGCCCTCGCCGAGCGGACGGAGGTCACCACCGCGCCGCCGTCGTCAGGCGCCGCACGGGGGGCGCGGGTGGCGGCGCGGGGGCACGTGCTCGACGCCAACCTCCAGTCGATCACCGTGGCGGCGGGGAGCACGCGGGTGGAGGTGTCGATCGTGGTGTCGTCGCACCCGAGCCGGGCCTACGAGTTCGAGTCGACGTCGACGGTGACGCTGGTGGGGACGGACGCGACGCCCGACGCGGTGGCGATGGGCGTGCGGCGGGCGATGCGCTCGGCGACGATGCGCGCGGTCGACCAGATGACCCGCGCGGGGATGTAGTCAGGGACAGATCAGTGCCCGCCGCGGAGGCGGTCGATGCCGGGGTGCGTCTTGTCGCCGGGCTCGTGGCGCGGGTTCTCGCTCACCTGCGTGCCGTCCTGGCCGACGTGGCTCATCAGCTTCGCCTTGTCGAAGATGAAGTCCGCGCGATTGTCCAGCGCCGTCATGTGCGTGCCCGTGTCCATGCGGATGGCGTCGCAGGGGCACGCCTCCACACAGTAGCCGCAGAAGATGCAGCGGAGCTCGTCGATCACGAACTCCTCGGGGTAGCGCTCGTAGCCGCGCCGCTCATCGCCGACGGCGTACTCCGCGGGCTTGATGTAGATGCACTGGGCCGGGCACGCGGTGGAGCAGCAGAGGCAGGCCACGCAGCGGGGCGAGCCGTCTTCGCGGTGCGTGAGGCGGTGCACGCCGCGCCAGCGCTCGGCGTAGGGGCGCTTCTCCTCGGGGTACGAGATGGTGGAGATGCCGTCGCCGTAGGGGTCGGTGAGGAAGCTGGGCTGCGTGCCCGTCACCATCTGCTTGGTGCCCTTGAAGAAGTGCTTCAGGGTCACGCCGAGGCCCTTCACCACCTCGAGGAGGTAGCTCTGGTCGGCGAGGGTGCGGGTGGGCTTGCGGAGAACCTTGGTGGTCGCGGTCACGGGGTGGGGACTCCGGTGGCGAAGCCGTTGACGAAGAGGAGCGCGACGCCCGTGAGGAGCACGTTGAGCAGCGCCGCGGGGAGGAGGATCCGCCAGCCCAGCATCATGATCTGGTCGTAGCGGAAGCGCGGGAGCGTCCAGCGGATCTGGAGCTGGAGGAACACCAGGCCGAGCACCTTGAGCACGAAGGTGAGGAGCCCCACCAGCACCACGACGATGTGCGCCCAGTGCCACGAGATGTCGATGCCGAGGTAGTGAAACTCGAGCCCCGTGTTCTGCACGAAGGGAAACTGCCAGCCGCCCAGGAACACCACCGTGAGGATGGCGCTGGAGGTGCAGACCTCGACGAGCTCGCCCGAGGCGAACATGCCGAACTTGAGCCCCGAGTACTCCGTGAAGTAGCCCGCCACCACCTCGCTCTCGCCCTCCGGCACGTCGAAGGGGACGCGCTTGGTCTCGGCGATCGCGGCGGTGAAGAAGAGCACGAAGGCCAGGGGCTGCACGAGGATCCCCCAGCAGTGCGACATCTGCCAGGTGACCATCTCACCGGGCTGCACCGACTGGTAGATCATGAAGGTGCCGACGAGCGAGAGGCCCATGGCCACCTCGTACGACACCATCTGGCTCGCCGCGCGGAGGCCGCCGAGGAGCGAGAACTTGTTGTTGGACGACCACCCCGCGAGGGCCGCGCCGATGACGCCGGCGCCCGCCACCGCGAAGACGTAGAGCAGACCCACGTCGAGGGTGGTGATGCGCATCGGGATCGTGCGGGCGACGTCCTCCGCGGCCCACGACTCCTGCCAGAGGTCGCGCAGGTGGTCGAGGTGGAGCGTCGGGCCGAAGGGGATCACCGCGAAGAGGCAGAGCGCGGGGACGAGCGCGATGATGGGGGCGAGGCGGTAGAGCACGTGGTCGCCCCCTTTGGGCTCCCAGTCCTCCTTCCACACCATCTTGATGCCGTCGGCGATCGAGTGGACGAGCCCCGCGGCGCGGATGCTCAGCGACCCGATGACGATGGCCGCGCGGTTGGGGCCGATGCGGTCTTGCATCATGGCCGACTGCTTGCGCTCCACCCACAGGAGGATCGCCGCCATGTTGACGAGCACCCCGACGATGAGGGCGATCTTGACGAAAGCCTGCAACCAGAACATCGCTCGCTCCTCAGGCGCCCGCCGGGGCCTTGATTTCTTCCGCGGCCGCCGTCGTCGGCGCCTCGGGCTTGTGGTCGGGGTGCGCCGCGGGGGCCTTCGCGAGGAGGGCCGCCCGCACGTCCTTGAACTTCCGGTACGACAGCTCGACGCCGAGGGCGCGGCCGAGCATGGCGGCGAGCTCCCAGGCGGGCTTCGCGTCGCCCTTGGGGGCGAGGGCGCGCTTGAAGCCCTGCGCGACGCCCTTCGCGTTGACGAAGCTCCCCTCGGACTCGACCCACGACGCGGCCGGGAGGGTCACGGTGGCGAAGCGGGCGAGCGGCCCGTCGTGCGCGAGGAGGAGCACCACGTCGCCGACGCGCGAGATGGGCGCGAGCGAGGCGGTCTCGACGTCGGCGTCGGCGCCGAGGCCCACCACGGCCTGCACCTGGCCCGCGGCGATGGCCTGCAGGAGGTCTTGAATCGAGCCCACCCGCGCGGCCCCGGCGACGGCGCGGGCGCCGGCGCGGTTGGGGTTCTGGTCGGCGTGGCGGAGGATCTTGTCGGCGCGCCACGGGGCCTTCGCCGTGAGGAAGAGCTGCGCGTCGAGGGCCTTCGCGAGCTCGGCCAGCACGAGGTTGTCCTCGGTGGCAAACTGCGCCCCGAGGAGCACCGCCACCTTGCCCTTGGGGGCCTTCTTGATCTGCTCGGCGGCGCGCTCGACAGCGGCCTCCAGCGTCACGTCCTCGCGCGTGTCGCGGCCGACGCGGGCGCGGAGCACGCGGCCCTCGTGCTCGCGCGGGTAGGTCATCATGCCGTCGTCGCACATCCAGAAGCCGTTGACGGCGGCGTTGTCGCGCGGGCGGTTGCGGTACGCGCGGGCCTCGCGCGGGTCGACGTCGACCCACATCGTGCAGCCAGTGGCGCAGCCGGGGCACACGGAGGGCGTCTCCTTGAGCGTCCAGACGCGGGCCTTGAAGCGGAAGTGGCTGGAGGTGAGCGCGCCGACGGGGCAGACGTGCTCGGTCATGAGGGTGTAGTCGCCCTCCAGCTTGCGGCCCTGCGCGAGGACGATCTCGTTCTTGTTGCCGCGCTCGCGGAGGTCGAGCATGTGGTCGCCGACGACCTCGTCGCACACGCGGATGCAGCGCGTGCAGGCGATGCAGCGCTCGGCGTCGTACACGATGGTGTCGCCGAACACCGACCCCTTGGGCTTGTGCACGGGCTCGTCGCGCATGCGCTTGGCGGTGCGCTGCTCGCTCATCCAGTAGTCCTGGAGCTTGCACTCGCCGGCCTGGTCGCAGATGGGGCAGTCGACCGGGTGGTTGACGAGGAGAAACTCCTGGACGTGCGCGCGGGCTTCCTTGGCGTGGTCCGAGGTGTTGGAGCGCACCACCATGCCGTCGGTGGCCTGCACCTGGCACGCGGGCTGGAGCTTGGGCTTGCGCGCGGGGACGTAGTCGTTCTTCGCCGCGTCCCACTGGAGGATATCGAGCATCATCGCGCGGCCGCCGGGCGGGGGTTCGATCTCCACGAGGCACATGCGGCAGTTGGCGGCCACCGAGAGGCCGGGGTGCCAGCAGTAGTGCGGGATCTCGACCCCGAGGCGCCACGCGGCCTTGATGATCGTCTCGCCCTTCTCGAAGGGGATCTCGCGGTCGTCGAGCTTGAAGCTGGGCATCGTGAACTCTGTCCGTTCAGGAGATCGGAGGGGCGCGGCGACTCAGCGGTCGCACTCGCCGCCGATCATGTTGATCGAGCCGAAGGTGGGGATGATGTCGGCGATCATGTTGCCGACGATCATGGGCTTGACGGCCTGGAGCGAGAAGAAGCACGGCCCGCGCACGCGCACGCGCCAGGGGTTGCCCCCGCCGCGCGACACGAGGAAGAAGCCGAGCTCGCCGTTGCCCGCCTCGGTGTACCCGTAGGCCTCGCCCGGGGGCACGTCGACGCCCTCCATGATGAGCTTGAAGTGGTTGATGGTGCCCTCGATGGTCGTGTACACGTCGCTCTTGGGCGGCAGCACGATGCGGGGGTCCGTCACGTTGATCGCGTCGTCGGGCGAGCCCGGCTTGATCTTCTTCAGCAGGTCGAGCGACTGGAGGATGATGCGCACGCTCTGGCGGATCTCCTCGGAGCGGACCATGAAGCGGTCGAAGGTGTCGCCGTCTTCGCCGACGGGCACCTCGAAGTCGACCTCGCCGTACGTGAGGTAGGGCTTGTCCTTGCGCACGTCGTAGTCGATGCCCGTCGAGCGGAGCACCGGGCCCGACGCGCCCATCGCGAGCGCGCTCTCCTTCGTGAGGATGCCGACGCCCTGCGTGCGGTCGAGGAAGATGCGGTTCTTGAGGAGGAGCGACTCGCCCTCGGTGACCACCTCGAGCAGCTTCGGGAGCAGCGCCCGGCACATCGACTCGAGCTTGTCGGTGGGCGGAAACGCCGCGCCGCCGATGCGGAAGAAGGAGTGCGTGAGGCGCGCGCCGGTCTGCTCTTCACAGGCCTCCCACACCCACTCGCGCGCCTTGAGGAACCACAGGAAGGGCGTGAACGCGCCGAGCTCCATGGCCATGGCGCCGTTGCACGTGAGGTGGTCGGAGAGGCGCGAGAGCTCGCCGAGGATCACCCGGTAGATCTGGCACTTGCGCGGCACCGTGACGCCGAGGAGCTTCTCGACGGCGAGCGCGTAGCCCACGTTGTTGAGGATCGGGGAGACGTAGTTGAGCCGGTCGGTGTAGGGGAACACCTGCTGCCACGTCCCGCGCTCGCTCATCTTCTCGAAGGCGCGGTGGAGGTACCCGGGCTGGACGTCGACGTCCTGGATGGTCTCCCCTTCGAGCTTCAGCACCATGCGGATGGTGCCGTGCATCGCGGGGTGCGAGGGGCCCATGTTGAGGCTCATGGGCTCGGTGGGGAGGTCGAGCTCCGCTTCCTCGAAATCGAGATCGACGGGTTCCATTCAGTTGTTCTCGTCGGGCTGGGGCGAGCGGTTGAGGGGCATGCCCTCGTCGTGGAGGAAGGGGCCGAGCTTGTTGAAGGTGCCTTCGCGGTAGCTCACCAGCGGCTGGGCCCGGTTGGCGGGGTAGTCCTTGCGCAGCGGGAACCCCTCGAACTCCTCGTACATGAGAATGCGGCGGAGGTCGGGGTGGCCCTCGAACTTCACGCCGTACATGTCGAAGACCTCGCGCTCCTGCCAGTTGGCGCCGGCCCACACGCCCGTGAGGGTGGCCACGCGGGGGTCGGCGCCCGACACCCGGGTCTTCACGCGGACGCGGTGCTTCTTCGTCATCGAGTGGGCGATGAAGTACACCTCGAAGCGGTCGTCCATCTCGAGGTCGTCGGTGCGGGGGTCGCAGCAGTCGACCGCCGACAGGTCGACGAAGTAGTCGCAGAGGCAGCGGGCGTCGGTCTTGACGAACTCCGCCACCTCGCGCCACCGGGAGGCCTTCACCACGGCCACGTCGTCGCCGCGGAAGGAGCTCACCTCGATCACGTCGCCGCCGAAGTGCTCCTGCAGGCGCTGGAGAATGATCTTGGACATCGATGGGACTCCGTCAGCGCTTCATGCGGATCTGGTAGAGCTGATCCAGCTGCTCCTGCGCGCCGTCGGGCAGGGACTTGTTCTTGAGGATGGCGGGCGTGCGGTCGCCGCGGCCGATCTTCTCCTGGAGGAGCATCAGCCCGTCGAGGACGGCCTCGGGGCGCGGCGGGCAGCCGGGGATCATCACGTCGACCGGGATGACCTTGTCGATGCCCGGGAGCGTCGCGTAGTTGTCGTAGAAGCCGCCGCACGACGCGCAGGTGCCGAACGCGATGACCCACTTGGGCTCGGTCATCTGGTTGTAGATGCGCAGGAGGGCGGGGGCCTGGCGGTGCGAGATGGTGCCCACCACCCACAGCACGTCGGCCTGACGCGGCGAGAAGCGGGGCGCCTCGGCGCCGAAGCGCGCGATGTCGTAGCGCGGCGAGGCCGTGGAGAAGAACTCCATCCCGCAGCACGCCGTCGCGAAGGGGTACTGGAAGAGCGAGTACTTGCGCGCCCAGTCGAGCAGCGCGTTGAACTTCGTGGTGACGAAGCCCGCCTCGCCGCCGCCGCCCATCACCTGCGTGGAGAGCCCGGAGGTCTCCGAATCGTTCACGCCTGCCATTCGAGCGCTCCCTTCTTCCAGCAGTACACGAGGGCGGTGGTGAGCACGCCGAGGAAGGCGAGCATCGACACGAAGCCCTGCACCCCGAGGCGCTGGAAGAGCACCGCCCACGGGTAGAGGAAGATGGCCTCGATGTCGAACACGATGAAGAGAATGGCCGTGAGGTAGAACTTCACGGACAGCTTGACGTGCTGTGACCCGGTGCTCTCCGAGCCGCACTCGTAGGGCTCGTCCTTCTCGGGTGAGGGCACCTTCGGGCCGAGCAGGGTGGCGAGTGAGAACATCGCCACGGCCACGAAGAGCGAGAAGGCCACGATCATGAAGATCGGGCCGTAGGTGAGGGTGAGGCTCTGGGAAGGGTCCATCGCTGGCGCGTCGTGTCTAGCGACAGGGGGAAAAAGTGTCAATCACGCGCTGAAGTCCCGCGCCGAAAGCCCCGCCGCGCGCGCCGCGAGGGGCCCGAGAGAGGGATCGTCCAGCCCCGAGAGCACCACCTGGGTGCGCTCCGACGCCTCGCCGAGGAGCTCCATGAGCACCGGGAGGCCGTGCGGGGCCATCGCCTCGTGGGGCGCGTGCACCCAGAGCAGCGTCGGGGGCTCGGGGGAGGCCGCCGCGGCCCCGAGGGCGAGCGCGCGGAGCACGGGGGCCGGGAGCTCCAGGGCGGGGAGCGTCCCGCGGTCGCGCAGGCGGAGGTGGGCGTGGAGCCGGCCGTCGGGGCCTTCGGGGAAATGGAGGCCGTCGAAGCCCGGGACGACGTGGCGCATGGCCCGCTCGAAGCGCCCTCGGGGGGCGTGCCAGTCGGCGATGTTGAGCAGGAGGTTGGTGAGGTTGGCCCCGTCTTCGTACAGCACCCCGTGGAAGCCGAAGGTGACCCCGGCGCCCGGCGCGGGCGGCGCCACCCACGGCCGGTGAAACGACCACGACGCGATGGCCTCGACGGGGTCGACCACGCGCTTGTCTTCGCGGAAGGGGCGGACGGCGCCGAAGGCCGTCATGTCCGAGGCCACCCGGTGGACCGTGGACTTCGTCGGGAGCGAGAACGACGTACCCGGCGCGGTGCGGCGCGGCGGGTGGTGCTCGATGCGGTCGCCCATGCGCTCCAAGAGGTCAACGGTGTCGAAGTCGTCGGAGAGGGTCGCCCGCTCGTACCCCACGCACCACCAGGGACGGCCGTCGAGGCGCTCGACGATCATCTCGTGGCCGTAGCCCAGCGACTCGCCGTGGGCGGGCGCGAGCTTCACGAACCACCGCGCCTCGATGGCCTCCGGGTGCCAGAACTCCGCCTCCGTGGCCTTCTCCTCCTGCATCTCGTCGGCGAAGGCGCTCCAGCCCTGCGCGATGCGAGAGAACAAGCGCAGCGCGCGCAGGAGGTCGCGGGCGGCGTCGCCCCGCACCACGTTGAGCGCCCCCGGCGACCAGTCCAGCGCCTTGATGGATCGGTACCCTTCGACCACACAGCGTTCGATCTTCATGAGAGCTCCATGGCGCCGGGCCAGCAGGCGCGGGCCTCGTCGGTGGCGTAGGTGCGGCCGCGGCAGCGCGTCTTCTCGCCGGGCGCCCGCGCGAAGCGGCCCAGCCACGCGGCGTCGCAGGGCAGCGAGCGGACGCCGCGGGCGCGCTCCCAGCTCGTGGCGACGCGGGGGGCGACGGGTTCGGCGAAGCGTCCCACCACGGCTTGCAGCGTGTCGGCGGCGTCGGGGTCGACGGCGCGCCACCACGCGGCCCGGAGCGCGGGGACGTCGTCCGCGGCCCACACGCTGGCCTCCGCGGGCGCCGCGGTGGCGACATCGAGGGAGGCGCGCTCGGGGGCGGACGGATCCCAGAGCGTGAGGGCGGTGACCTCGCCACGCGTGAGGGCCGCGCGGGCGAGCGTCCAGCGGGCGCCGTCGACGCCGAGCTCGTTCACGCGGACGGGGCCTTCGAGGCGGTGGGAGGTGGTCTCGACGAGCGCGCGGACGGCGCCGCGCCACAGCCCGTGGCGGACGAGCGCGGCGGTGGCGGCGTCGACGAAGCGCAGGAGGCGCGCGGGGTCGGCGGCGGCGAGCGCGAGGTAGGCGCCGTCGAAGGCCACGGGGGCCGCGGGGCGCACACGGAGCCGGAGGCGCACGGTGAGGCAGCCGCCGCGCGAGGCGGTGACGCGGAGGAGGAGTTCGCCCTCCCCCGCGCGCACCGCGAGTCCGGCGAGGGAGACGACCACGAGGGAGGCGCCAGCGGGCGGGCGGAGCTCGGCGACGACGGGGTCGCGGCCGGAGAGCGGAGCGCCGCGCCAGGGGGTGTCGTCGTCGACGCGGGCGACGTCGACGTCGTGGACGCGCGCGGCGGTGAGGGCGACGAGGGAGAGGGCGTCGCCGGTGGCCGACACGCGGAGCGCGCGCTCGCCAGGCGGGAGCGAGAGCCAGAGGCCGACGCGTGCGAGGGGACGGTCGAGCGGGAGGGAGAGCTCGCGCGTGAGGGCGGCGCCAGCGAGGAGGGGCTGCGATCCGTCGGCGCCGCAATGGGGGCAGGCCGGGGCGCAGGCGATGGCCCGGGCGTAGGGAGGCGGGACGAGGTCGACGAGGGCGGTCAACGTCCGGGGAGTGAACACCAGCCAGGGGCGTCGGGGCAATGTGTGACGCGGGCCACAGGGTCGACCCTGGGATCGGGGTACGGGAGACAGGGTCGACCCTGGAGTTGGGATGCGGGCGCCAGGGTCGACCCTGGGAGTTGCGTGCGGGAGACAGGGTCGACCCTGGCGTTGGGATGCGGGCGCCAGGGTCGACCCTGGGACGCTAACGCCAATGCCGGTCAGTTAGCGGGGGGCAGGCGTCATCGGGAGTTCCCAGGGTTCGCAGGAGCTCACGCCTGGGCTCCAATCGGATCGCCCGCAAAGCCGGGCTCCCTCGTCGAGGACCCTCCATGGTTCTCCCTGAGCCCGGCTCTG
>JBILLV010000067.1:0-33378 GCA_044375895.1 Polyangiales bacterium | reverse complement strand
CGCCAGCGCCCCCACCGAAGCGCTCGTCGTCCGTCGAGGTGTGGCGCCCCGAAGACCTCGACCAGCGCCTCTTCGACGTCGCCATGTCGGGCGTCCAGCGCCTCCCCGCGAAGGGCCCGACGCCCACGGCCCACACGCCGCGCGCGCCAAAGGCCGACCCCGCCGCGAAGAACCGTCAGGCCCACGCCGAAGGAGGCGTCAGCATCACCGCCCGATGGTCGCCCGACGGGACGGTGACCGGCGCGCGACGCGGCTGCGAGTTCGCGCTCGAAGCGCTCGGTCGCTTCGCAGCTCCGGGGGATTCGATCGACCTCCACGGCGTCGACCCCGCGTCGGTTCCGCTGCGGGTGCAGGACTTCGTGCGCACCCGGCGCGCCCGCGGCCTCCGCTGCGTCAAGGTGATCACCGGGTACGGAAAGAACTCGCCCGACGGCGCCTCCGTCCTCCTCGACATCGCAGTGTCCGCACTTTCGACGCCGCCCGCGACGGGGGAGCTCGACGCGTACACGAGCGCTCCGGCAGAGCTCGGCGGCCGCGGCGCGATCCTCGTCGCGCTCCGGGGCTGAACGCCGCAGAGGGGGTTCCTTCGCGGCGACAGCGGGGCTAGAGTGCCCTCTGCGCGTCGTCGGAGGAGGACACCCGCGACGCACGGAGGTGACGGGTCATGGCCACGCGGTACACCCTCGAAGACCTCGTCGCGTTGCTCCAACGGGTGTGCCCCGCGGCGTCGCGCACGCTCCACCCCGAGCACGTCCACGTCGTGTGCGGCGAGGCCAGCTACGAAGCGCGCGTGGCCGGCAGCGACGCGGGCCACGAGGCGCTCGCCTTCAGCGCCCCCCTCGGGCACCTCGACACCTTTGAAGACCGCTTTCCGCTGGCGAAGCTCCTCGCGTGCGTGGCCACGACGGCGTGCGTGCGCGCGATCGTCGACAACGACCTGGTGGTGTTGGAGGTGCGGGTGATCCCCGCCGACATCGCCCCCGAGCGCCTCGACGCCGTGCTCCATTGGCGCCTCGCCGAACTCTGCGCGACGGCCCTCGCGTGGCGCCGTCGGTTGGGCTTGCTCCCCGACGTCCCACCAGGGCGTGGCGTCACCACCCTGCGCGATCTCGTCGCCACGACGCCGCTCCCAGCCCAGAAGGCGTTGCTGGTGGCCGCGGTGGGCTTCGCCGTCGCCGGCGCCGACGGTCGCTTCTCCCAGCGCGAGACCTCCCGCCTCGGCGCGTGGCTGCGCGAGGTTCCCGCGTTCGCGGCGCTCGACGAGAAGCGGGTGATCGCCGCCGTCGCCATGCTCGCGTGCGACTCCGCGCGGACGCTCTTCGAAGCGCGGCGTCACCTCGACCCCCGCGAGCGCCTCCTCGCGTGGGCCCTCGCCAACGACATGGCCCACGCCGAGGGCTTCACCTCCGCCGAGGAGCGCAGCTACCTCACCAGCGTGGCGTCGATCTTCGAACTCCCCGTCGACGCGATGGAGCCCTTCATCGCCGACGCCTGGTCGCGCGCCGTTCACACCGAGACGAGCAAGCCTCCGCCCGTCCTCGAAGACTGAAGCCCCATCGTCACGGGCACGGTCCACGCGCCTCGCACCCGTTGGCGCGGCTCCCGTCGCAGTCGGCCCACCCCTCAACGCAAGCGCAGCGCGACGCGGCACACGCTCCCGTGGCGTGCGTCTCCGTGGCGCTCGGGCACGCCGCCCCGCAGGCCCCGCAGTGGGCGCCATCGCGCGCGAGGTCGACCTCGCAGCCGTCGTTGCGGAAGTTCAGGTTGCAGTTGGCGAAGCCCGTGGCGCACGTCCCGCCGCACGACCCCGCGTTGCACCGCGCGGCGACGTGGTTCGTCGAGCAGGCCATCCCGCAGCCCCCGCAGTGCGCGACGTCGCCCTGGGTGTCGACCTCGCAGCCGTCGGCGCGGCGGTCGGCGTTGCAGTCGGCGAAACCCGTCGCGCAAGCCCCCGCGCACGCGCCGCTCATGCAGGCCGGGACGGGCACGTGGTTGCTCGAACACGCGCGCCCGCACCCGCCGCAATGCAGCGCATCGGTGAGCGTGTCGGCCTCGCAGCCATCGCCGCGCAGCGAGCTGTTGCAGTCCGCGAAGCCCGCCGCGCATCGACCCGAGCAGTTGCCCGCGCTGCACGCCGCGGCCACGTGGTTGTTCGAGCAGGCGCGCCCGCACCCGCCGCAGTGCTGCGGATCGCGCGCGGTGTCGCGGCACCCCATCGCGCAGAGCGTGTCGCCGCCCGCGCACGCCGCGACGCAGGCTCCCCCAGAGCACACCGTGGCCGCCGCGCAGGTCTGGTCGCAGCGGCCGCAATTGCCACTGGAACGTTGCAGGTCGCGGCACAGCCCGCCGCACGACTCCTCGCCCGCGGGGCACGCGCACACCCCGGCGACGCACCCCTGGCCCGCGGGGCAGCGGTTGCCGCAGGCGCCGCAGTGGTCAGCGTCGGCGCGGAGGTCGACCTCGCAGCCGTTGGTGGCGCTCCGGTCGCAGTCGGCGAAGCTCGCAGCGCAGGCGCCCAGCGCGCACGCGCCCGACACGCACGCCGCCGTCCCCTGGAAGCTCGCGCAGCGGTTGCCGCAGCCGCCGCAGTGCTCGACGCCCGTGAGCGACGCCTCGCAGCCGTCGTCGACCAGGCCGTTGCAGTTGGCGAAGCCCGACGCACACCGGATCGCACACGTCCCGCTGACACAGGTGGCGGTCCCGTTGGTGCGGTCGCACGCGGCGCCGCAACGGCCGCAGTGCATGGGGTCGGCGCGCAGGTCGACGCAGCGCCCGGCGCAGAGCGAGGTGCCCGTCGGACAGGCAGCGTCGGGCGCGTCGAGGACGTCAGGCGCGTCGAGGACGTCGGGCGCGTCGAGAACGTCGGGCGCGTCGAGGACGTCGATGACGTCGGGCGTGTCCCGCTCTTCGGCCACGTCCGGGGTATCGTCCGCCACGAACACGTCCTGCACGTCACCAGCGACCGTCACGTCTGGCGCGGCGGGTGGGTTCTGGAGGCCGAGCACACAGCCCGCGGCTCCCAGGGCGACAGCGAGCCAGCGCGCGCGCATCAAAACGTCACCTGCAGCGCTGCCCCACGCGTGTGCGCGTCGATCCATGGAGACATCCGCAGCGACGTGCGGACCGCGGGCGCTGACGAGGGCGCCGTCACCACCAGCACCGTTCCGACGGCCGCCAGCACGACGCCGCCGAGGCCGAAGCCGATCATCATGGCGCCGTGGGCCTCGCTCTCGGCGCAGAGCGCGCGTACGGCCTGCGCGTCGGCGGTGGCTGCCGGCTGGGCGAGCGCGCACACCTGCGACGGGTCGAGGGCGCGGGCGGTGTTCTCCGCGTCCTGAAAGCGCCGCCACGCACCGAGGGCACCAGGGCTGTCGGGGGAGGCCCCCGCGGCGTCGTTCCCCTGCGACGACCACACGACGCCCTGCCACACGGCCAACGCGCCCAACGCCACCCCCACCCCAACCGCGCTCCAGCCCAGCGCACGCTGCCACGGAAACGCCTGCGGAACCGCGGGCGGCGGCGGCGGTGGCGGCGGCGGTGGCGGTGGCGGCGGTGGTGGTGGCGCTTCGGTCTCTTCCCGCGCGAGCACCAACGCCTCTCGAAACACCGCGCCTCCTGCGAGCGTGACGCTGCGACGGAGCGGCGCGTGACCCGGCGCCCGAACCTCCAGCGCGATCTCGCCCTCGGCGACGAGCCACGGCTCGGCCAGCGGGAGCCGCCCCACGAGCGCCCCATCGACGCGCAGCTCGGCGCCTTCGACGGAGCTCATCGGATCAAGCGCCGCGAGGTGCCCCCGCACGATGCGGACAGCGTCGTCCAGAGCCGTGCGACGCGAGGCGATCCACGGGTCGGCGTCGCTCGCCATGGCCTCGCGGAGGTGGAGGTACGCGTCGCGCCAGCGGCCGAGGCCTTGCTCCGCGAGGGCCATCTGCGCGCGCACCCGCGGGCTCTGGCAGCGCTCCCACAGCCCGCGGAGGTTGACGAAGGCCTCCTCTTCCTGCGCGCGGCGGCGGAGCTCGAGCGCCGCGTCGAGGCCGCGGTCGATGTCCTGCGCGGTGCACGGGGTGGCCTGCGCGCCCACGAAGGTCCCGTACGTCACGAGACAGAGCGACAGAGCGAGGCGTGCGGGCGGGGACGTCATCACGCGCTCAATCGATGAAGATGCGGCCGTCCTGCTGACGAATCGATGCGCGGGTCGGCGTCCCCGCGTCACGCGCCGTCGGGGTCGCACGCGCTCGCACGGGGCGAACCGCCGCTGCTGCGACAGGCGCTTGTGGCGGAGGCGCGGGCGCAGGCGCAGGCGTCTCCACCACCGGCGCGATCGGCGCGGGCGCAGGCACCACCGGCGTTGTCACGGCCGTCGCAGCAACCGTCGCGGGCGAGTGCGCCGCGGGCCGCGCGGGAGGCGTACGACGAAGCAACACGGCGGCCACGAGGGCGACGGCCGTCAGCGCCAGCACTCCGGCCAGCAGCGCGCGGGAGCGAGGGAGCGGTTGTGACGCGCCCGCCGCGTCGTGCTCGATGCCCGCGGGGAGAGAGGGCGTCTCGGCGAAGGAGAGTTCCGGTGCGGTCGACTCGGCGGGCCGCGCCACCGCCGCGCCGTCGGCGAACGACGCACCCCACTGCACCCGCCCCCTGGCGCTCGCGTAGGGCAGGAGGGCCGCGCCAAAGGCTCGCACTGAGGCGTGGCGATCGCTCGGCGCGTAGGCCATCGCCCGGGTGATGGCGACGTCGAGCCCCTCGGGAACGGCCTCCACCACCTCGCGAGCCCGCGCGTACTCACCCTTCGCGATGGCTTGCAGCGTCGCAAACACGCTCCCGCCGCGGAAGGGAAGCCGCCCCGTGACGCACTGGTAGAGCACCACCCCGAGGGCATACTGATCGCTCGCTGGCGACGCATGGCGCGCGCCCTGGAGCAGCTCTGGCGACATGGTGTTGGGCGTGCCGAACACGGCGTCGGTGCCCGTGAGCCCCTCGGCGTCTTCGTCGTCGGCGAGCTTCGAGATGCCGAAGTCCAGCACACGCGACTCCTCCTCGCCCGAGCGGGTGCGCGCGAGGAAGAGGTTGGCGGCCTTGAGGTCGCGGTGAATCACCCCCGCGTCATGGGCCGCTGCGATGGCGTCGAGCACCGGGAGCAGCGTGTCGACCGCGACCGCGATCGCCATCGGGCCACCGCGCTTGATGCGCCGCGACAGGTCTTCCCCGTCGAGCAGCTCCATCACGAGGTAGACGGTGCCCTCGTGCTCGCCGACGTCGGAGACGTCCACGGCGTGACGGTGGCGCACCCGCGACGCCGCCCGACCCTCGCGCAGGAAGCGCTTCACCAGCTTCGCCTGCGCGGCGTACTCGGGCTTGAGCGCCTTGAGCGCCACGGCCTTGTCGAGGTCGACGTGCCGGGCCTCGTACACGACGCACATGCCGCCGCGCCCGATCTCGCGCCCGATGCGGTAACGCCCCACCATGCTGCCGGGCGGCAGGGCATCCGTATGCGGGGGCGGGTCGGCGGGAGCCATCGTGTGACGTCCGAGCAGATCACACCCCGAGGCGGCCGTCTCCGTCAACGTCGCAGGAGTTGGCGGAGGGGGCGGGAGCCATGGTTGTATCCGCGCCCCGGCCGGCGTCCCGCGGGAGGAGCTTGTATGTCGAAGTCCGCGAAGACCGTGTTGATCTGGGTGCTGCTGGTGGTGGTGTTCTTCGTCTTCTACCAGTTGTTGAAGACGCCCCAGGGAGAGGCCGGGGGCGGCGGGTCGAACCTCGGCGTGCTCCTCATCGCCCTCGGCGCAGTTGTGGGCGCGGTGGTGTTCCTCGTGCGGCGCGCGGCGAGCGGGCAGCAGGGCATCATGACGATGCGCAAGAACCCGGCGCGCCTCCTCGCCGAGCCCCCGAAGGTGACCTTCGCCGACGTGGGCGGCGCCTCGGAGGCCCGCGAGCGCCTCGGCGACATCGTCGACTTCCTCCGCGACCCCGAGCGCTGGAAGACCACGGGCGCCCGGCTCCCGCGCGGCGTGCTCCTCGAAGGCCCGCCCGGCACCGGCAAGACGCTCCTCGCGCGGGCGCTGGCGGGTGAGGCGAAGGCGACGTTCTTCGAAGTGGCGGCGACGGAGTTCGTCGAGCTGCTGGTCGGCGTCGGCCCCGCGCGCGTGCGCGACCTCTTCGAGTCGGCGGCGGCGAAGGCCCCGGCGATCATCTTCATCGACGAGCTCGACGCCATCGGTCGGCGCCGCGGCAACAGCACGGCCGCGGCCCTGTACGTCGAGCACGAGCAGACGCTCAACCAGCTCCTCGTGGCGATGGACGGCTTCAAGCCCATGGATCGCGTGGTGATCGTCGCCGCCACCAACCGAGCCGACGTGCTCGACGAGGCGCTGCTCCGCCCCGGTCGCTTCGACGTGCGGCTCACGATTCCCGCGCTCGACCGCGCCGCGCGAGAAGACGTGCTGCGCATCCACACGCGCACGAAGTCCCTCTCGCCGACCATCGACCTCGGTGCCGTCGCCGACGCCACGGAGCACTTCACCGGCGCCGAGCTGGAGCAGGTGGCCAACGAGGCCGCGCTCGCCATGACCCGCCGCGGCCGCAACAACCCTGCGGCCGACCTTCGCATCGGCACCGACGAGCTCCTCGCCGCGGTCACCCGCGTGCAGAAGCGCGGGACGGACGGGGACCTGCTGACGGTGGTTCTCCACGACTCCGCGGTGCGCATGGCGCGGCCGCGCGGGCGGCTGCTGGTGCGGGTGACGCTCGACGAGGGGGCGCCGGTGGAGGGCTCGCTGGAGCAGGCGTCGCCGCAGTTTTTCCAGCTCACGCGCGCCGATGGGAGCGTGGTGACGGTGGCGCGCGCCGGCGTGCGGCGGGTGGAGCAGATCGCGGCGCTGGGGTGAGCGTGGGCGCGGGCCGCGGGAGGCTCTCCAAAGCCTCTGGAGCCAACCGTGACGTGCCCGAGAGGCTCTCCGGAGCCTCGGGATCGGGTCGGTGACGTGCCGCGGGGGCGTGGTCGCTACCCGATGTCCGTCGCCCCGTTGGAGGCTCCCGTGCGGCCGTCGACACGCTGACGACAGACCGTACGCGCGGAAGCGCTCGGGCTACGGCCGCACGTCGCACGACGGGCACGCGCAATCCTGGTGCCACGTAGGGCAGCGGCCGCGGGCTTCCACGAGCGCCGCATCGCCCACTGTTCGCGCCCCACCGCACGGAGCGCAGAGGGCGGCGCAGTCGCAAGCGGGCGCGACAAACGCGCGGGGCCGCGGTGAGGGGCGCGCGGGCGGCGGGCAGAGGGCCTCCGCGGACGACGGGGCGGGCGCGGGCGTCGCGGCGCAATGCGCACTGAGCGCGGCGAGGAGGAGGAGACGCACGACGGCGACGGTACCACCACGGCGGACGCTGCCACGATCGCCGCCGTGAAGCCCGGCGACCCGCCCTACACCTTCCACACCCGCCGCTTCACCTACCTCGACTGACCCCTCACCGCCGCATCCGCCCGATCGCCGCCCGGTACGCCCCCGTCTCCGTCAGCTCCGGCCGCCGCTCGCGCTCGTACGCCACGAGGCGCTCGGCCACCTCCACGCGGCCCATGTTCATCCGCACGAGCTGGGCGCGCAGCGTCGCGAGCCGCTGCGCGGGCGTCGTCGCGCGCTCCTTCCCATACGCGCGGCGCCACAGAAACACCGTCACCGCCACCACGATGACGAACCCCACGATCGGCTGGTACCCGTACACCGCGCTCACCCCTCGCTGACGGCCACCACGATCTTGCCCCGCGCGCGCCCGCCGATGCTCTTGCGGTGCGCGTCCGCCGTCTTTTCCAGCGGAAACACCTCATCGATCACCACCCGCAGCTTCTTCTCGGTGTAGAGCCCGGCGAGGAAGCGCAGGTCGTCGCCGCTCGGGTGGATCATCACACCGCGCACGCGCCGCTGCCCGATGAGCGCGTACCCGATCTGCCGCAGGATCACGCCCGGGTTGGGGAGCGTGCTCGCGTAGACGCCGCCCGGCTTCAGCCACGGCGTGAAGCGCCCGACAGGGTCGTGGCCGACGCAATCGAGGATGACATCGTAGTCCCCGCCCTCGTTGTAGGCGCTGGTCTTCCCGTAGTCGATCACGGCGTCTGCGCCGAGCCCTTCAACCATCTCCGCGTTGCGCCCCGAGCACACGCCCGTGACGTGCGCGCCCGCGGCCTTCGCGATCTGCACGCCGAAGTGCCCGACGCCGCCCGACGCGCCCACCACCAGCACGCGCCGCCCTTCCGCGCCGGTCATCGGCAGCCGCGCGTCATCGCGGAGCCCCTGCAGCGCCGTGAGGGCCGCGAGGGGGATCGCCGCCGCGTCGTGGTCGCTCATCCCCTCGGGGATCTTCGCCGCTGCGTCATGGGCGAAGGCCACCTTCTCGGCCGACGTTCCCCCTTTGGTGCCAGGGATGCGCGAGAACACCCTGTCCCCCTCGCGGAAGCTCCCGGCGGCCTTCAGCACCACCCCCGCCACGTCGTGGCCCGGCACGTACGGCAGGCCCGGGCTCATGAGGTTGAAGGGGAACTCGCCCGACGCGATCTTCCAGTCGACGGGGTTGACGCTGCTGGCGCGCACGGCCACCAGGAGCTGCCCCTCCGCGGGGATGGGGTCGGGGCGGTCGGCGATCTCGACGTGCTCGGGGCCGCCGTAGGCGCGGTATTGGGCAACTTTCATGGCGCGACCCGCATCGCACGGACCCACGATCGGGCGCAACCCTGCGCTACCCCCTTCCCGCGGCGCCGCGGGCGGTGGTATTCGCCACGGCACCTATGGGCGCACAATGGAAGCAGAAGGGCCGCGAGCAGGCGGCCAACGCGAAGGGGCGCATCATGACGCGCCTCACCCGAGAGCTCATGATCGCCGCGCGCGACGGGGCCGACCCGGCGATGAACCCGCGGCTCCGGATGGCCGTCGACGCCGCGCGCAAGGCCTCGATGACCAAGGACACGATGGAGCGGGCCATCAAGAAGGGCGCCGGCCTCCTCGACGAGGTGGTGGTCTACGACACGGTGACCTACGAGGGCTTCACGCCCCACCAGGTGCCCGTGATCGTCGAGTGCCTCACGGAGAACCGCAACCGCACGGCGGCCAACATCAAGGTGATCTTCCGCAAGGGTCAGATCGCCAACTCGGGAGCGATCTCGTGGGACTTCGCGCGCCTCGGCGCGGTCGAGGCGACGCCGCCGACGCCGGGTGTCGACGCTGAAGAGGCCGCCATCGAAGCGGGCGCGCAAGACCTGGAGGCGGGTGACGACGGCGCCACCCTCTTCTACACCGAGCCGAGCGACCTCGACATCGTCGCCAAGGCCCTCGCCGAGCGCAAGTGGACGGTCTCCTCCGCGCGGCTGGTGTGGCGCGCGAAGAACCCTGTCACCCTCGACGACGAGACCAAGCGCGCCGAGGTGGAGGCCTTCCTCGAAGCCCTCGACAGCGACGACGACGTCCAGCACCTCTACGTCGGCCTCGCCTGACGCGTCCCCTCAGCGCCAGGCGCTCCCCACCGCGTCGCTGAGGCACCCGAACCCGCCCTCCCGCACGCGCTTCGAGAGCCCCTCGCACAGATCCCGCGCGAGCGTCGGCCCCTCGTAGATGAAGCCCGTGTACACCTGCACGAGCGACGCCCCCGCCCGCACCTTCTCCCACGCATCGTCGGCCGTGAACACACCGCCGACGCCCACCACCGGCACGCGTCCGTTCGTGCGCTTCCACACGCGCCCGATCACCGCCGTCGAGCGCCCGCGCACGGGCGCCCCGGAGAGCCCGCCGGCCCCCGCAGCCTCGACCACGTCGGGCGCCGACGCGAGCCCCGCGCGCGACACCGTGGTGTTGGTCGCGACGACGCCCGCGAGGCCCTCCGCGAGCGCGAGGTCGGCGACGTCGTCGACGTCTTCGTCCGCGAGGTCGGGCGCGATCTTCACCAGCAGCGGAACCTCCCCCGCCACGCCCCGCACCGCCCGCACGATGTCCCGCAGCGAGTCCACCGACTGGAGCGATCGGAGCCCCGGCGTGTTGGGCGACGACACATTGATCACGACGTAATCGGCCAGCGGCGCCAGCAGCTTCGCGCTCGCGGCGTAGTCCTTCGCGGCGTCGTCGAGCGCGGTGACCTTCGACTTGCCGAGGTTGACCCCGAGCACGACATCGACCGGCGGCTCCGCACGGATGGACGCCGCGGCGGCTTCGGCGCCGGGGTTGTTGAAGCCCATGCGGTTGACGACGGCGCGGTCGTCGGGGAGGCGAAAGAGGCGCGGGCGATCGTTGCCGGGCTGGGCGAGG
Source organism: Polyangiales bacterium (assembly GCA_044375895.1). GTDB lineage: Bacteria > Myxococcota_A > Polyangia > Polyangiales > CAISKJ01. The sequence goes on along the minus strand of JBILLV010000067.1, from coordinate 23,098 downwards.
GCGGTCACCGTCCCCACCTCGACGAAGCCGAAGCCCATCGCGCCGAGGGCGTTGTACATCACCGCCCCCTTGTCGAAGCCGGCCGCGACCCCGACGGGCGAGGCAAACTCCCGCCCGAACAAGCGGGTCACCAGCGCAGGGTCGCGCCGCGGAGCGAGCGCGTCGCGCACGAGCGAACGCATCCACGCCGAGCGGTGCGCAGCGGTGAGGGCGCGGGCGGCGAGCTCGTGGGCGTGCTCGGCGTCGAGGGCGAAGGCGCGCGGACGGATGTGGTCGCGGTAGAGCGTACGAATCATCGCGGCGGGCGGGAGCAGTCGAAGGCCACGGAGAAGGCCCCCATGGGGAGCTCGAAGCCCGCCAGCGCGAAGCCCCGCGGGAGCGCGCGGACGTGGCGCTCCTCGCATGCGCGGGTGGAGTTCTCGTGGTGCTCGGCGACGACGACGCGCTCTTCGAGGTCGAGGATCGACAGGTCGCAGCCGCCACCCTGCGGGCTGTGGAGCACGAGCACGAGGTCGCCCGACACCGCGAACCCGCGCACGGTGGCGCGGCGCAGGCGCACGGTGAAGCCGCGGTGGGCGCCGAAGCGATCGACGCCGAGCGGATCGAAGCGGAGCGCCGTGGCCCCGCCCTCGTCGTCGGTGTTGGTGGTGGAGACCTCCGCCTCGACGCGGACGCGCGCGCAGCCCGAGCGCGGACACGCGATGTCGCCCGTCGCCTCCGCCGCGATCATCGCGCCGTTCGCGTCGAGCACCCAGGTGTGCGTGCGATCGCCGCGGCCAGTGACGACGGCGCGCCCGAAATCCCAGCGCGCCGCGAGCGACTGCACCCGCACCCCGCCGCCAGCGACGCTGAGCGAGTGCGGCGAGCCGATGACATCGCCGCGCGCGTCGAAGGCGAGCACCCACGGCTCCCCCTCCTCGCAGCCGCTCGGACCGCGACGAAACCACGTCACCAGCGCGCCGCTGACGGTCTCGGTCACCCGCACGTCGCAGGCGTTGGCGGGGACGCTGCTACGCACCGGGCGAAGGTCGCCGTGCATCGCGTCGGTGGTGTACACGCGGTGGTTGCGCCAGTCGGGCGTGGCCGAGAGCTCGAGCGGATCGGCGAAGGGTGCGGCCTCATCGAAGCGCTCGCTCGTGACGACGAGGTAGCGCTCGCCCGTCCAGGCGAAGCGACCCTCACGCAGGGAGATGGCCGCGTTGGCGGGGAGCGAGCGGCGGCCGTCATTCCACCGGAGCTCCGCGCCGCTGCCGAGCCAGGCGTAGGCGCGCACACCCGAGGGGCCGCCGACAAACCAACCCGAGGCCTCCGTGAGCGTCGCGCCGGTGTAGCGCGGCGCCACCGCAGCGCGCGCGCTGACGACGCATTGGTAGCCCGTGGGGGCAGACTGCGTGGCGCCGTTGCGCACCGTCTCCGAAGGGGGCGTGGTGTCGGTCGATCCCGAACAACCGCACGCGAAGGCCAGCGCGACGAACCCGTTCCGTAGGTGCACGGCCGGAGAGCCTACCACCCGTCGCCCGCGCCACGCCATGGCAGCACGAGCGCCGTGTGCACGTGCTCGGGCGTCACCGCGTAGCCCCCGCGGAGCTCGTAGCCCTCGACGAACTCCGCGGTGAGCCCCTCGGTGAGCCGCACGACGAAGCGCCCGCCCTCGACCCCCACGACCCGCGCCGCGTGGAAGCCAAAATGCCTTCGCACGAAGGGGTGCAGGCACTTGAAGACGCTCTCCTTCGCGGAGAAGACGAGCGTGGCGGCCACGTCCTCGTCGAAGGCCGCGCCGCGCACCAGCGCCGCGACCTCGCCCGGGTGCGCGAGGTGCGCATCGAGGCGACGCGCGCGATCGACGGTGAAGCGTTGCTCGGTGTCGATCCCGAGCGAGCGAGCCGCGGTGCTCTCCGCCACGGCCGCGGCCGCGAAGCCCTGCGTGTGGGTGATCGACCCGACGAGCCCCGCGGGCCACACCGGCGCCCGCGAAGCGTCGGAGAGAATGGGCGCATCCGCGTGGGGCGAACCCAACGCGCGCAGGGCCTCCCGCGCGCACCAGCGGCCCGCCAGCACCTCGATGCGGCGCTTCCGCATCGCGCCACGCACGCCCTCCGGGAGCGCGATGCCCGCGAAGGCCGCGTCGAGGTCGTGCGCCTCGTCGTGCAGGTCGACCGCGACGCTGTGCCGGGCCACCCGCGGCGGGAGTACGTCGGGATCGTCGACCCTGCGATGCATCGTGTGGGCGCTGGTGCCGGGGACGGGACTTGAACCCGTAAGCCCTTTCGGACGGCGGATTTTGAATCCGCTGCGTGTGCCATTCCGCCACCCCGGCGTCGGGTGGGTGAGACAAAACAAGGTCTACACCAGCGCCGAAGATCACTCAACGCCCGACGACGCCGCGACCACACTGCGCGCATTCCGCTTGTAGGAAGGGAGTTACAGAAAAATAACACATTGCTGTTGACCATCTTTCAAAGCGGGTGCTAGAAGCCGCGCCCTCCCAAGGAACTTCTCGGGAGACACAGCCTATGTCGGTGGCCGCACCCCTTCGCAGGGTGGACGCACTGGCGAGTGAAGCGGAAGCAGACAAAGCCCATGGAAGCCTTTGCGATTGCGCGTTTCGCGCGGATCGCGCCCCGGAAGGCGCGCACGATCGTCAACCTCGTCCGCGGCCGCAAGGTGGCCGAGGCCATCGACACGCTGATGTTCACGCGCCGCTCGGCGGCGCCGATCGTCCGCAAGGTGATCGAGTCGGCGCTCGCCAACGCGAAGCACGCGGACCCCAGCGTCAACATCGACACGCTCTACGTGAGCGTCGCCTCGGTGGACAAGGGCCCCACGGGCAACATGCGCCGCTGGCGCCCCCGGGCCATGGGCCGCGCGACCCGCGTCGAGAAGGGCGTGAGCCACATCGCGGTGACGCTGAGCGACACCGAGCCCCAGCGCGTGGCCAAGAAGGCCGAGCGCAAGGCGGCCTACGACGCGAAGAAGAGCGCGGGCGAGAAGCCTGTCACCACCGAGACGGCCGCGGGCTGAGCGAAGGACGACGAGACGATGGGACAGAAAGTTCATCCGTACGGGTTCCGGCTCGGGGTCATCAAGACCTGGAACTCCAAGTGGTTCGAGGAGCGCAACTACGCGGCCTGGCTCCACGAAGACATCACCCTGAAGCGCCTCGTGCGCGAGCACCTCGCCAACGCGTCCATCTCGGGCGTCGAGATCGAGCGCGCCGCCTCCAAGGTGAAGGTGATCGTGTTCACCGCCCGCCCCGGCATCGTGATCGGGAAGGGTGGCAAAGGGGTCGAGGAGCTCAAGAAGGGCAAGGCCGCTGAGGCCCGCCAGCCCGGCCAGAAGAGCGGCACGCCCGCCTTCCCGGGCCTCATGAAGTACACCAACGCCTCCGCGGATGACATCGTCATCGACGTGCAGGAGGTGCGCAAGCCCGAGACCAACGCGAAGCTGGTGGCTGACGCCGTCGCGACGCAGCTCGAGCGCCGCGTGTCCTTCCGCCGCGCGATGAAGAAGGCCGTGACGCAGGCGATGAAGCTGGGCGCCAAGGGCATCCGCATCCGCTGCGCCGGCCGCCTCGGCGGGTCGGAGATGGCGCGCGTGGAGAGCTACCGCGAGGGCCGCGTGCCGCTGCACACGCTCCGCGCCGACATCGAGTTCGGCACGGGCGAGGCGCACACGACCTACGGTTCGATCGGTGTGAAGGTGTGGCTGTTCAAGGGCGAGGTTCTTCAGCAGAAGAAGCGCCGCCCCGCGGCCCGTTGAGCGGATGTAGAGGAAGACGATGCTCTCCCCCAAGAAGGTCGCACACCGCAAGCAGCAGAAGGGCAACCTCAAGGGCATGGCGCACCGCGGGTGCGACGTGTCCTTCGGTGACTTCGCCCTCCAGGTGATCGAGCCCGGCAAGGTCACGGCCCGGCAGATCGAGGCCGCTCGTATGGCGATCACCCGCCACGTGAAGCGCGCCGGCAAGCTCTGGATCCGGGTCTTCCCGGACAAGCCCATCACGAAGAAGCCCCTGGAGACCCGCATGGGTCACGGCAAGGGCAACGTCGAGGAGTGGGTCGCCGTCGTCCAGCCCGGCCGCGTGCTCTACGAGCTCGGCGGGGTGCCGGAGGACATGGCACGCGAGGCGTTCCGGCTGGCGGGGCACAAGCTCCCGCTGTCGTGCAAGATGCTGACGCGCGGGATCGTGTGACGGAGTAACCACCATGGCGAAGACCATCAACATGTCTGACCTGCGGGGCAAGAGCGACGAGGAGCTCGGGGCGTTCATCAAGACGACCACGAAGGAGCTGCTCGACGCCCGCTTCAACAACTACACGAACCAGCTCGCCGACACGTCCAAGATCGGGAAGCTGCGCCGCGACCTCGCGCGCGCCACCACCGTGAAGAACGAGCGCTCGGCCCGCGCGACCGCGAAGGCGTGAGGGGGAGAGACAGAGCCATGACCGACACGAAGGCGAGCGCCCCCGCAGCGGGCGACACAGAGCACGGACAGAAGCGCACCCTCGTCGGGCGCGTCACCAGCGCGAAGATGACGAAGACCGTCGTCGTCGAGGTGGTCCGCTCGATCAAGCACCCGGTGTACGGCAAGTACGTCCGCCGCCGCGAGCGCTACAAGGCCCACGACGAGAACTCGCAGTACGCTGCGGGCGACGTGGTGGAGATCCGCGAGCACCGGCCCCTGTCCCGCGAGAAGCGCTGGACGGTGATCCGTCTGGTCGAGCGGCCCGAGAGCACCTGAGGAGAACGCCATGATCCAGATGCGCACGATTCTCGATGTGGCCGACAACTCCGGCGCCCGCCTCGTCCAGTGTGTGAAGGTGCTCGGCGGCTCGCGTCGCCGTTACGCGTCGCTCGGCGACGTGATCGTGGTGAGCGTGAAGGAAGCGCTCCCCAACATGAAGGTGAAGAAGGGCCAGACCGCGCGCGCCGTGGTCGTCCGCACGACGCGCGAGCAGGCGCGGGCTGACGGGTCCTATGTGAAGTTCGACGCCAACTCGGCGGTGCTGATCGACAAGGAGAACGCCCCCATCGGGACGCGTATCTTCGGCCCGGTCGCCCGCGAGCTGCGCGGCAAGAACTTCATGAAGATCATCTCGCTCGCGCCGGAGGTCATCTGACATGAGCCTCGCCAGAATTCACAAGGGCGACAACGTGGTCGTCCTCTCGGGCAAGGACAAGGGCAAGAAGGGCAAGGTCCTCGAGGTCTTCCCTGAGTTCGATCGCGTGGTGGTGGAGGGCATCAACGTCCAGAAGCGCCACACGAAGCCCACGATGCGCAACCGCGAGGGCGGGATCTTCGAGCGTGAGCGCCCGATCCACGCCTCGAAGGTGATGCCGGTCGACCCCGAGACGGGGAAGGGCACCCGGGTGAAGACCCGGGTCGAGTCAGACGGGTCCAAGACCCGCCTGGCGAAGAGCGGCAAGGAGATCCGGCACGAGTCGGTGTGAGCTCGCGAGACCGTCGGCGGGAAATGATCGCTGACGAAACGCGAACGCAGAGGAAAGACCATGGCGGACGATAAGAAGAACAAGGGCGCCGACGCGAAGAAGGGCGCCGGCGATAAGGGCGGAGCGAAGGCTCCTCCCGCGGCGAAGCCCCAGGCCAAGGCCGGCGCGACCGGCAAGGGCAAGAAGCCCGCGGCGGCCCCGAAGGCCCCCGTGGTGACGAGCGGCTCGCAGGAGAAGATCCCGCCCCGCCTGCGAGACAAGTATCGCGCGGAGGTGGTGCCGGCGCTGATGAAGCAGTTCAACTACGCCAACCCGATGGAAGTGCCGCGCGTGACCAAGATCACCGTGAACATGGGCCTCGGCGAAGCGGTGTCGAACGGCAAGATCATCGAGGTGGGCGTCGAGCAGGTGCAGGCGATCACGGGCCAGAAGCCCGTCATCACGCGCGCCCGCAAGTCGATCGCGACCTTCAAGCTGCGTTCGGGCCTGGCCATCGGCGTGATGGTCACCCTCCGGCAGGAGCGGATGTGGGAGTTCCTCGACCGACTCATCACCTTCGCGCTGCCGCGTGTGAGGGACTTCAAGGGCGTCAACCCGAAGGCCTTCGACGGCCGCGGGAACTACACCCTGGGCATCAAGGAGCAGATCATCTTCCCGGAGATCAACTACGATCTCGTCGAGAAGGTGAAGGGGCTCAACATCTCGATCACGACGACCGCGAGGAAGGACGAGGAAGGCCGCGCGCTCCTCCAACACCTCGGGATGCCGTTCCGTACCTGAGACAGTGGAGAGATCAACGTGGCACGTGCAGGCGCATTCGCGAAGCTCCAATCCACCCCGAAGTTTTCGGTGCGTCACCGGAACCGCTGCAAGGTCTGCGGCCGGGCGCGGGGCTACTACCGCAAGTTCGAACTCTGCCGGATCTGCCTGCGCCTCTATGCGCTGCGCGGCGAGATTCCTGGCGTGATCAAGGCGAGCTGGTGAGAGGTCGAACATGCTGACGGATCCCATCTCCGACATGCTGACCCGGATTCGTAACGCCGTCATGGCGCGTCACGATCGTGTGACGCTCCCTGGCTCGCGCCTCAAGCGCGCGGTGGCGGAAATCCTGGTGAGCGAAGGTTACGTCGCCTCGGTCCAGACGGACCCGGGTGACGACGGGCGCGAGCACATCACGCTCGTGCTCAAGTACGGTCGCGATCGCAACCCCGCGATCGAGGGCCTGCGCAGGGTCTCGCGCCCGGGCCGCCGGGTGTACGTGGCCTGCAAGGACATCCACAAGGTCCGCCAGGGCCTCGGGATCTCGGTGCTCAGCACCTCCCGCGGGCTCATGAGCGACCGTGAGGCGCGCAAGAACGGCGTCGGCGGCGAACTTCTCTGCGAAGTGTGGTGAGGAGAGAACCATGTCACGCATCGGAAAGCGTCCAGTGGATGTGCCGAAGGGCGTCACCGTCACCGCGGCGGCCGACTACTTCGAGGTCAAGGGTCCGAAGGGCACGGTTCGCCGCGCCCTCCCGGCCGACGTGCAGGTCTCCGTCAAGGACGGCAAGGCCAACGTCACCGCCAAGGCTGACGTGACGGCAGAGGCCGCCTCGCGTCTGACCGGCACCGTGCGCTCGCACCTCGCCAACGCCGTCAACGGCGCGGACAAGGGCTACGTGCAGGCGGTCAAGCTCGAGGGCACCGGGTACAAGGTCGAGGAGCTCAAGGGCCAGCGCCTGACGCTCACCCTCGGTCTGTCCCACAAGGTGATCTACGAGGTGCCGGCGGCCGTGAAGCCGACGGTGACCCCCGACAGCAAGCAGACGGTGCTCTGGCTCGAGACCGCCGACAAGGACGTGCTCGGCCAGGTGGTGGCGCAGCTGCAGTCGTACCGGCCGCCGGAGCCCTACAAGGGCAAGGGTGTGCGCCTCGTGGTGATGAACGAGAAGGCGAAGACCGCGCAGCCCGAACTGGTGAAGATCAACCAGAAGGCGGGCAAGGCGGGCAAGGGCGGCAAGAAGTGAGAGCGGGACGATGAGCAACAAGACCGACACGCGCCTGCGGCGCAAGTATCGGATCCGCGCGAGGATCCACGGCACGGCGGAGCGCCCGCGGCTCACCGTGTACCGCTCGTCGAAGCACATCTACGCCCAGGTGGTCAACGACGACACGGGCGAGACGCTCGCGTTCGCCGGGACGCTCACGAAGGAGATCCGCGACTCGATCCAGGAGGAGCGCAAGCTCGACCAGGCGCGGAAGGTGGGCGAGGCGATCGCGAAGGCGTGCGCCGCCAAGGGCATCACCAAGGTGGTGTTCGACCGCAACGGCTACGTCTACCAGGCCCTGAACCGCGTCGGCGTGCTCGCTGACTCGGCCCGCAAGGCCGGCCTGAGCTTCTGAGGGAGATCGATCGATGACGATGGACATCAACGCGACCCACGAGTCCGAAGAGAAGGAGCGGGTCGTCCACATCAACCGCGTGGCCAAGGTGGTCAAGGGCGGACGTCGGTTCTCCTTCTCGGCGCTCGTGGTCGTCGGCGACGGCCACGGCCGCGTGGGCGTCGGCCTGGGCAAGGCCAACGAGGTGCCCGAGGCGATCCGCAAGGGCAACGACCAGGCGCGGAAGAACATGTTCACGGTGCCGCTGGTCGGCGGCACGATCCCGCACGAGGTGCTCGGGCACTACGGCGCGGGCAAGGTCATGCTCCGTCCGGCCTCGCCGGGCACGGGCGTGATCGCGGGCGGCGCCGTCCGAGCCGTGGTGGAGAGCGCGGGCATCCGCGACATCCTCACCAAGAGCCTCGGCAGCCGCAACCCGCACAACTCCGTGAAGGCCGTGGTGTCGGCGCTCAAGCAGCTGCGCGACATCCAGGCGACGGCGGCCAAGCGCAACCGTCGCCCCGAAGACATGACTGACGTCGTCGCGCAGGCGCCGGCGGCGGTCTGAGGAGGCAGTCGGGTCATGGCGAAGGCGAAGCTCCGCGTGGTGCAGAAGAAGTCGACGATCGGCGAACCGCACCAGTTCGAAAAGACGATCGCGGGCCTCGGGCTCCGCGGTCCTCAGACCTCGGTTGTGGTGGCGAACACGCCGTCCTTCCGCGGCATGGTCAAGAAGGTCATTCACCTCGTCTCCGTGGAGGAGATCGATGGCTAACGTGCTCAGCAACCTGCACCCCCCCGTGGGCGCGGTACGAAACAAGACCCGCAAGGGTCGCGGCGTCGGCTCGGGCCTCGGCAAGACCGCAGGCAAGGGACAGAAGGGCCAGAAGGCCCGTCACGCCGGGAATTTCTCGAAGATGGCGTTCCAGGGCGGCCAGACGCCGATCCAGCGCCGCCTGCCGAAGCGCGGCTTCCGCGTGCCGTTCCCCACGGACACCGTGACGGTGAACGTGTCGGCCCTCGAGAAGCGCTTCACCGCCGGCACGGTGGTGGACTTCGACGCCCTGGTGAAGTCCGGGCTCGTCGACAAGGGCGCCACGCGGATCAAGGTGCTCGGCGACGGCGACCTCACGGTCAAGCTCTCGCTCAAGGTGCACGCGATCTCCGCGGGCGCTCGGGCGAAGGTCGAGGCCGTCGGCGGCACGGTCGAACTTCTCGGAGGCCCCGAGGCTTAGGGAACGAAGTCGCCGCCCCACGGGTATGAGAGGGACAGAAAAGGTGTGTGAATCGTCACGCACCCCCTCCCTGCCCGGCGCCCACCTGTGTTAGAGGGCGGCGCCCGACTTCCCAAGGAACCATCCGGATGGCTACCAGCGCGCTCGCCAACATCGCCAGGATCCCTGAGCTCCGTCGCCGGATGCTCTTTACCCTGGGCATGCTCGCGGTCTACCGGGTGGGGGTCTTCGTGACCGTCCCCGGGGCCGACCGCAAGGCCATGCAGGAGTTCATCGGGCAGGACAACACAGGGTCGCTGCTCAACCTCCTCAACCTCTTCTCAGGCGGCGCGCTCGAGCAGGTGTCGATCTTCGCCCTCGGCGTCATGCCGTACGTCTCCGCCTCCATCATCCTGCAACTCCTCACGTCGGTGTTCAAGCCGCTCGAGGAGCTCCGCAAGGAGGGGGAGATGGGGCAGCGGAAGATCAACCAGTACACCCGCTACGCCACCATCGGCCTCGCGCTCGTGCAGGGCTTCTCCATCGCGCTCTACCTCGAGAACCGGCAGACCGCCGACCTCGTGAGCGTCGTGCGCGATCCCGGGTGGGGCTTCCGCGTCATGGCGATGCTCACCCTCGCGACGGGGACGGCCTTCATCATGTGGCTCGGCGAGCAGATCACCGAGCGCGGCATCGGCAACGGCATCTCGATGATCATCTTCGCGGGGATCGTGGCGGACTTCCCGTCCAACCTCGCGCAGACCTGGCAGTTCGCTGGCACCGGGCAGATCCAGCCCACGTCGCTCCTCATCGCGACGGTGCTCGTGATCGCGTCGGTGATGGCGATCGTGTTCTTCGAACGCGGTCAGCGCCGCATCCCCATCGAGTACTCGCGCCGCATCATCGGCCGCAAGATGTACGGCGGGCAGCGCACGCACCTCCCCCTACGCGTCAACTCGTCGGGCGTGATCCCGCCGATCTTCGCCTCCACGATGCTCGCCCTGCCCGCGACGCTCGCGGGGCTCCACGTGCCGGGGATGGACACGCTGCGCGACCACCTCGGGCGCGGCGACTGGATCTACACGACCATCTTCGTCCTGCTGACGGTGTTCTTCTGCTACTTCTACACGGCGGTCACCTTTCCGCCCGTGGATGTGGCCGACAACCTGAAGAAGCAGGGGGCCTTCATCCCCAACATCCGCCCGGGCAAGCCCACGGCGGACTACATCGAGAAGGTGCTGCTGCGCATCACCTTCGCGGGGGCGCTGTACGTCGCGATCGTGTGCGTGCTGCCGGACTTCATGCGGCAGTACCTCAAGATCCCGTTCCAGTTCGGCGGGACGTCCATCATGATCGTGGTGGGCGTGGCGCTCGACACGGCCAACCAGATCGAGTCCTACCTGATCTCGCGTCACTACGAGGGCTTCGCCGGCCCCAACGGTCCGCGCATCCAGGGGCGGAGGGCCGCGTGAAGAACCTGATCTTCATCGGTCCCCCCGGCGCGGGCAAGGGCACGCAGGCGCAGCGGCTCTGCGCGAAGCTCGGCGTGCCGCAGGTCTCGACGGGCGACATGCTCCGCGCGGCCCGCAAGGCTGGTACCGAGCTCGGTCGCAAGGCCGACGAGTACATGGCCAAGGGTCTCCTGGTGCCCGATGAGGTGGTGATCGGCCTCGTGCAGGAGCGCCTGGCGCTGGCTGATGCGCAGGTGGGCTTCGTGCTCGATGGCTTCCCGCGCACCGTCGGCCAGGCCGAGGCGCTCGACCGGATGCTCCAGAAGATGGGGCGCCGGATCGACCACGTGGTGCTGCTGGAGGTGCCCGACGAACTCATCGTCGAGCGAATTACCGGCCGCCGGGTCGGAGAGACCTCTGGACGTATTTTTCATCTCAAGTATGATCCGCCCCCCTCGCCGGATCGTGGCGAGAACGGCGAGCGACTTCTTCAGCGCGCAGATGACCGCGAAGATGTCGTTCGTCCGAGGCTGACGGAGTACTCGGCGATGACCGCGCCGCTCGTGGCGTGGTACTCGAACCGTGGGCTCCTGCGGCGGGTGGACGGCGTGGGCGCTCTCGATGAAGTGAGTGCGGCGCTGTTTCGGGCGATCGGAGCGAACTGAGGTTTCATGGCGAGGAGACGTTTCGAGAGCGGTCCCAGGGAGCCCAAGAGCGACAAGCTCGAGTTCGAGGGCAAGGTGCTTGAAGCGCTCCCGAACGCGATGTTTCGGGTGAAGTGTGACAACGGTCTCGACGTGCTCGCGACCATCTCCGGCAGGATGCGGCAGTACTACATCCGGATCCTCCCGGGCGATCGGGTGACCGTCGAGGTCTCCCCCTACGACCCTTCGAAGGGCCGGATCACGTACCGGCACAAGTGACAGGCTCTGCGCCGTGCTGCGGCGCTTACGGTGAGTGAGAAGATGAAGGTCCGTCCCTCGGTAAAGAAGATCTGCGACAAGTGCAAGGTGGTCCGCCGCAAGAACGTCGTGCGCATCATCTGCGAGAACGCCCGCCACAAGCAGCGTCAGGGATAACGAACCATGGCACGTATCGCCGGTGTTGACCTTCCGGGTCGCAAGCACATCCACATCGCCCTCCGCTACCTCTATGGCGTCGGTCCGACCCGCGCCATTGAGATCTGCGAGAAGGCGAACATCCCCCTCGACAAGAAGGCCCAGGACCTCAACGAGGGCGACATCCGTCGCATCCGTGAGGTGATCGACGGGGGCGACTTCAAGGTCGAGGGTGACCTGCGCCGCGAGGTGCAGCTCAACATCAAGCGCCTGATGGACCTCGGGTGCTATCGCGGGCTCCGCCACCGCAAGGGGCTCCCCGCGCGCGGCCAGCGCACGCACACCAATGCGCGCACCCGCAAGGGCCCGCGCAAGGGCCTCGCCGTCGCGCGCCCCGCGCCGGCCAAGAAGTGACCACTGACGCGTAGGCAGCAAAGACAACCGAGGCAGCGATGGCGAAGGCCCAGACGACGACCCCCGCGGCGAAGGCCGGCGGGAAGATGAAGAAGAAGACCCGGAAGAACGTGCCGAAGGGCGTGTGCCACATCCAGGCGACGTTCAACAACACGATCGTCACGATCGCCGACCTCTACGGCAACACCGTGGCCTGGTCGTCGTCGGGCTCGCGCGGCTTCAAGGGCTCGCGCAAGAGCACCCCCTTCGCGGCCCAGGTCGCGGCGGAAGACGCGGCGCGCAAGGCCGCGGAGCACGGGATGCGGGAGATCGCGGTGTTCATCAAGGGCCCCGGCTCGGGCCGTGAGAGCGCGCTGCGCGCCCTGACGACCGCCGGGTTCCGCATCACCCTGATCCGCGACGTGACGCCGATCCCGCACAACGGGTGTCGGCCTCCGAAGCGTCGGCGCGTGTGACGGTTTAGTCGAGATATCGGAGAAGAAGATTCCATGGCACGGTACATCGGTCCGGTTTGCAAGCTCTGCCGTCGCGAGCAGGGGAAGCTCTTCCTCAAGGGCGACCGCTGCTACACCGACAAGTGCTCGTTCGAGCGCCGCAACCACCCCCCCGGGCAGCACGGCCCGACGACGCGGGTGAAGTTCAGCGAGTACGGGCTGCGCCTGCGCGAGAAGCAGAAGGTGCGGCGCGTCTATGGCGTCCTCGAGCGCCAGTTCCGCAAGTACTTCGCCGAGGCCGATCGCACGAAGGGCGTGACGGGCGAGAACCTCCTGTCGCTCCTCGAGCGCCGCCTCGACAGCGTGATCTACCGCCTCGGGTTCGCGGCGACGCGCGCCGAAGGGCGGCAGCTCGTCCTGCACTGCCACGTCCTCGTGAACGGCCGCCGGGTCAACATCCCGAGCTACGTCGTGAAGGTGGGCGACAAGGTGTCGATCCGCGAGAAGTCGCGGGAGATCCCGCGCATCAAGGAGTCCGTCGAGGGCGCCGAGCGGCGCGGGCAGAGCTCCTGGCTGGAGCTCGACAAGGCCAGCTTCACCGGCACCGTGAAGACTCTCCCCGTCCGCGAGGAGAACAACGCGGTGACGATCAAGGAGCAGCTGATCGTCGAGTTCTACAGCCGCTGATGTGAACACCCGCGATGCCGCGGCTGCGACGGGCCAGAGGGCTCTGTTCGCGCCGCGGCGCCGCCATGAAAGGGCAGAAGACTCCCATGACGACGCAGTCCACGTCCACGCAGGCCCGCAACTGGCGTGACCTGATCCGCCCCAAGGCCCTCATCGAGGAGGACCGCGACGCCCACACGGACTTCTACGGCAAGTTCGTCTGCGAGCCGCTGGAGCGAGGCTTCGGCATCACCATCGGTAACTCGCTGCGCCGCGTGCTCCTGTCGTCGCTCCAGGGCGCGGCGATCACGACCGTGCGCCTCGAGGGGGCGCTGCACGAGTTCACGACGATCGACGACGTGAAGGAAGATGTCACGGACATCATCCTGAACCTCAAGGAAGTCGTCTTCCAGGCCAGCGAGGCGAAGCGCTACACGCTCCGCGTCGAGAAGGAAGGCCCCGGGGCCGTGCTTGCGGAGGACATCCGCACGGACGCCGCCGCTGGCATCCGCGTGCTCAACCCCAAGCAGCACATCGCGACCGTGTCCCGCGGGGGCAAGCTCTCGATGGAGCTCAGCGTGGGGATGGGGCGCGGCTACGTCCCGGCCGACCGCAACAAGGACCCGTCGCTGGCCATCGGCTGGATCCCCATCGACAGCTTGTTCTCGCCGGTGCGCAAGGTGAACTACACGGTCACCAACGCGCGCGTCGGCCAGATGACCGACTACGACAAGCTCACCCTGGAGGTGTGGACCAACGGCGCGGTGAAGCCCCGCGACGCCGTGGCCTACGCCGCGAAGATCCTGAAGGAGCAGCTTCAGATCTTCATCAACTTCCAGGAGCAGGACGAGGCCGTCTCCACGCCGCGCTCCACCGAGGCGCCGGCGCCGAATGAGAACCTCTTCAAGTCGGTGGAGGAGTTCGAGCTCTCCGTCCGCAGCGCCAACTGCCTCCAGAACGCCAACATCTCCTACATCGGCGAACTGGTGCAGAAGACCGAGGCCGACCTGCTGAAGACGAAGAACTTCGGTCGCAAGTCCCTGAAGGAGATCAAGGACAAGCTGACCGAGCTCGGGCTCACGCTGGGCATGCACATCGAGAACTGGCCGCAGATGCTCGAGCGACGCCGCGCCGAGCTCGGCCAGGGATGACACGAAGTTTTCGAAGAGCGAGATAGGGAAGTACCATGCGTCACCTCAACGCCGGCAGGAAGTTCGATCGCGACGGGTCGAGCCGGGCCGCGATGTTCAAGAACCTCGTCGCAAACCTCTTCGCCAACGAGCGCATCGAGACCACGGTGCCGAAGGCGAAGGAGGTGCGGCGAATCGCCGAACGCCTCATCACCCGCGCCGCCCGCCTCGGCGAAGACGCGGCCAAGAAGGATGTCGCCCCCGCCGTGGCGGCACAGCGCCTCGCGCTCAAGCGCTCCATCGCCACCTCGCTCCCCCAGTGGGGCGAGCGCCTGGTCGAAGGGACGCCCGAGCGCATCGACGTGGTCGAGCACCTCTTCCGCGAGATCGCGCCGCGCTTCATCGGTCGGCCCGGTGGCTACACGCGCATCCTCAAGACGCGCAACCGTCGCGGCGACAACGCCGAGATGGCCATCATCGAGCTCGTGACGCGCGACCCCAAGGTCGGCAAGGCCCGCAAGGAGCCCGCTGCCCCTGAGTCGACGACCGCCGTCGAGCAGGTGGTTCGCTCCGCCGAGCCCCGCAGCCGCAAGGAAGGCGAGGAGTCGCAGGGCTGATCGCCCTCCGCTCCCGCCCCTCTCCCTCCGCCTCCCCGCTCCTCTCCCCCGCACATCCCTAACGCCCCCGACGCGCCACCGCGCGGCGGACCTCCTGCGCCGTCAACTTCTCGACGCCACCCTCGGAGCTCCGCCGAGCGGCGGGATTTTCGACGTGTGCGATGGTGTCGGATAGAGTCGTTCTTGTCCCCGCCCCAAGAATCACTCTCTCCTTCCCCATTGCCCTCGCAGGACGTCGCGATGACCACCACCAAGACCAACGACGCACCGACCGAGTCTCCGCGCCGCGTCATCCGCGCGCTGGGCCGCTACCAGCTCGTTCGGCTGTTGGGCGAGGGGGCCATGGGGCGCGTGTACCTCGCCACCGACCCCGAGCTCGGCCGGGAGGTCGCGATCAAGGTGCTCCGCCTCGACCAGGCCGGCAGCGCGCGCGAAGCCTACATCGCCCGCTTCCGCAACGAGGCTCGGGCCGCGGCGCGCTTCAACCACCCCAACGTGGTCTCGGTCCACGACGCGGGGGTTGATCCGACGCTCGGCCCGTACCTCGTCTACGAGTACATCCCGGGCTCCACCCTGCGCGCGACGCTCGATCGCGGGCGCATGGACGCCGCCGCGCTGCTCCGCGTGACCCGTGGGGTCGCCGCGGCCCTCGACGCGCTCCACGCGGCCCGCATCGTCCACCGCGACGTGAAGCCCGACAACATCCTCCTGGCGCCCGACGGCCGCGTGAAGCTCACGGACTTCGGCATCGCGCGCGTCCCCGACGTGGCGTTGACGCGCGACGGGCAGTTTCTCGGCACCCCTGCCTACGCGGCGCCCGAGGCCATCGCCAAGGGGGAGTACAGCCACCGCGGCGACCTCTTCTCCTTCGCGGCCGTCACCTTCGAGGCCCTCGCCGGCGTGCGCCCCTTCCCGGGCGACGACGCCGTCACCGTCTCCTACGCCGTCGTCAACGACACGCCGAAGAACCCCTCGACCCTCGCCCACGGCATCCCTGTCGGCGTCGACGACGTCTTCGTGAAGGCCCTCTCCAAGGAGCCCGAGGAGCGTCACAGCAACGCGAAGGAGTTCGCCGACGCGCTCGCCGAGGCGCTCGTCCCGAAGGCGGCGCCCCAGCCCGTTCGCTCGACGCAGCCTCCCATCCCGATGCGCACCCAGACCCCGCGCGTCGTGGCGAAGAAGCCCGCGCGCACGAGCCTCGGCCCGGTGGTCTTCGCCGCCGTCGTGGTCGCCGGCCTCGCCGCGGTGGTCGTTCGCAACCACGCGAGCCGCGCGACGGGAACGCCCACCGTCGCCGCCATCGCCGCCGAGACGCCCGCGGCTGCAAGCCCTGACGCCGCGCCCAGCGCGCAGCCCGCGTTCGTCCAGCCCCAGGTGCGCCCCGCGCCCCTCCGCGCGCGCGTCCGTCGGGCGGTGGTGCCGGCGGCGCAGGTGTTCCGCACGCCGCGCCGGTAGCGAACCCGTGCACTCCACCGTCTGCGCGGGATAGCATCGTCGCCCTTCAGATGTCGGCGACGCAACGCACTCACTCCCTCTGGGCCGCCGCCCTCGGCGCCGTCGTCGCCGCCCTCACCGTCCACCCCTTCTCCGAGACTGATGTCTACTGGCACCTCGCGCTCGGTCGTGCGGTGCTCCAGCACCACGGTCGCGTCGTGCCCGAACCCATGGCCATCGACTGGGCCGGCGCCACCTGCGTCGCCTCCGAGTGGCTGTGGGAAGTGGTCGCCTCGCTCCTCCACACTTCGCCCGGCGCCTTCGGTTTGCTCACCGCCCTCACGGCCCTCTGCGGCGCGGCGTCGGCGGTGCTCGTCGTCGCCCTCTGCCGCGCGCCCTTCCGTGACAGCGACGAAGCGCCCGGCCTCGGCGCGCTGAGCCTCGCATCGGCCCTCGCGCTCTCCCTCGTCCTCTCGCGCCTGCGCCTCCGTCCCGAGAGCGCCGTGATGGTCATCCTCCCGGCCTTCGCACTCCTCGCCCTCCGTCACGCGCGGGCGATCGCCGCCGCCGACGCCTTCGCGTGGCGTTGGGGCGCGGCCGCGGTGGCGCTCGAGGTCGTCTGGGCGCAGGTGCACCCGAGCTTTCTCATCGCGCCCGTGACCTGGGGCGCCCTCATGCTCCCGCTCGCCATCCACGCCCTGCGCGATCGGACGACCCCCGACGCGCGGCGCACGCTCACGCACCTCGCGGTCATCAGCGCGGCCCTCGTCCTCGGGCTGGCGACGAGTGCGCATGGGTTCGGCATCGTCACGCAGTGGCGGCTGCATGCGGGTGGAGACGCTGTCCGTCACATCGGCGACATGCAGGCGCCGCCGGCGGCCTTCTTCGACCCGCGGGAGACCACCTACGGGATCTTCTACGCCGCCCTCCTCGCCGCCGGGCTCGGCGGGATGCTCGCCGCGCGGCGGGTGTTCGTGCGCGAATCCGTCCTCGCGCTGGCGGGCGCCGCGCTCGTCGCCACCGCGGTGCGAGGCGTCGGCCCGGCTGCCATCCTCGCCGCTCCCTTCGCCGCGCGCGGCCTGCACGAACTGGGTGAGCTCCTCGCCCCGAAGCTCACCCCCCGCCTCGCTCCGTGGGTCGGCGTCGCCCTCGCCCTCGGTGTGCTGGCCGCGAGCGCGCAGCGAACCCACACCGAAGAAGGCCCCCTCGGCGCCATCGGACCCCGCGCCGCATCCATGCCCCACGCGAGCGCCCGCTTCCTCGCCCGCACGGCGCCGCGGGGGACGCCGGTGCTCACGTCGTTTCTGTCAGGGGCGCCGCTGGGCTACTGGCTCCACGGCAACGTCCGAACGCTCATCGACTCGCGCACCCCGATGCACTTCGGCGACGCGGACTACGGCCGCGCCCGCGACCTCTGGCGCGTCCCCCGCGCGCTCGACCTCGCCGTCGCCCGCTACGGCTTCCCCGTCGCCGTGGCCGACCGCATGGGCCCCGAGTGCGCGCTCCTCGCGGCGCATCCCGCGTGGCGTCCCGTCGTCGCGGAGGCGTCGTTCACCACCTTCGTCCGCGTCGGAACGCCCTTCGAACAAGCCCCACCCCTCACGCGCATCGCCCCCTGTGGCAGCACGCACCTCACCCCCACCGCGTGCGAAGACCGCGGGGCCGCGCTCAGCGCCGAGATCGCCCGCCTCCGCTCGCTCGGCGCCCGCCAGGCCGACGGGTTCTACGGCTACCTCGACGCGCTGCGGGTGGTTCGCTGCGGGGTGGAGGGTGTCCCCGTTGGGGCGCTGCTCGCGCGGCTCCCGTCACGGCGCGAGGCGTGGGTGTTTCACGCGCAGCGCGACCGGGTGGAGGCCACCATCCTCGCTTCGCAAGGCGACGTCGACGAGGCCCTCGAGCTCGTGGCCGATGACATCCGCAAGGGCGACCTGGAGTCCCTCGCCGCCGTGCTCGAACCCGCCACCCGACAGCAGCCCGCACAGCTCCGCGCGCTGCTCCGCGCCCTCACCCGCGCGCTCGATGACAACACCCCCGGGGACGTCCGCGCCGAGCTCGCCGCCCGCTGCGCCGAGGCGGGCGACGCCGAGTGCGCCCGCTTCGAAGGGCTCCGCGCGGCCATCCACGGCAGCCCGCGCGCCGGAAGCTCCCTCTGCTGGCTCGCCGCCCGTCACCCGCTCCCGCACGTCCGCCGCGACGCCGCGGGGTGGCTCCAGACGCTGCGACGGGCGCTCCCCGACGACCCGCGGCTGCGCTGCGAGGGGCGATGAGCGACGCCGAAGAGACCCCGCGCTCGCGCCTCGACACGCTCCGCAACGTCGTCCGCACCGTGGCCATGGTGGCCTCCATCGCCCGCTGGCGCCTCGGGGTGTACGTCGGCGCGCAGGCCCTCGGCGCCGTCGGCGACGTCGCCCTGGCGTGGGTCGCGAAGCGCATCATCGACGCCGTCGTCCACGCGGCCGCGCGGCATGGCGACGAGGTGGCGGTGCGGGCCGCGCTCCTGTGGGTGGCGGCGGAGCTCGCGGTCGTCACCGTGCAGAAGCTCCTCGCGCAGGTGGAGTCGCACCAGGGTGCGCTGCTCCGCTCCGAGCTCGGGCTCCGCGTCAACGTGCTCATCCTCGAGAAGGCGCGGGACGTGTCGTACCCGCACTTCGAAGACCCCGACTTCAACAACCGCATGACGCAGGCCCGCCGCGAGGCCAGCGTGCGGCCGTGGGCGACCTTCACCGGGGCCGTCTCCCTCGCGCGCGACCTCGTCACCTTCGTCGGCTACGCGGCGCTCCTCCTCTCGCTGGGGCCGTGGGCCATCGTCGCCCTCGTGGTGTCGGCGGTCCCCTCGTTCGCGGGCGAGGCGTACTTCGGTCGCCTGGGCTTCGAACGTCAGTCGGCCCGCACGCAGCGCAACCGTCAGCTCTTCTACCTGGAGGGCGTGCTCACGGGCGAGTCCACGGTGAAGGAGGTGAAGCTCTTCTCCCTCGGGCGCTGGCTCACGGAGCGCTACCGGGAGATTCACCTGGGCTTCCACGCCGAGGAGGCCTCTCTCTCGCGGCGCCGCGCGCTCTGGCTCTTCGCGCTCTCCACGCTGTCGTCGCTCACGCTCTACGGGGTGTACCTGCTCATCGCGTCGCGGGCGGCCCACGGCGTCATCACCCTCGGCGCGATGACGCTCTACCTCGCGGTGTTCACCCGCGGTCAGGCGCTCGCCCAGCGCGCCCTCACGGCCGTCGCGCGCATGTACGAGCACGACCTCTACATGTCGACGCTGTTCAACTTCCTCGCGATGGAGTCTGACGAGCCCGACCTCGCGCTCCCCGCCACGCCCGCCACCCAGTCGCCGCCGTCGGTGCGCTTCGAAGGGGTGTCGTACCGCTACCCCGGGGCTGCCCGAGACGCGCTGCACGACGTCACGCTCACGCTGGAGGCGGGGCAGACGCTGGCCCTCGTGGGGCGCAACGGGGCGGGCAAGACCACGCTGGTGAAGCTCCTCGTCGGGCTCTACCGACCCACCGCGGGGCGCATCCTACTCGACGGCGTCGACACCGCCACGATGCCCGCGGGGGAGGTGCGGCAGCGCGTGGGGGTGATCTTCCAGGACTTCGTGCGGTTCCAGTTTAGCGCGCGGGACAACGTGGGGGTGGGGTGGCTGCCGCGCATCGGCGACCACGACGCGGTGGAGCGCGCGGTCACCGACGCTGGCGCCCGCGACGTGATCGACCGGCTCCCGAAGGGGCTCGACACGCCGCTGGGGCGGGCGTTTGGCGGCGACGATCTCAGCGTCGGGCAGTGGCAGCGCATCGCGCTGGCGCGGGCCTTCATGCGCCCGAGCGCGCTGCTGGTGATGGACGAGCCGACGGCGGCCCTCGACGCGGAGAGCGAGCACGAGGTGTTTCAGCGCTTCAAGGAGCTCAAGGCGGGCCGCACCGCGCTGCTCATCACCCACCGCTTCGCCAGCGTGCGCATGGCCGATCGCATCGTGGTGTTCGAAGGCGGCGCGGTGGCCGAGGCGGGCACGCACGCGGAGCTCATGGCGCGCGACGGGACGTACGCGCGGATGTTCAAGCTCCAGGCGGAGGGCTACGCGGAGAAGGGGTGAGGGGGGCGCGGCGTTCAGCCGTGCGGAGCGACCGGGTCGGCGGGGGTCGGCGTCGGGGTGGGCGCGGCCTTCGGCGCGGGGGCGGCCATCGGGGCGGCGCGCACGGCGTCGGGGTTGGCCGTAAGGGGCGGCGCGCACGGCGTCGGGGTTGGCCGTAAGGGGCGGCGCGCACGGCGTCGGCGTCGGGGTTGGCCGTAAGGGGCGGCGCGCACGGCGTCGGCGTCGGGGTTGGCCGCAAGAGCGGCGGGGGGCGGCGTCGGCGTCGGGGTTGGCCGCATGAGCGGCGGCACCCCGCGCTACGGAAGGCAGCGCCCTCCGGGCTTTCGAACCGCACCGAGGCGCCGAGGATGCGCATGCAACTGGATGCTGCGGAACGTGTGTCGCGCGGGCAATGCCTCCGGAAGCCCGGAGGGCGCCGCCTACCGTAGACTGGGGTGCAGGAGCGCCAGCGACAAACCCCAGCCCGAACGCCATCGAGGTCCTACCCCTTCGCCCCCTCCCATGGCTCCTCGCTCCGCTCCCACTCCTCCACAACCGACCCGCTCGCGTGGTGGCGCTCCTGGCCGAGCACGTACAGCCGTACGACGTCGCTCTCGGTCTCGCGCAGCGTGAAGGCTCCGTAGCCGTCCTGCCACGCGAAGCCCTCGCGCTTGAACACGCGGTGCACGAAGCGCGTGCTCGGCGCCTTCAACTCCCGCGCGAGGCGCGCAACCGCGACGTCGGGGTGCAGCCGCACGAGGAGGTGCACGTGATCGGCGACGCCCCCCACCGCGAGCGCGAGGCACCCGAACTCCTGGCAGCGCGCGCTGAGGTAGCTGTGGAGCCGCGCCCTCAACGCGTCGTCGATCATCGTCTCGCGGAGCTTCGTGCTCCAGACGAGATGGACCAGCAGTTTCGTGTACGAGGCCATCGCGAGATTCTCTCACGACGCGGCCATTGCCAGAGGGCGTAGGCGCGCGCGACGACGGCGGGGGCGTCGGCGCTCAGCCGTGCGGCGTGACCGGGTCGGCGGGGGTCGGCGTCGGGGCGGGCGCGGCCTTCGGCGCGGCGCGCACGAAGAAGCGCGCGAGCTCGCCGAGCGGCGGAACCACCAGCGTCGGGAGCGCCGCCGTGGCCTCGCGAAACGCCCGGTAGATGACGCCCACCAGGTGCACCACCGCGCCGTCGCCGAGGTCGAGCTCGCGCTGCGTGACGCGGGCGTGCGCGGGCGCACCCGTCGCCTCCTGCTCGGCGGCGAGCGCGTGGGCGGCGCCCGCGTCGAGCGCGTCGGCCTGGGCCGCGGTGAGCCCCACGCGCGCGAGGGCGGCGCGCTGACCCGACGTCGCCGCGTCGAGCCGCGCGCGGAGGAGCGTGGCCACGCGGCGCATCCCGACGTCGAGCTCCGCGGCCGTGGCGGCGGTGCCGACGGCGGCGTCGAGGGCGTCGCGGTGGTGGAGCGGAGTGACGTTGCGGAGCGCGCCGTACACCTGGTCGCGGAGGGTGATGCCCTCGCGGAGGGACTTGCGGGCGGCGGCGCGGCGGCTGGCGCGGTTCACCTCGCCCCGCGCGGCCTGCGCGTCGAAGAGGAACTTCTGCGCCTGGAGCGCGACCGTCTCGTGTACGAGGAGGTCGACGAACTCGGGGCACGCGCCCACCACCTTCGCGCGGTCGGCGTCGGAGAGGCGATCGAAGGTGGTGTACGCGCCCGCCGCGAAGTCGGTGGCGGCCGTGATGACCACGCCGCTGTCGACGGAGCGGCCGTGCTCCATGCGCTGCGCGTCGTCGAGGGCCATGAAGGCGAGCTCGCGGGTGTCGGCGGAGACGATCTGCGCGCGGCGGCGGAGGTCGTCGAGCGTGACGGCGCGGTCGGTGGGGAGCGGCTGCGGGCGGTTGCTCGGCGACGCCTTCACGAGGTTGGCGCTCTGGAGGGTGGATGCCGAGGGGAGCTTCGGAGCCTTCGGGATCTTCATGCGCTCACCGTAGGGGAGCTCCGCCGTAGCGCTCAACGCGGGAGTGTGAAGCGGCGCGCGAATCCGGGATGTGGACAGTGGCGCGTGTCCGAGGGCGTGACGTCGTGGGGGTGCAGGGGTGACGTCGTCGGTGGCGTGCGTGACGTCGTGGTGGTGGGCGTGAAGTGTTGCGGCCGAAGGGAGTGACGTCGCGGTGGTGAGCGCGTGACGTCGACGCCGGAGGGCGTGACGTCGCGGTGGTGCGCGTGAACGGTCGCGTCCGAGCGGCGTGACGTCGGCGGGAGTTGCGCGTGACGTCGTGGCGGACGTCGCGTGAGGGCGTCGTCGGAGGGAGCGACGTCGTGGCGGACGTCGGGTGAGGGCGTCGTCGCGGGCGGTGCGGGGATGGGGGCGAGCGCGTGAGGACGACGTCGCGAGCGGTGCGGGGACGAGCGCGAGTGGGTGAGGACGAGGTCGGAGTCGGAGTCGGCGTCGGGGTTGGCCGCAAGAGCGGCGGCACCCCGCGCTATGGAAGGCAGCGCCCTCCGGGCTTCCGAACCGCACTGACGCGACCATGATGCGCGTGCAGCCAGATTCCTCGGCTGGATGTCGCTGAACGTGTGTCGCGTGGTCAATGCCTCTGCAAGCCCGGAGGGCGTCGCCTACCGTAGCCTGGGGTGCAGGAGCGCCAGCGACAAACCCCAGCCCGAGCGCCATCGAGGCCCTACCCCTTCGCCCCCTCCCATGGCTCCTCGCTCCGCTCCCACTCCTCCACAACCGACCCGCTCGCGTGGTGGCGCTCCTGGCCGAGCACGTACAGCCGTACGACGTCGCTCTCGGTCTCGCGCAG
>JBILLV010000066.1:0-33430 GCA_044375895.1 Polyangiales bacterium | reverse complement strand
GCGTCGCACTTGTTGAGGAAGACGACGAGGGTGGGGACGCCGACCTGACGGGCGAGGAGGACGTGCTCGCGGGTCTGGGGCATGACGGAGTCGAGGGAGCTGACCACGAGGATGGCGCCGTCCATCTGGGCCGCGCCGGTGATCATGTTCTTGATGTAGTCAGCGTGGCCCGGGCAGTCGACGTGCGCGTAGTGGCGCTTGGCCGTCTCGTACTCGATGTGGGCGGCCGCGATGGTCACGGTCTTGGTCGCGTCGCGGTCGATGCCGCCCTTCGCGATGTCCTTGTACGAGATCGGCTTGATCTTCCCGTTCGAGCGCCGCGACAGCACCGCGGAGATCGCGGCGGTCAGCGTCGTCTTGCCGTGGTCGATGTGACCGATGGTGCCCACGTTGACGTGGGGCTTGGTGCGGCTGAACTTCTCCTTGGCCATGACCGACTCACTTCCTCCAGAAGCACTGGCGGACGCCTCCAACGGGTCCGGCGAGTGCGATGCGTTTGGAGCCCACCATCGGGATTGAACCGACGACCTCGTCCTTACCAAGGACGTGCTCTGCCAACTGAGCTAGGTGGGCGAATTTGTTGGGGGAGAGCGGGAAACGGGATTCGAACCCGCGACGTTCAGCTTGGAAGGCTGACGCTCTACCAACTGAGCTATTCCCGCGTTGCGTTTGCTAGATACCTCGAAGCTATTTGATTCAACCAGTGGAAGGTGATGGATTCGAACCATCGTAGGCGTGAACCGGCAGATTTACAGTCTGCTCCCTTTGGCCGCTCGGGCAACCTTCCGTAACCGCTGTCTCTTTCGTGTCTCGCTGCCTTCTTTTCGCGACGGAGCTGGCGACGGGATTTGAACCCACAACCACCTGTTTACAAAACAGGCGCTCTACCGTTGAGCTACGCCAGCGTTGGCCCCCGGGGTTGGAATTCGGGGCGCGGACTTATAGCTCAGGGCGGGGTGAGGTTGCAACCCACACACCGACCCTGTCGCGAGGGCTCCGGCGTTTATCGCCCTTCGCTACCCATGTCAAGCGCTTCGGTGGGGAAGCGTTGCGCCGGGCTTCAGGCGGCGGGGCGGACGGTGCTCGGGGAGGCGTTGCCCGGGGGGGCCGCGGGGCGGGGCGGCGTGCGCGGGGCCGCGGGTTCGCCGAGGATGAGCGCGCGGAGGTCGGCGAGGGCCTCGTCGGCGCGGCGGACCCACTCGTTGTTCGAGATGCTGTTGCGCCGCGCCATGATGAGGGTCGCCTCCCAGCTGCGCATCGCGCCCTGGAGGAGCGGGCGCAGGCGCTCGCTGGTGCGTCGTCGGTAGACTTCACGCCCCTGGGAGCTCCAGTCCGCGGGGACCGGGGCGTCCACGATGGCGTGGTAGAGGTCGCGGTACATCTCGCCGATGCGGAAGCCCGCGGCCGCGGCCCAGTGGGGGTTGCCCACGCGGATGGCGTCGTTGAACAGCGCGTGCGCGTGGGTGACGAGCTGCACGCGGCGCGTGATGGCCTCCTCGGCGTTGGTCTCCTCCACGCGATAGATGACCTCCGCGGCGCGGACGCGGGTCACTTCCGCGAGCAGCACGCGGGCCTGCGCGGCGTACGTGTCGTCGCCGAGCGACGCGACGAGCTCGGGGGTGGGCGCGATCTCGATCGCTTGCAGCGCGGCGCGTTCGGCGGCCTCACGTTCGTTGCGGGCGAGGAGCGCGGCGGCGCGGCGCGCGAGGGCCTCGACGCGGTCGGACATGTCGATGCGCGGGTGCCGGAGGAGCGCGTCGGTGGCCTCGACGACCCACCCCGGCTGCTGCGCCTGCTCGCCGAGGACGGCCACGCGGAACCAAGCGTCGCGCACCAGGGTGGGGTCGCTCGGTGAGGCCGCGGCGGCGCGCATCGCATCGGCGGCGTCGGGGAGGCGCTGCGCGCGCTGCAGGCAGAGCGCGCGGTTGAACTGTGTCGGGTGCGTGCGGAAGTTGTCGGGGAACTCCCGCAGCAGCCGGTCGTAGTCCGCCAGCGCCTCATCGCAGCGGCCCGCGCGGAGGTGCTCGGTGGCCCGTTCGAAGAGCAGCGCGGCGTCGTAGGCGTCGCCCGTGCTGTGGGGCCCTTCGCCCACGACGCGAAACTCTTCACCGCGCACGGCGGGGCGCGCGGTGGCGACGGGCGTGGTGGGGCGGACGGCGGTGGTCGTCGCGCACGCCGCGAGGGTCAGCAGAGGGGCGAGGAGGAGGACGTTCTTCATGGCGGTGGCTCCGGTCACGAGGGGACGGACGTGGGGCAGAGGCGCGCGCCGGGGGATTTGTTCCGCTGGGAGAGGTGGCGGAGGGGGGCGGGTGGGATCAGTGGTGGTGGTGACCGTCGGGGCCGTGCGCGTGGCCGTGGTGCTTCTCGTTGGCGGTGGCCTCGCGCACCTCCTTCACTTCGATCTCGAAGTGGAGCGTCTGTCCGGCGAGGGGGTGGTTGCCGTCGAGGGTGACCTCGTCGCCGTTCACGTCCGTCACCCAGAGCACCACCTGCTCGCCGCGGCGGCCCTGGGCTTCGAGCTGCATCCCCACCTCGGGCTCGGGCGACTCGGGCAGCTTGCTCCGGGGCACGGTGAGCACGCGGTCATCGTGGCGCGGGCCGTAGCCGTCCTCGGGCTTCACCACCGCCTGGAGCTTGTCGCCCGCGGCCTTGCCGGTGAGCGCAGCCTCGAGCCCAGGGACGATCTGCCCCGAGCCGTGCAGGTACCACATCGGCTCGTCACCTTCGGACGTGTCGATCAGGCTGCCGTCGTCGGTCTTGAGGGTGTAGTCCATCGCGACCACACAACCGTTGGCGATCTTCATGTTCGAGCACTCGCATCCTTTCGCGCTCGAGTGCTCCAGTCGACCGGCGCAGCGAGCGCGGGGACCATGCCACCGAACCGCGCGGTCGTCACCCCTCCATCGATCCCCAGTGGCATCTCATCTCGACCTGTTGGATCTTCTACCCGCCCGCCGCTCATGAGCCACGTCCACCGCACGCTCTCCGCTGCCTCGCTCGCTGCCATCGCCGCGCTACTGCTGTGGGAGCACCGCGCGGCACGGGGCCAGGCCCGCACCCCGTCACCACTCCGCGCGCCGCGTGACGCCGGGCCGCGCGCCGACGCGTCGTTTGATGCGACGGCGGATGCGAGCGCCGACGTCGCCACGGACGCCACGCCGGACGCGGTCGCGCACACCTGCCCCGCCGACATGGTGCTGGTGGAGGGGGCGATGTGCATGAACGTCGACCAGCGCTGCCTCCGCTGGCTCGACGAGCCCACGCAGATGCAGTGCGCGGAGTTTGAGCCGCCGAAGTGCACGGGGCGGCGTCGGCCCGTGTCGGTGTGCGTCGACCGCTACGAGTACCCCAACCGGGCGGGCGTCCTGCCGATCGTGGCGGTGAGCTGGTACGAGGCGCGGCGGCTCTGCACGGCGCAGAGCAAGCGCCTGTGCACCGAGAGCGAGTGGACCTTCGCGTGCGAGGGCGAGACCTTCCAACCCTACCCCTACGGCGTCCGCCGCGACCGGCGCGCCTGCCGAATCGACTACCAACCCGCCGCGCCGGATCATGCGAGGCTGCGTGATCCGCGCACCACGGTGGACGAGAGCGCGCGGCTCTACGGCGCGGTTCCATCAGGGACGATGGCGCGCTGCGTGTCGTCGACGGGCGTCCACGACATGACCGGCAACGTCGACGAGTGGGTGGTGAACGAGGACGGCGTACCGTACAACTCGGCGCTGAAGGGCGGTTGGTGGGGCCCGATCCGCGCGCGCTGCCGACCGGCGACGACGGCCCACAACGAGGGCTTCATCTTCTACCAGATCGGCTTTCGCTGCTGTGCGGATCCGCAGGCGGCGGCGGACCGCTGAGGGCTACTGCTGCTTGGGGGGGGTCGGGGCGGCTTCGGGCGAAGGCGTCGCGCCGGGGGTGCCGGTGCTCTCGACGGTGGCTGCGGCGGGCGTGACGGCCTCGAGGGCGAGGTTGAGCCATCGCTCGGGCATCATGCCCATCCAGAGGACGAAGCCCGCGGCGACGAGGAGCGCGGACACGACGTAGCCCGAGCGCATCGGCGACGCGAGCGGCGCGCCCGGCGCGGGGTCGCGCATGTACATCCGCACGATGACGCCGAGGTAGTAGTAGGCGGAGATCGCGCTGTTGACGACGGCGAGGATCGCGAGGCTGGTGTAGCCCGCGTCGAGCGTGGCGCGGACGACGTAGAACTTCGCGAAGAACCCGCCCGTCGGGGGGATGCCCGTGAGGGAGAGGAGGAAGAACGTGAGCGCGAAGCCCGCGGCGGGGTGGCGGCGCGCGTAGCCCGCGAGGTCGTCGAAGGAGACGGCCTCGGCGCCGCGGCGGCCGGCGAGGATGAGGGCCCCGAAGGCGCCGATGTTCGAGACGGTGTAGGCCGCGAGGTAGAAGAGCACCGACGCGTACGCGACGCTCCCGACGCCCTCGCGCGGCGTCGAGAGCACGCCGAGGAGGATGTAGCCCGCGTGGGCGATGGAGCTGTACGCGAGCATGCGCTTCACGCTCGTCTGCGTGAGGGCGACGAGGTTGCCCACCGTCATCGTGGCGACGGCGATGTACGCGAGCATGGCGGGCCAGCCGGCGGCGGAGCCCGAGCTGCCCGGGTCGCCGAACACAGTCAGCAGCACGCGGACGAGCGCGCCGAAGGCGGCGGCCTTCACCACGACGCTCATGTACGAGGTGGTGGAGGAGGGCGCGCCCTCGTAGGCGTCGGGCGTCCACATGTGGAACGGGACCGCGCCGACCTTGAAGGCCATCGCGACGAGCACGAGGAGCATCGCGAGGACGGAGATCTTCGTCTTCGAAGCGGCGAGGGCCAGGGCGGCGTCGCTCGCGCCCTCGGGGGCGGCCGCGCGGAGGGCCTGCGCGATGCCCGGGAAGTCGGTGTGGCCCGTGACCACGTAGAGCAGCGCGGCGCCCATGAGGAGCAGCGCGGCGGCGAAGGAGCCGAGGAGGAAGTACTTGAGGGCGGCCTCGGCCGAGCGGGCGTTGCCGCGGCGGAAGCCCGTCATCGCGTACACGCCGAGCGACATGGTCTCCAGGCCCAGGAAGAGCATGAGCATGTCGTTGGCGCTGGAGAGCAGCATCGCGCCGGCGGACGAGAAGGTGACGAGGGAGTAGTACTCGCCGCGGTCGATCTTGTGCTCGGCGAGGTAGCCGCCGGCGAGGAGCGACGCGAGCCCGCCGCCGAGGGCGATGGTGGCCTCGAGGAAGAGGGCGGGCTTGTCGACGGCGAGCCAGCCGTGGAGGTCGGTCTGATCCGCGGGGATGCCGCGCTTCCAGAGGGCGAGGGCGAGCGCGGCGGCGACGAAGTGCAGGAGCGCCGTCGGCATCGCGAGGCCGCCCTCCTCCTCCTGGAAGGCGTCGATCATCATGATCACGAGCGCGCCGAGCGCGAGGACCAGGATCGGGGAGAGGAGCAGAAGGAGGTTCATGGTTCAGTGTCCCTGCGCGGTCGGGGGGGGCGGCGGGGGAGGAGCGACGAGGGTGGCGTCGAGGACGAAGGGGGCCTCGTCGCCGCGGTGGCTCATCAGCGCGTCCTTCTTGGCGGTGTACACCGCGAGGAACGAGCGCACGGTGGGGTCGATCCGGTCGCGGAAGTACATCGGGAAGAGGCCGATGAGGAAGATCGCGCCGATGAGCGGGACGAGGCCCGTCCACTCGCGCTCGTTGAGGTCGTCGAGGTGCTTGTTGCGGGGGTTGGTGCTCGGGCCGAAGAAGACCTTCTGCACCACGTCGAGCATGTACACCGCGCCGAGCACGACGCCGCTCACCGCGAGGAGCGCGAAGAGCGGGCCGATCTGCGAGTTGTCGCACACGCGGTCGACGCCGGCGCCCTGGCAGTGGTGCGACCAGTTGAGCAGCGACGAGGCGAAGGTGCCCGTGATGATGAGGAACTCGCCGATGAAGCCGTTGGTGCCCGGGAGCCCGATGGAGCTCATGGTGACGAGGACGAAGACCGCCGCGTACCAGGGCATCTGCTTCGCGAGGCCGCCGAACTCGGCCACGTCGCGCGTGTGGCGCCGGTCGTAGATGACGCCGACGAGGAGGAAGAGCGCGCCCGTCGAGACGCCGTGGTTGACCATCTGGAGGATGGAGCCGGAGACGCCCGCTTCGGTGCGCGACGCGAGGCCGAGCATGACGAAGCCGAGGTGGCTCACGGACGAGTACGCGATGAGCTTCTTGAAGTCGTACTGACGCCACGCGGCGAAGGCGCCGAGGATGATCCCGAGGCACGCGAAGAGCGCGATGGTCGGGCCGATCCAGTGGGCGGCGAGGGGGAAGAAGCCCATGCCGAAGCGGAGGAAGCCGTAGGAGCCGAGCTTCAGCATGATGGCCGCGAGGATCATCGACCCGCCCGTCGGGGCCTCGGTGTGCGCGTCAGGGAGCCAGGTGTGGACGGGCCACATCGGGACCTTGATGGCGAACGCGAGGGCGAAGGCCGCGAAGAGCAGGCGCTCGGTGCTCACGGGGAAGCCGAGGCGCATGAGGTCGACGTAGTCGAAGCTGTAGGCGCCGGTGAGGGCCTTGTGCTTCGCCACCATGTACAGGATGGCGATGAGCATGAAGACCGAGCCGGCGAAGGTGTAGAGGAAGAACTTCACCGCCGCGTAGACGCGGTTCTGCCCGCCGAAGACCCCGATGATGAGGAACATCGGGACGAGCATCAGCTCCCAGAACACATAGAACAGGAAGAGGTCGAGGGAGACGAAGGCCCCGATCATCGCCGACTCCAGGAGGAGCATCGCGGCGATGAACTCCTTCTGGCGGTTCCGGATGGCCCCGAACGACACGTACATCGTGAGGGGCGTGAGGAAGGTGGTGAGGATGATGAGCCAGAGCGAGATGCCGTCGACGCCGAGGTGGTACCGGATGCCGAGGGACGGGATCCAGGCGACGTTCTCGACGTAGCGGAAGGTGCGGCTCTCGACCGAGTGGGTGGCGCCGATGAGGAGCTGGAGCGACTGGCCGAAGGCGAAGAGGCCCGCGGCGATGCCGTAGGTGCGCAGCAGCTTGGGGGCCTGGCGCGGGAGGAACAGCGCCAGGAGCCCCGCGATGGCGGGGAACCAGACGAGGACCGAGAGGATGTGTCGTGCGTTGTTCACGGTTCGCGTCCTCGATCAGGGGTTGGCGGGCACGACGACGGTGGCCGCGCCAGGTGCTACGAAGGTACGGGTGCGGGCCGTCCGCCCGAAGGCGTTGCGGACCTCGAGCACCACGCAGCGGGCGGCCGGGAGCATCTCCTGGCGGCGCGCCTCCTGCGTGAAGGGTACGGCCGGGACAGGCGTCGCGGCGTTGGGGGACGGCGGGTTGAGGGCGGCCTCGGCGAGGCGCTCGGGGCAGCGTCCGTCGAGGGTGTCGACCGTCGACTGCGCGTCGGGGTCGTAGGTGGCCCAGCGGTAGGTGTACCCGGGGCCGCCGCCGGCGACGAGCGTCGCGGTGTTGCCCTCGACGCGCTGCGAGACCTCCGCCGCGGGCATCGTGATCGCGAGGGCGAAGACCGCCAGCGCGCCGATGCCGATGAACGCGCCGTAGACCTGCACCGCGCCCGTCTGCAGGGGGCGGAGGGCGTTGCCCGCGAGCATGGCGATCCAGCCCACGAGGTTGACGATGAGGTCGATGAAGAAGCGATCGAAGATGGCGACGACGTTGGCGAAACCGCGGATCGGGCGCACGAACACCCGGTCGTAGAGCTCGTCGATGCGCCACTTGTCGACCACGAGCTGGTAGAGACCGGGGAGCGCCTCGGCGGCCTTCTTCGCGGGCTCGCCCTTCTCGGCGATGTAGACCCACCAGGCGAGGCCCATGCCCGCGAGCCAGGCGAAGATGCCGCCGATCATGGCGACGTTCTCCTTGCCGTGGAGCTCGGTGACCCGCGCCTCGGGGAGGAGCTGGAAGCTGTCGGAGATGGCGTGCTCCTGGAAGGCCGGGAGGATGCCCTCGCGGTGCGTCCAGCCGTGCGGGAGACCCAGCACCCCGACGAGCAGCGCGAGGGCCGCGAGCACGAGGAGCGGGGTCGTCATGAGCTTCATGTCGATCCCGGCCTCCGAGGGGGGACCGTGGCCGTGGCCGTCGTGCGCGTGGTCGTCGTGCCCGTGGTCACCCTCGGCGTGGGCCTCCTGCTCGGCGAGGAACTTCGGGGCGTCGCCGTCGAGGAACGTGAGGATGAAGAGGCGGCACATGTAGAACGACGTGAGGGTCGCGGCGGCGACGCCCATCGCGTAGATGAGCTTGCCGAAGCCGGGGTTCCAGCTGTGGGCGAAGGCACGGAAGAGGATCTCGTCCTTCGAGAAGAAGCCCGAGGTGAGGGGCGTCCCGATGATCGCCGCGGTGGCGATGGCGAAGGTGAGGAAGGTGGTGGGGAGGTACTTCCGCAGGCCGCCGAGCTGGCGGATGTCCTGACGGTCGCCGCACGCGTGCATGATGGCGCCGGCGCCGAGGAACATGCAGGCCTTGAAGAACGCGTGCGTGAACACGTGGAAGAAGCCCGCGGAGAAGGCCCCCACGCCGCAGCCGATGAACATGAAGCCGAGCTGCGACACGGTGGAGTACGCGAGCACCTTCTTCAGCTCGACCTGCGTCACCGCGATGGTCGCGGCGAAGAGGGCGGTGAAGGCGCCGACCAGGGCGATCACGTTGAGCACCGACGTGAAGCGCACGTAGAAGAACGACAGGCGGCAGAGCAGGTAGATGCCCGCGGTGACCATCGTGGCGGCGTGGATGAGCGCGGAGACGGGCGTGGGGCCCGCCATCGCGTCGGGGAGCCACACGTAGAGCGGAAACTGCGCGCTCTTGCCGCAGGCGCCGATGAAGAGCAGCAGCGCCGCGAGGCCGCCGTACGAGGGGTTGACCGACTCGAGCTTCGCGCCGAGCCACGCCCACTTGCCGAGCAGGGGGACGGCGTCGAGCACGAAGCTGCCGAGGCCCGTGCGCTCCGAGAGGGCCATCCAGAGGGCGTCGCGGTTGGTGACGTGCTCGCGGAGGGTCTCGAAGTGGTAGGTGCCGCCCTTCCACGCGATGATCGACATGCCCATGAGGAGGGCGGCGTCACCGATGCGGTTGACGATGAAGGCCTTGCGCCCGGCGAAGGCGTAGTTGCTGTTGGTGTACCAGAACCCGATGAGGAGGTACGACGCGAGGCCGACGCCCTCCCACCCCAGGAAGAGCAGCACGAGGCTGTCGCCGAGGATGAGGTTGAGCATCGCGAAGATGAACAGGTTGAGGTACGCGAAGAAGCGCCAGTACCCGTCGTCGTGGGACATGTACCCGGCGGAGTACACGTGGATGAGCGTGCCGACGCCGGTGACCACCAGGAGCATCACGCCCGAGAGGGGGTCGACGACGTAGCGCATCCGGATCATCTCGCCGGTGGCGGGCCCGGTGGGGGCGAGGAACCAGTCCCACGGCACCCACTCGACCTTCAGTCCGCCGAGCACCTGCTGGACGGACGGCACCTTCATGATGAAGGTGAGGGCCTGGTGGGCGGCGCCGGCGGCCTCGGTCGCGCCCTCGGCGGGCTGCGTGTGCCCGCTCTTGAGGAGCGTCATGAAGGCGACGCACGACAGGAGGAAGGACGTGGCGACGGCGCCGATGCCGGCGATGTACACCGCCTGACGACCGAGCTTCCTGCCCCAGATGCCGTTGAAGATGGCGCCGAGGACGGGGAGCCAGACGATCCAGCCGAGGAGGGAGTACGCGTCGGGCGCAGCGTGGGTGAAGTTCCCGAAATTGATCTTCAGGCCGAGGACGGAGACCTCGTCGGCCATGGGGATCAGGAGGGAGAGGGGGTTCATGGTGCCTTCAGCCTCGGAGCATGTCCGCCGCGTCGGTGCGAACGGTCTTGCGGAGCCGGTAGAACGAGAGGACGATGGCGAGTCCGACGGCGGCCTCGGCGGCGGCCACGGCGATGACGAAGAACGAGAACACCTGCCCGGTGGGCGCCGCCGCGACCAGCGTGCCCGTGGCGTCGGGCGCGGAGGGCTGCCAGCGGTTGGCGGCCAGGAGCATGAGGTTCACCGCGTTGAGCATGAGTTCGATGCTCATGAGGGCGATGAGCGCGTTGCGGCGGTAGAGGAAGCCCGCGGCGCCGATGGTGAAGATCACCGCGGAGACCGCGAGGTAGTGGCCGAGGTGGATGATCATCCCTGCTCTCCCTGGGCGTCGGGGTCGTTCTTCTTCGCCGGCATCCGGTTGGTCTCGGTGGTCATCTTCACCTTGTGGTGGTGCGCGCGGGCGACCGCGAAGGCGCCGACCACCGCGGCGGTGAGGAGCACGGAGGCGACCTCGAAGGGGATCACCGCGTTGCTGAAGAGGTACTGCCCCACGTGCTTGAGCGTGCCGCCCTCGAGGCTGCGCGCCGGGCGCTCGGGGTGGAAGCTGACGACGTTGATCACCAGCATCGCGCCGAGGAGGGCGACGGAGCCAGCGCCGAGCGCGCGGGGGACGATGCCCGTGTCGTCGTCGGTGGTCTCGGCGTCGGGGCCGAGCAGCATGATGACGAAGACGAAGAGCACCACCACGGCGCCGATGTAGACGATGAGCTGGACGGCGACGAGGAAGTGGGCCGCGAGGGTGATGTAGAGCCCCGCGAGCGCCATGATGTGGACGAAGAGGCCCACCGCGCTGCGGATGGGGTTCTTGAAGGCCACCGTCGCGAACGCGCTCACCACGGCGAGCGCGGAGAAGAACGCGAAGGCGACGAGCTCCTGGGTCGATGACGGGTTCACGCGTTCACCCCTCCCCACGAAGGTACGGGCTTGCCGATGGCCGCCTCGAACTCGTGGCGAAACAGCTTGAGGATGCCGAGCATGGGCATCGCGGCGCCGTCTCCGAGCGCGCAGATCGTGTTGCCCATGATGTTGTTGGCGACGTCGAGCAGGGTGTCGAGGTCTTCGCGCGTCGCCTTCCCCTCCGCGAACTTCGTGCAGAGCCGCGCCATCCACGCGCAGCCCTCGCGGCAGGGCGTGCACTGCCCGCAGGACTCGTGCGCGTAGAAGAGCATGAGGTTCTCGGCGGCGCGCACCATCGAGGTGGTCTCGTCCATCACGATCGCGCAGCAGGTGCCGAGCATCGTGCCGAGCGCGCGCATCGTGTCGACGCCCATCGGCACGTCGAGGTGGCTCTTGCCGTGCCAGCGGTGGAGCGGGTGCTTGGGGTCGGGCGCGTTCACCACGTCCTGCTCGCGCAGCACCGGGGTGGAGCTGCCGCCGGGGATGACGGCCTTGAGCTTGCGGCCCTTGCGCACGCCGCCGCCGAGGTCTTCGATGAGCTCGCGGAGGGTGATGCCCACGGGGGCCTCGTACACGCCCGGCTTGTTGACGTGGCCCGACACGCCGTAGAGCCGCACGCCGCCGTCCTTGATGTCGTGGAGGCGCGAGAGCTTCGAGAAGTTGTCGCCGCCCATCTCGATGATGGTGGGGACGGTGGCGAGGGTCTCGAGGTTGTTGACGATCGTGGGGGCCCCGAAGGCGCCCACCACCGCGGGGAACGGAGGCTTCAGGCGGGGCTCGCCGCGGAGGCCCTCCAGCGAGTTGAGCAGCGAGGTCTCCTCGCCGCAGATGTACGCCCCGGCGCCCGAGTGGATCACGATGTCGAGCTTGAAGTCCTTCCCGAGGACCTTGTCGCCCAGGTAGCCCTTCGCGCGCGCCTCGCGGACGGCCTGCGCCATGCGCCGGATCGACGTCACCAGCTCCGCGCGGATGTAGCAGTAGACCGTGTGCACATCGAGGGCGAGGGCCGAGATGATGAAGCCCTCGACGCAGCGGTGCGGGTCGAGCTCCATCAGCGTGCGGTCTTTGAAGGTGCCCGGCTCGCCCTCGTCGGCGTTGACCGCGATGTAGTTGGGCTTGCCGGGGTTGGGCTTGAGGAAGCTCCACTTCATGCCGGCGGGGAAGCCTGCGCCGCCGCGTCCGCGGAGGTTGGCGGCCTTCACCTCGTCGACGATCTTCGCGGGCTCCATCGCGACGGCCTTGCGCAGCGACTGGTAGCCGCCGGCCTTCTCGTAGGCGTCGATGGTCCAGCTCTGGGCCGTGCCGTAGTTCTTCGTCAGGATGCGGGGGTTCTCGACTGCCATGGCGCCCTTCACTTGGCTCCGGGGTTGGCGTTGACACCGACGGGCGAGAAGGCAGCCTTCACCTTGTCGTCCCGTCGCTTCTTCGCGTCGTCGATGATCGCGTCGAGCTGGTCGGGGGTGAGGTTCTCGTAGAAGCGATCGTTGAGCTGGATCATGGGGCCCTGACCGCACGCCGCCAGGCACTCGGCCTTCAGCAGCGTGAACTCCCCGTCCTTCGTCGTCTCACCGCAGTGGACGCCGAGCTTCTTCTCGAGGCAGTGCGTGATCTCGCGGGCGCCCGCCAGCTCGCAGGAGAGCGTGCGGCACACCCAGATCACGTTGCGCCCCACCTTCTTCTGCATGAAGAGGGTGTAGAACGTGACCACGCCCTGCACGTCTGCCGTGGACAGGGAGAGCGTCTTCGCCACGAAGGCGATCACGTCCTCGTTGATGTAGCCGTTCTGCTCCTGACAGATGTGCAGGAGTGGGATCGTGAGGGCTTGCTTCGTGGGGTACCGCGGAAGCAGCTCGTCCAGGATCGCCTTGCGGTCGGAGGTAAGCTCGAACGCCATGGGAGGGTGCACTGTCGCCTTCCGGCGTCGCGCGTCGCGCGTCGCCATCGCCTACGATTCCCCGCGAGAACGCAATGGATGCGTAGCCCTCGGGCGGCGGGACCCTAGTCAGGACCCCCGGCGGGTGTCAACAACAGCCTTGCTGCGGCGCAGAACTTGCGATCTTCCCCCGCCTGTCGGAGTCCCTGAAGCTATCGTCCCCCCCGCGCATCTCACGGTTTGCCCTGCTTCGGCCGTTGACAGCGATCGGAGGTCTCTCACAAATGCCCAACCGCTCGAAGTCTCTCGTGCTCCTCGCCTTCCTCGCCGGGCTCTCCGCCTGCGCCACCACGACGCCAGCGGGTCGCCCCACGGCCCGTCGGCGCCACCGCAACCGCACCGCACAGTTGGCACAGCCTGCCACCGCCGTCACCCCTCCCCCCCCGGCCTTCCCGGCCCGTCCCCCCGATCGACGCAGCGACGCCGGCTCGATGGACGCCCGCACCGTGCCCGCGTCATCGTTCGGTTCGCCCGTGCTGGCGCACGGCGGTGACGCCGGCGCGCTGACCGCCCAGTGGTCTCCGACGGAGGGTCGGCCCCGGATCCGCTGCGAGGGGACGGGGCCCTCCGTGGTGCCGAGCACCCAGTCGCCCTACGAACCCGTGAGCGCGATGATCGTCCGCTCGTTTCTCCCCTCCGAGCGGGGCGTGCTCGCGTGCCGCCCGCCCACGGATGTCCGCGGGCGCCTCCCGGTGCACGGGCTCTTCGGCAGCAATGGAGCTCCCGTCGAATACTCCTTCGCGCCGGGGGTCTCGCGCGCCACGGCGATGTGCCTCGGCGCGGCCCTCTGCGGGGTGCGGATGCCGGCCTTCCGCGCGCCGAACGCCACAGTGGACTACGAGTTTCTCGTGGCCGTCGCCCACGACGGCTGACCGTCGACACGCCCCGTCCGGGTGCGTTACCAATCCCTCTACAGTCATGGAATTCTGGCGGCGTCTCCAGCACCTGGAGCTCGGGTGGACGGGTCTCGGGTTCATGGTGCTGTGTTGGATCGGGGTGCTCTTCTTGCGGCGCCTGCTCCCCGATTCGCGCCGCAAGCGGGGGCGCTTCAGCAGCTACGCGCTCGGCGTCGCGCCGCTCGTCCACCTCGTCGCGACGGGCTTCGCGCTCGTCGGCCTCGACACGGTCGCCGCGGCGCTCCACCTCTGCAACCTCGCGCTGGTGACCACCGCCGCGGCCGGGGTCGCGGGGATGGTGCTCTTCGACATCGTGCTGGCCCGGACGCGCTTCGCGGTGCCCGACCTCATGCGCGACCTCACGCAGGTGGCCATCATGGCGCTCATCGCGATGGTGGTGCTCCAGTCCGCGGGCCTGCCGCCGCTCTCCATCGCGGCGACGTCCACGGTGGTCACCGCCGTCCTCGGCCTCGCGATGCAGAACGCGCTCGCCAATGTCGGCGCGGGCGTCCTCTTCCAGGTAGACCAGTCGATCCGCCTCGGCGACTGGATCCAGGTGGGCCACCGCGCGGGGCGCGTCGAAGCGTTCACCTGGCGGGCCACAGCGATTCGTACGCCGTCGGGCGACCTCGCCTACGTGCCGAACGCGCAGCTCCTCGGGGCCGAGGTGCTCAACTGTTCGAAGCCCGCGCGCGCGCACCGGGTGTCGACGCGGGTGAGCTTCCACCACCGGCACCCGCCGGGCGCGGTGGCCGCGCTCGTCACGGAGACCTTGAGCGATGTGCCCGGCGTGCTCGCGGACCCGCCGCCGTCGTGCACCGCGATGGAGTTCGGCGGGTCGAACGTCATCTACAGCGCGGAGTACTGGATCGACGACATGGACCGCGAGTCGGCCATCCACGGCGCGGTGCTCACCCGGCTCTGGTACGCCACGTCGCGGTCGGAGATGGACGGCCCCTGCCCGGCGCCCGGAGCGACGCGGACGGAGGCGGAGCTGGCGGCGGCGCGCGCGGTGCTCGCGTCGTCGAAGCTCTTCGTGTCGCTCTCCGAGGAGCGCCGCGAGGTGCTGGCGTCGGCGATGCGACCGCGGCGCTACGCCGACGGTGAGCGGGTGCTGCGCGAGGGGGACGCGGGGAGTTCGATGTTTCTCGTGGCCCATGGGGCGGTGCGCCTGGCGCGGGTGGGCGATGATGCGACGCCGGACTTCTTCGCGGGCGATCACTTCGGCGAGATGTCACTGCTCACGGGCGCGCCCCGCACCGCGACGTGCCGGGCGTCGGGCGAGTGCCTCTGCTACGAGGTCGATGGGGCGGCTTTCCGCGCGGTGGTCGCGGCCGACCCGTCGCTCGCCGAGGCCATCACGGAGATCGTCGCGGCGCGCATGCGGGAGAGCGAGGAGGTGAAGGAGCGCGCGTCGCGGCCCCTCGGCGAGCAGCAGAAGGCGCTGTGGCTGAAGGTGAAGCGCTACTTCCGGCTGTAGCTCACCCCAGCGCCTTCGCCACCCGCGCGAGGCACGCCTCGGCCGCCGCCCGCGTCCCCATCGCCCCGCCGACGTCCTTCGTGCACTCCCGCGCCGCGAGGCTCTCCCGCACCGCCCCCTCGATGAGCCCGTCGAGTTCGGCGTAGCCCAGGTGCCGCAGCAACAGCCCCGCCGTCAGGAAGCTCGCGAAGGGGTTCGCCATGTCCTTCCCAGCGAGGGGCGGCGCGCTCCCGTGCACCGGCTCGAAGAGCGCGATGCGCCCCGCCGCGTGGACGCTGGCGCTCCCGGCGAGCCCGAGGCCGCCCTGGAGGGCCGCGCCGATGTCCGTGAGGATGTCGCCGAAGAGGTTGCAGGTCACGATCACCTGCATCTGCGACGGGTCTTGCACCATGTACATCGCGAGCGCGTCGACGTAGGCGTGCACGGCCTCGATGCCCGGGTACTCCTTCGCCACCTCACGAAACACCCGCAGCCACAGCTCGTGCGCGTGGCGCATCGCGTTGCTCTTGTCGGCCATGTGGACGCGCTTCAACCCGTGGCCCTTTGCGTGTTCGAAGGCCGCCCGGATGATGCGCTCGACGCCCATGCGGGTGTTGACGTCCTCGTTGATCGCGATCTCCTGGGGCGTCCCGCGGCGCACCTGGCCGCCGACGTTGACGTAGAGTCCCTCGGTGTTCTCGCGGAAGATGACGAAGTCGATCTCCTTCGCGCCGAAGTGCTTCAGCGGCGAGAGCCGGTCGTCGAGGCAGCGGACGGGGCGGATGTTGGCGAAGAGGTCGAGCCCGAAGCGAAACCCGAAGAGGATGTCGATCGCGTGCTGGTTGGACGGCACCCGCGGGTCGCCGACGGCCCCCATCAAGATGGCCGAGCAGGTGTCGCGGATCTCTTCGAAGACCGCCGGCGGCATCGTGACGCCGTCGCGGAGGAAGCGCTCGGCGCCGAGGTCGAGCTGCCAGAGCTGGAGGTCGAGGCCGCGCCGGGACGAGACCAGCTCGAGGAGCCGCGTGGCCTCCCGGATCACCTCGACGCCGATGCCGTCCCCCGGGATCACTGCGATGCGATGGGTCATGGTTTGGGCCCCGGCGTCTATCACGGCGGCGGTGTTCCATGCACGGGAGAAGCGGTGGTAGCGTCCGCCCTCACGATGGCCGACTCCCCCACCCACCTCAACGCCGCGGGCGAGGTCCACATGGTCGACGTGGGCGAGAAGCCCGTCACCGCCCGCCGCGCCGTCGCCCGCGCCCTCGTCCGCATGGCGCCTGACACGGCGCGTCGTCTCCGCGAGCGCGACCACCACAAGGGCGACGCCGAGGCCTCCGCGCGCATCGCCGGCATCATGGCCGCCAAGCGCACCCCCGAGCTCATCCCCCTCTGTCACGCCATCGCCCTCACCCGTGTCACCGTGGACATCGCCTGGACAGACGACGGAGCCACCCTCACCGCCGCCGCGGAGTGCCGCGATCGGACGGGCGTCGAGATGGAGGCCATGACCGCGGTGAGCGTCGCCGCCCTCACGCTCTACGACATGGTGAAGGGCATGGAGCGCGGCGTCACCATCGAGCGCGTCGAGCTGGTGGAGAAATCCGGCGGGCGCACGGGCACCTGGACGCGGGAGGGCGCGTGAGCTTCACCGTGGGCGACGGGGCGATCGACGTGTCCGCCGTGGTCGCCGACGTCTCGCACGCGGGGGCCGGCGCGGTGGACGTCTTCCTCGGCCTCGTGCGCGACACCAACGACGGGAGGGCGGTGACGAAGCTCGAATACGAGGCCTACGCCACCATGGCCGTCAAGGAGATGGAGCGCATCGCGGCGGAGCTCGGCGGGCGCTTCCCCGGCGTCCGCCTCGCGGCGCGGCACCGCGTGGGGAGCCTGCGCGTGGGCGACCTCGCCGTGGTGTGCGCCGCGAGCGCCCCGCACCGCGGCGAAGCCTTCGCGGCGTGTCGGGCGCTCATCGATGAGATCAAGGCCCGCGTCCCCATCTGGAAGCGCGAGTGGGGCCCCGACGGCCCCTACTGGATCCACTGGGAAGACGCCCGCTGCGCGCCCGAGCACGGCGCCCATGACCACACCCACCACCACCACCACGGAGGCGGCTGATGCGCTCGCTCCTCACCGACCGCAACATCCGACGGGTCGTCGTCCTCGCAGCCTTCCTCGGGGTGCTCTACGCGTTCCGGCACCTGAGCGTCCTGCTGGTGTTCTTCGTGCTGTTCGAGCGCGGGCTCGGGACGGGCGCGCGCTTCCTCCGCGACCGCTTCAAGGTGCCGCTGATGGCCGGGGTGGCGCTGCAGATCCTCGCGGCGCTCGGGGTGCTCGTGGGCCTGGTGTACTTCGGGTGGACGCGCGTGGTGCCCGCGGTGCCGCAGCTCCGGAGCGACCTCAACGGGCAGTTTGTCCACTTCCGCGAGTGGCTCCACGCGCGGGGCTTCGACCACATGGAGGCCCTCCAGACCGACGCGCTGCTGGAGAAGGGGCAGCACTACGCGGGGAGCGTGGTGGGCTTCCTCGGGTCGCTCGGCAAGAGCGCCGTGTACGTGCTCCTCGGGCTGATCTTCGCGGTGGTGTTCATCGCGGAGGGGGAGAAGCTGGAGGCGTGGCGCGAGTCGATGCCCGAGGACAGCGTCCCCCGCATCCTGCTCCGCTATTTCTCCTACCTCTGCGACGCCATCTCCATCACCGCCCAGCTCCAGGTGATCGTCGCCCTGGTCAACACCCTCATCACGCTCCCGGTGCTCCTCGTCATGGGGCTCCCGAGCGTCCCCGCGCTCATGGCCTTCCTCTTCGCGATGGGCTTGATCCCCGTGGTGGGGGGCATCGTGTCGGGGGTCGTGATGGGGACGCTCGCCTTCGTCTACAAGGGCGTCGGTGGGGTGGTGACCTTCTTCGTCAGCACCTTCCTCCTCCACAAGGTCGAGTCCTACTACCTCACCCCGCGGCTGACGGCCCGGCACGTCGCGCTCCCGGGCTTCGTGATCATCACCTCCCTCGTCCTCTTCGAACACGCCTTCGGGCTGGTGGGGCTGTTCCTGTCGTTCCCGTCGCTGTACGTGGCGGCGCGGATCCGGGAGGGGTGGCGCGACGCCGAGCGGGAGCACGCCGACGAGGCCGCCATCACCGAGGCCCTGCGAAAGACCCTCCCGCCGGTGTAAGCCCAATGCCGGTCAGTTAGCGCGCGTCCAGCGTTCCCAGGGTTCGCAGGAGCTCACGCCTGGGCTCCAATCGGATCGCCCGCAGAGCCGGGCTCAGGGAGAACCATGGAGGGTCCGCGACGAGGGAGCCCGGCTTTGCGGGCGATCCGATTGGAGCCCAGGCGTGAGCTCCTGCGAACCCTGGGAACTCCCGATGACGCTTGCCCCACGCTAACTGACCGGCATTGGGTGTAAGGCCCGTCGTCACGCGGGCGTTCTTCGCCCACCATGAACGCTCGCCACGCCCTCTTCGCCCTGTCCCTCGCCGCGTCCGCCACCGCCTGTGCCGGGGCGCAGCGCCCCCAGACGCCCAACCTCCTCGCGCTCGACGCCGCCCTCGCCAACCGCTTCGTCCCCGCGGCCGAGCGGAGCGACGTCGTGGCCCGCATCCGCGTGCGCGTCCCCGAGACCGCCTCGCTGCGCCGCCCGCCCATCAACCTCTCCCTCGTGGTCGACACCTCGGGATCCATGGAGGGCCGCGCCATCGAGGACGCGCGCACCGCCAGCGTCGCCCTGCTCGACAGCCTCCGCGACGGCGACCGCCTCGCCGTCGTCACCTTCGACTCCCGCGCCGCCGTCCTCCTCCCCTCCACCACGCTCGACAGCGACAGCCGCGCCGAGGCCCGCCGTCGGCTCCTCGCCATTCGCGCGCAGGGCACCACGGCGATGGCCGAGGGCCTGCGGCTCGGCGTGCTGGAGGTGATGGGCCACCACGACCCCGCGGGCATCAACCGGGTGGTGCTCCTCGGCGACGGCGTCCCCAACGACCGCGGCGGCATCGAGGAGCTCGCGACCAGCACGGGGGCGCGCGGCGTGTCCATCACCGCGCTCGGCCTCGGGCTCGACTACGACGAGAGCCTGATGGGCGCCATCGCGCAGCGCTCCGGCGGGCACTTCCACTACGTCGCCGAGTCCGCGCAGGTGGCGCAGGTGTTTCGCGACGAGGTGCTGCGCATGGAGCGCGTGGTGGCCCGCAACGCCGTGGCGGTGCTCACGCCCGGCCCCGGGGTGGAGGTGCAGGGCGTCGTCGGCCTCGACGCGACGCGCACCGACCAGGGCGTCACCGTCACCCTCGGCGACGTCACCGAAGGGAGCACGCGCGACGTGATCGTCCGCATGAGCGCCCCCTCGCGGCGCGTGGGCGCGACGGTGGAGCTCCTCGACGTGGCGCTCTCGTACGACGACGCCGTCCGCGGGGCGGGCCGCCTGGAGGCGCGCACCTTCCTCGGCGCGCGGGCCACCGACAACGTCGCCGAGCGCGAAGGGGGGCGCGACGAGGAGGTGGAGCACAGCGCCGCGCGGATGCAGCTCGCAGCAGGGACGCTGGCGGCGATCCGGGACGCGCGGACGGGCAACGTCGCGCAGGCGCAGGCGAG
This sequence comes from Polyangiales bacterium, assembly GCA_044375895.1. Lineage (GTDB taxonomy): Bacteria > Myxococcota_A > Polyangia > Polyangiales > CAISKJ01. Next base: position 13,818 of record JBILLV010000066.1, on the reverse strand, counting down.
CCTCGACGCGCTCCTCGACGCCGCGATGCAGCGCGCGCGGCGCGAGCGGGACGGGGTGCTGGAGCGCCAGGTGACGTCGCTCCGCGCGCTGCGGCCGGCGCTGGCGAGCGTGGCGCCCGAGGCCCAGTCGGTGGGAGCGGCCCCCGCGAGCGCGGTGCGGAGCGCACACGACGAGGCGATGAGCGTGCTCGAAGGGGACTGAGGGCGGGTCGCCGCGCCGGACCCTCGTCAGGGCGAGCAGGCGCGGAAGTACTCCGGCAGCCCGCTCGCCGCCGCGAACATCACCCGGCACTGCTGCCCCATCGGGCACACCGCGTTGGGCATCGCGTCGCGGCCGTTGCACGAGCGTCGGCACATCCCCGTCGGCGCCGCGGCGGGGCACATCCCCCCCATGGCCGGCAGCACGCACAGGAACCCCGGCTGGCAACACCCGTTGGTGCAGCACGCCGCGCCGTCGCCGCCGGGCGTGCAGCCGGCCGCCTGCTGGAAGCACGTCGCCCCGTCACCGAGCGGCTCGCACCGCGGCGACTCCGGGGGACAGCGGTTGGCCCCTGCCGTTCCGAAGGGGTCGCACGGGTCGCCGAGGCACACGAACACCGTCGGCATGTTGTTGCCCCGCAGGTCGGCGCCGATGGCGCAGCGCGCGCCCGCCCTGCCCCCGCGGGCCTCGTCGCGGCAGCCCGCGTTTTCACCCTCGCAGCAGAGCTTGAGGCAGCGCGCGGGCGAGCCCAGGCACGCGAAGCCCTCGCGGCAGTCGGTGGGGTTGGTGCACGGGTCGCCCCACCCGCCGCGGCCCGCCATCCGGCACGTGGCCGCGGGGATGGTCGCGCGCGGATCGAAATAGCAGCCGTTGCCCGCCGCGCAGCCCGCGCTCGTGACGAGGTTGCAGCGCGGCCCGAAGGTGTTGCCGCAGGCGCTCGCGCCCCCATCCGCGGCGGCATCTACGGCCGTGTCGGGCGCGGCGTCGACGGGCGGCGGCGCGTCGACGTTGGTATCCACCCGGGGGACGTCCACGGGCACGGGCGCGGGGGTGGGGTCGCTCGCGCAGGCCACGAGGCTCAGGCACAGTCCGAAGGCGAAGGAAGGGGGGCGCATCACCGCCGACTCTACCTGAATCCCCGGGCGATTGCGCAAAACCTGCGACGAGGCTTGCGCTCGCCGCGCCCCCGGTGGTACCCCTCCGCGCCCCGAATCTTCGCGCGGTGTACGACCTGACACTTCAGGCACAGCCACCGCACCCCCCACGAGGAGACCCCACACCATGCAGTCTGGCATCCACCCCGAATACCCCGTCAGCACGATCACCTGCGCCTGCGGCAACGTCGTCCGCACCCGTACCACCCGCGGCGATCACTCGACCGACGTGTGCGCGGCGTGCCACCCGTTCTACACCGGCAAGCAGAAGATCATGGACACCGCCGGCCGCGTCGACCGCTTCAAGAAGCGCTACGAGAAGATGGGCGGCGCCAAGAAGTAGCGCCCCGTCTCTGCCTGCTGCCGCCGCTCCCCTCCGCCCGCTCGCTCCCCCTACAACACCACGCTCCCCAGGATCGGCACCGTGCCGACCCGGATACTCTTGTCTTCCGCCGTGAGGGCGTCGACGAGGCGGGGCATCTTCATCGCGGGGAGCATCCGCGCGCCCTGGGAGAGCGGCGCGAAGAAGTTGTCCCAGTGCGAGAGGAGCACCGCGCCCGGGCGGATCGCGCGCATCACGCGGGGGGCGAAGCGGGCGGTGCTGGTCCAGCCGGCGACGCAGCAGAGGAGCAGGTCGACGCCCGGGACGGGGTTGGCGTCGACGAGGTCGGCGCTCCCGAGGTGGTAGATGCGTCGGCCGCCGACGTGCACGTCGACGGAGAAGACGGCGCCGCAGCGGTAGTCGGTGACGCCGAGGGGGAGCTCGGCGCAGTCGGCGATCTCGCCGGGGAAGGGAACGCGGCCGAGCGCGAAGGCCGAGTGGGCGCTGGCGACGAAGCGCAGTTGGAAGGGCCCCACCTCCGCGCGGAAGGCCTCGCGGGTGAGGCGCGACTCGACGTCGACCACCTGCGCGGCGGGGACGCCCGCGGCGCGGCAGAGGTGCTCGCAGGAGCGTGAGCCGTACACCGTGGCCCCGGTGGCGCGGGCGATGGCGGGGATGTCGAGGGCGTGGTCGAAATGGGTGTGGCCCGCGACGATCGCGTCGGCGCGGGGGAAGTGCCGGGCGACGAGGGCGAGGTCGGGGGTGAGCCCGCCGCGCAGGCAGCGGCCGAGGGAGGCGCGGGTGACGTAGGGGTCGATGAGCACGACGAAGCCCTCGTGCTCCAGGGAGAACCCCGCGGTGCCGAGCCAGGTGACCCGGACGGGGCCTCGCGCGGCGGGGACGGAGAAGGCTTCGGGGGTGAAGGCGATGTCGTCGGGGCGCACGCCGAGACCATAAACCACCTCCCCCTCCCCCGGCGGCGAACGCGTGTTAGATTCCCGCCCGATGACTCCCATCCTGTTTGTCGCCGCGGACGGCGCCCCCTACCGCGAACCCTCTACCTGCCCGACGTTCAACGTCGGCGGCCAGGCCGTGATCGAGGGCGTGATGATGCGCTCGCCGAAGTGCCTCGCCGTCGCGGTGCGCCGCGCCAACGGGGAGATCGTCGTGCGCGAGCAGCCGTGGCGCTCGACCTTCGCCGCGTCGGTGATGAAGGTGCCCTTCCTGCGCGGGGGCCTCGTGCTGTACGAGTCGATGCGCAACGGGTACGAGGCGCTGAACTTCTCTGCGCAGCAGTTCGAAAAAGACCTCCCGCCCTCGGAGCAGGCCCAGGAGGGCTCGTCGGGGGCGGCGTCGCGGCTGGGGGTGGTGTTCTCGCTGGCCTTGTTCGTGGCGCTGCCGAAGCTGCTGACGTGGGCGGCAGGCAACCTCTCCGGCCACCCGCTCCAGATGAACGACTGGCGCTTCCACGCCACCGCCGGCTTCTTCAAGCTGGCGATCTTCGTGTCGCTCATCGCGCTGATGCGCAAGACCCCCGAGATGCTGCGGGTGTTTCAGTACCACGGGGCCGAGCACAAGGCGATCGCGGCCTACGAGTCGGGCGAGGGGCTCACGGTGGCCAACGCGCAGCGCTTCTCGACACGCCACGCCCGCTGCGGCACCACCTTCCTCATGGTGGTGGTGATGGTGTCGGTGGCCATCTTCGCGATGGTGCTCCCGATGATCCTCCCGGCCAACGGGGGCCTGCTCAACGTGGTCCTGTCGGTGTTCGTGAGCATCCCGCTGCTCTTCCCCATCGCGGGCGTCTCGTACGAGATCCAGCGGCTCGGGGCGCGCTTCGTCAACAACCCGCTGGCGAAGCTCCTCCTGCTCCCGGGCTACCTGGTGCAGGGCCTGTCCACCGCGGAGCCGAGCGACGACCAGGTGGAGGTGGCGCTCGCCGCCCTCCGCGTGACGCTGCGCCGCGAGGCCGAGGCGGGGGCCGAGGCCACCACCGTGCAGACCTTCCCCGGCTACGACGCCGTCTCGGCCGAGTACGCGCTCTAGCGACGCTCGTCGCGCCTCGCTCCGCCTCTCTCCTTCCCTCTCCGACAGTGATGGCCTCGAATCGACGCCGCGCCGCCCCGCGCGGAGGAAGACGTTTCTGACGATGCTCCCGATGGACAAGCTCGAAGCCCTGGCGCACCGCGTCGACGAGCTCGATCGATTGCTCTGCGAGCCCGGCGTGGCGAGCGACAACGCCCGCTACCGCAAGCTCACCCGCGAGCGCGCCCAGCTCGACTCGCTCACCACCTCCTTCGAACGCTACAAGCGCGTGGTGAAGGAGCTCGCCGAGGACCGCGCCGCCCTCAACGACCCCGAGCTCCGCGAGCTGGTGGCCGAGGAGATCCCGCGGCTGGAGCGCGAGGAGACCGAGCTCGAGCGCTCGCTCACGCTGATGCTCCTGCCGCCCGACCCCAACGACGGGCGCAACGTGATCCTCGAGATCCGCGCGGCCGAGGGGGGCGACGAGGCGACGATCTTCGCGGCCGACCTCTTCCGCATGTACAGCCGCTACGCGGAGAAGCGTCGGTGGAAGGTGGAGATCGAGAGCGTCACGCACACCGACGTGGGCGGCTACCGCGAGGTGATCGCCAACGTCTCCGGCGACGGCGTGTACAGCGCGCTCCGCTTCGAGGGCGGCGTCCACCGGGTGCAGCGCGTGCCCGCGACGGAGGCGCAGGGGCGCGTCCACACGTCGACCGCGTCGGTGGCGGTGCTGCCCGAGGCCGACGAGGTGGAGGTGCACATCGACGAGGCCGACCTGCAGATCACCAAGGCCGCGTCGGGCGGCAAAGGGGGCCAGGGGGTCAACACCACCAACAGCGCGGTGCAGATCGTCCACAAGCCCACGGGGATGATCGTGAAGTGCCAGGACGAGCGCTCGCAGATTCACAACCTCGCGCGGGCCCGCAAGGTGCTCGCGGCGCGCCTGCTCGACATCGAGCGGCGCAAGCAGGAGGCCGCCATCACCTCCGACCGGCGGGCGATGGTGGGGACGGGCGAGCGCGCGGAGAAGGTGCGCACGTACAACTACCCCCAGAACCGCATCACCGAGCACCGGCTCCAGCTCACGCTGTACAAGCTCGACCGCTTCATCCACGGCGACCTCGACGAGGTGCTCGTCCCGCTGCGGACGCACCACCAGGCCGAGCGCCTCCACCGCGAGCTCGGCATCGAGACGAGCGTCGCCACCGCGGCGACGAGCGGCGGCGTGGACGACTGAGCGGAGGGGGCCGTGACGATGACGACGCCGGAGGTGCTGGTGCTGGTTCGACACGCGGAGAGCGAGCGCAACCGGGCGCGCCGCGTGGGGGTGTTTCTCGCAGACGACGCGGCGCGGGCGGAGGTGGGCGGGCACCCCGATCACCTGGTGGCCCTCACCGCGCGGGGGTGTGCGCAGGCCGAGGCGGTGGGCCGGATGCTGCGCGCGCGGGTGGGGCGCGTCGACGCGGTGTACGACTCGGGCTACGTGCGCACCGCCGCGACGCTCAGTGGGATCCTCGCGGCGTGGGGCGACGACGAGCGGCCGCGGCGCGCCACCGACCTCGCCCTGCGCGAGCGCGACATCGGCTACACGTGGAACATGACGGTCACGGAGGCGGAGGCGGCGTTCCCGTGGCTCCAGGGGTACTGGGACACGACGGGGCCGTTCTTCGCGAAGCCGCCGGGCGGCGAGAGCGTCGCGGAGGTGTGCGTGCGGGTGCGGGCCTTCCTCGACCGGGCGCGCCGCGAACACGCCGGGCAGCGCGTGGTGGCCGTGACGCACGGTCGCACCATCGCCGCGCTGCGGTGCGTGCTGGAGGGCTGGGACGTCGCGCGGACGGAGGCGTACCTGCACGGCCCCTCGGCGCGCAACGCGTCGATCACCGTGTACGAGCGCGAGGGCGGGGAGCTGGTGCTGCGGGAGTACGACGCGGTGACGGAGGTGTGAGCGTCGACGGCGCGTGCGGGCGCCTGCGGTCATCCGGCGGCGACGGCGGGCGGAGGTGACACCCCCGGCGTGAAGGTGCGCAGCGTCCCGTCGCGAAGCGCGGCGTCGACGCGGGTGAGCTTGTCGGGGTTGCGCACGAGGTAGAAGCCCGCGACGCGCACCCCGCCCGGGTCGTCGACGAGGTCGGGGATCATCACCGCCGTCACGCGCTCGCCCTCCAGCGCGACGACGCTGACGGCGCCGTTGACCCACGCGAGCAGCGCCGCCCCGCCCCCGCGCGCGTGCTTGACCGTGAGCCCGAGGACGAAGCGCGCCACCGCGTCGACGCCCGCCACCGGTCGACGCGCGGCGGAGGCCTTGCCGCCGTGGTCGGACACCGCGCGCACGTCCTCCACGAGGAGCGCCTGGAGGCCCGCGAGGTCGCCGCACGAGAGCGCCGTCATGAGGGCCACCACGGCGGACTCCGCGTCGGCGGGGACGAGACGTCGGCGCCGGGTGCGGCGCGCGGAGAGGCTCTCGCGGGCGCGGTGGAGGAGCTGGCGACACGCGGCGTCGCTCCGTCCGACGGCGACCGACACCTCGGGCATCGTGAGGTCGAACACCTCGTGGAGCACGAACACCGCCCGCTCCAACGGAGACAGCGCTTCGAGCATGGTGAGGAAGGCCATCGAGACCGACTCCGCCTCCGCCGCGCGCTCGTCGCCCGCGGGGGCCTCCGTCGCGACGGGTTCGGGGAGCCACTCGCCCACGTAGCCCTCCCGGCGCCGCCGCGCCGAACGAACCTCGTCGAGGCAGAGCCGCGTCACCACGGTGGTGAGGTACGCGCGCGGCGTCTGGACGTCGTCGACCGCGGCGACGCGGAGGAAGGCCTCCTGCACGACGTCCTCGGCGTCGGCGGCGCTGCCGAGCAGGCGGTAGGCGACGCCCACCAGCCACGGCCGCTCGCGTTCGAACGCCGCGACGTCGATCACGCGAGGGCCTCCGCGGCGCGCAGCGAGCGGGGCCACTGGTAGGCGCCGCCCACGAGGCGCTCGGCGCGGATCATCCCGATCACGAAGCGGCAGATGGCCTCCTTGATGACGGCCCCGGCGCGCCCGGTGACGACGCGGTCGAGGGCGCGGTCGTCGGGCGTCACCGACTGGACGAGCCCCCGCGCGCGCCCGAAGCTCACGCACTGGACGAAGAAGCCGAAGCCGTGCGCGGCGGTGGCTTTGCCCGCGAGGTGGCGCGCGGCGTTGTCGGCGGCCTGCGCCCCCATCGGCATCGCGCTCGCGCAGCCCATGCGGAGGAAGGCCAACCCCGGCGGAGGCGCCGCCGCGTCGCCCGCCACGAAGACCCCAGTGCGACCGTGCGCGCCGAGGTCGGCGTCGACGACGAAGCGCCCGACCGCGTCGCGCGCGAGGTCGCTGTCGATGGCTGCGCCCGCGGGCGTGAAGCCGCCCGCCCACACGGTGAGCGCCGCGGGGAGCCGCTCGCCGTCCGCGAGCACCACGGCGTCGGCGGTGACCTCGCGCACGGTGGCGTCGTCACGCACGCGCACGCCGAGGTCATCAAGGGCCGTGCGGGCGTAGGCGACACCCTTCGGCGAGAGCGTGGGGCCGACGTGCGACGACACCATGGTCACGGCGAGGTGGGGGTGCGCCTCGGCGATCTCGCTCGCGACCTCCAGGGCCGTGAGGCTCCCGCCCACCACCACCACGGGAGCGCCCGGCGGGAGGCCGCGGAGGGTCGCGGCGGCGAGGGCGGCGCGCTCGGGGGAGGCGAGTCCGGCGGCGTGTTCGCGCGCGCCGGGGACGGGGACGGAGAGGGCGCTGCCGAGGGCGACGACGAGCGCGTCGGCGGCGATCACCTCGCCCGCGGCGGTGGTCACCGAGCGACGCGCGCCGTCGAGACGGACGGCACGGGCGTGGACGTGCGTGACGCCGTCGGCGAGCAGCGACGCGAGCGGGAGCGCGGGGAGGGCGCGGCCCGCGAGGGCTTCGTGGAGGCGGACGCGGTCGACGAGGTCGTCGCGCTCGGAGAGGAGGGTGACGCGCGCGGCGCGGCCGAGGCGGTGGCGCGCGCGGTTGGCGGCGAGGACACCGGCGTAGCCGCCGCCGACGACGAGGAGGTGATGAGGGGTGCTCATGGGGGGTGCCGCGACGACGAGGCAGGGGGGCGCGAACGTGACACGAAATCGATGGGGCGGATCTAAGGGGCGTAGAACACCGCGAGCCACACGGTGGGCTCGTCGGGCGACGTCCACGCGACGCGGTGGCGTCGGTGCGGCGCGATCCAGGTGTGGTCGCCCGCGCGCAGTGATTCTTCGGCGCCGTCTTCGTACGCGATGCGGCCAGCGCCCTGGAGCACCATCACCCACTCGGCTTCGGGCTGGTCGTACCAGAAGCCCGGCGGTGAGGCGTGGCCCGTCGACACGATGCGCTCGACGCGGACGGCGCCGGGTGGAGTGAGCACGTCGACGCGCTCCTCGGGGAGCGTGGTGGGGAGCGGGGAGAGGAGGTTGCGGGGCGGCGGGAGCATCACAGGGCGCCGCAGTGTTTCATCACAGCTCGCAGGCCGATGCCATCCTGGTGGTGCGTGAGGTGTGGGGTTCGCTATGAGTCGCAGCGCGTGCGAACGAGGCGCGTCTCGATGCCGTCCGCCGCGAGCCCGTCGCACGCCGGGCCGTTGATCTCCAGCGTGTCGGTCGCGCCGTCGCGCCAGCGCCAGCCGTTGGCTCCCGCGTCGTCGCGCGGCACCGCGCGCCCGTCGCTGCCTCGCAGTTGGAGGCAGGGCGCGTCGACGACGGGTTCGGCCGGGCGGCGGATGCACCACCAGGAGCGGAGGATGTCGCGCTGGAGGCGGCGGCGCATGCGGGGGATGTCCTCCGCGCCGATCCACGAGAACGGCGATGGGGGCGTCTCCGCGAGCCCGCCCGCGGGCGCGTAGCGGTCGAGAAACTGCGAAAACTGGTAGTCGTTGATCGCGTTGCCGGTGTGGACGCCGAGGACCAACACCCGGTAGCCCGGGTCGCGACGAAACGCGGTGATCGTCTCAGTCGCGCCGCGCCCGCCCGCGGTGCATGAGCCCCAGCCCCTATCGATGAGCACGATGAAGCCCTGGTCTCCCGGCGTCCCTCGTTGAACCATCGTGTCCGCGGCAAGGCGCAGCGTGCCATCAACGTTCGGTGGACCGCGCCCTCCTCCAAACGCCTGCTCCGCCTCGAGCCGCCGCATCATCGCAGCGCCGGCCGACACGGACGGCCCGAACTCGATGCTGCCCACCGTCGCACAGGTACCGGTCCGGGTATACGGCGGCGTCGGCGCGAAGCCCACACTGGCGCGGTCGCCGATCGTCACCAGGGCCTGACGCGCGGCGTCGATCGCGATGTCTTCCAGTCGGCGTCCATTGTCGCTGAACCGATCGGTGCCTGTCCCCACAAGCACGGCTACGACGCCGACGAGCACGCCGAGGGGCTGCGCCTCTACCGCACGGCGATGGGCGACGGGCTCCCGCTCCCGGTGGTGTTCGGCCTCGCGGCCCCGGCGGCGCCGACGAGCGCGCCCACCATCACCCCCGAGCTCCGCCGCATCGACGCGTTCGAGAACGTGTGGTTCCCGCGGACGCGCGCCATCATCCAGCGGGTGGTGCCGAAGGCGGGCCGCGAGCGCTTCGAAGCGGCCTTCTTCCACGAGCTCTCGCAGCAGCCCCTCGGCCCCGGCGTCGTGGGCTCCGTGCGCACGTGGATCACCCGCGTGGAGGCGCTGGCCACGAGCGACGAGCTCGGGGCGCGCGAGGTGTTCCAGACGCTGCGCAAGCGCGGCCTCACGCCGGAGTCGCTCGCGGAGATGAAGGCGCTGGTGGAGGGGGCGACGGCCTTCGGAGCACCCGCGGCACCCGCCGCCTCGGGGACGACGAAGGTGGTCGAGGCCCGCGCCGATCGCCAGCAGGCGCTCGAGTCGCTCCGCGCCTGGTACAACGACTGGTCCACCACGCTGCGCAGCGTGTTCGACCGCCGCCAGCTCCTCCAGCTCGGGCTCATCGCGCGCAGGGTTCGCGCGAAGGAGAAGGACGAGGGCGAGGACGGCGAGGCGAGCGACCCCGCGGCCGACGCCTGAAGCGCAGCTCCCTCCTCCGCGTCCCCCGTTCCAATCGCCAGCGTAGCCACCTGCGGTGTAGAGTCCCGGTCGATGAGCGACCTCGACCTGCGACGTCTCCCTCAGCTACATCCCGAGCTGCCCGCCAGTGAGGCAGCGCCGCGGCCTACATCGAGCGGAAGATCGAACAGGTCCGCTAGGCAATGATCACGCGGCGTGAGGCGATCGTCGTCGGCTTCGGCGCGTGCGAGCTCGTTCACCGGAGGGTCGCGTGAGCGCACACATCGACAACGACCGGGAGGTCGACGCCTGCAACGCGCTCGTCACGGAGGCGATCGGGCGCGCCGAGCGCACCGAGCGCGAGTCCCCCCTCCGCGCGAGGGACGCATGGCGCGACGTGGCCCTTTGGGAGCAACGACTCGCCGCGCTTCTCCCCGCCGACGACGAGGAGGGGCGCGTCGCTCGGCGCGGGGCGGTGACCGCGCGGATCAGGGCCGGCGACCGCGCGGGCGCGGAGGCGCTGCTCGCTCGCTACGCGGTGGACGTCGGCGCTCGTGTGGAGGACATCGCGTACATGCGCGCCGCCCTCGACGCGGACGACGCGCGGCTGTCCGTGACGCTCCCCTACCTCGCGCGTCGGGGGCTGATCGGGGCGATGCGCTCCTACGCAGCAAGGCGAGCGCGCGGCGGCTTCGCCTTCTCGCCGCACCGCTGAGGGCACCGTGGAGACCGTCTCGTTCTACTCGTACAAGGGCGGCGTCGGGCGCTCGCTGCTGATCAGCAACACCGCGCGCTTCCTTTCGTTGAGCGGTCGGCGCGTTGTGGTGCTCGACCTCGACCTCGAGGCGCCGGGACTCCTGTACAAGCTCGGCGACGCGGAGGCCCGCGAGGCCGCCGCGCGCGGGGAGCGCCTCGGGCTCGTCGACTACCTCGCCGACCTGTTTGAGACGGGCGCCCCCCCCGCGTCGCTCGACCCCTACCTCGTCACGGTGCCCACGCCGCCCGGACTCGACGGCTTCATCCGCCTCCTGCCCGCAGGGTCCGCGCCTCACCCGCGCTATTGGGAGCGCCTGGAGGCCCTCGCCGAGCTGCGCCGCGCGCGCGAACCTGACCTCGACCTCGCGATGGTGCTCATGGAACTCGCGGGGCGCATCGAGGCAGAGCTCGCCGCGGACTACCTCCTCATCGACACGCACTCCGGCGTGACCGAGTTCGGGGGGCTCGCCACGACCGCGCTCGCCGACCGCGTGGTGTGCCTGACCCTCGCGTCAGATGAGTGCCTGGATGGGACCCGCGCGGTTCTCGACGCGCTGCGTGGCGCGGAGCGACCGCCGGGGCGCGGAGCCGTGACGGTGGATGTGCTTCTACACCGCGTCGGCGAGGCGTCGCAGGAACAGACCCGACGCCTCGCAGAACATGTTGGCGTCTCGAAGCTCGCGGCCGTGCTCCACCACGATGTGGAGGGCGTCGAAAAGTGGCCGCCGATCGGCGCCGAGTGGATCGCGCAGAGCTTCTGATCGCGTCGGTTCTCGGATTCCAAGCAGCGCCGCCCCTTGCGCCCGTCGTCTCCGCCGTGGCATGCCCACCGCCCGCCATGAGCATCCCGCTGAACCCCGCCCAGCGCGCGGCGATCGACCACGGGGCCGGTCCCGCGCTCGTCCTCGCGGGGGCGGGCAGCGGCAAGACGCGCGTCATCACCCAGCGCATCGGTCGGCTCATCGACGCCGGCACGCCCCCCAAGGCCATCACCGCCGTCACCTTCACCAACAAGGCCGCGGAGGAGATGCGCGAGCGCCTCGTCGCCCTCTGCGGCGCGTCGGGGAGCGACGTGTGGATCTCCACCTTCCACGCGCTCGGCGGCGAGATCGTGCGGCAGACGCTCGGCAAGAGCGAGCCCTTCGTGGTGTACGACGGCGCCGACACCGCGGGGCTCATCCGGGAGCTCATGCGGGAGTTCAAGACGCCCGACCGGCGCTTCGACGTCGGGGCCATCCTCGCGCGCGTCTCCCACGCCAAGAACGCGATGATCACCCCCGAGGAGCTCGCCGCGCAGGACCCCGACAACGAGTACGACGAGATCACCCAGTGGCTCTTCCCCCGCTACGAGGCCGCGCTGCGACGGCTCCGGGCGCTCGACTTCGACGACCTCATCCTCTGGCCGCTGCGGCGCCTCAGCGAGGACGCCGAGCTGCGCGAGTCGTGGCGGCGGCGCATCCGGTACATGCTCGTCGACGAGTTTCAAGACACCAACCGCGCCCAGTTGCTGATGGTGAAGGCGCTGGTGGGCGAGCGGGGCAACGTCTTCTGCGTGGGCGACGACGACCAGTCGATCTACGGGTGGCGCGGCGCTGACATCTCCAACGTCATCGATTTCTCCAAGCACTTCCCCGGCGCCAAGACCCTCGCGCTCGAGCAGAACTACCGCTCGCGCAAGCCCGTCCTCGACGTGGCCAACGCGGTGATGGAGGGCCAGGTGCGGGCCTTCCCCAAGCGGCTCTTCACCGACAAGGTCGGCGGCGCGACGGTGAAGATCGTCGACACCGACTCCAGCGAGGGGGAGGTGAAGTTCTGCGTCGAGACCATCCAGAAGATCACCTCCACCGGGCACAAGCGGAAGGAGATCGGGGTGCTCTACCGCTCCAACCTCCTGGCCCGCGCGATGGAGGAGGCGCTGCGCCTCGCGGGCATCCCCTACCGCATCATCGGCGGCAGCTCGGTCTTCGAACGGCGCGAGGTGAAGGACCTCATCGCCTACCTGCGCGCGGCGCTCCACCCGCGCGATGAGATCTCGCTGCGGCGCGTGATCAACTACCCCACGCGCGGCGTCGGCGACGTCACCCTCGCCCGGCTCGAACGCCACGCCCTCGCCCGCGGCCTCATGCTCTCGCAGGCCGTCGAGCAGGCCGACGCGATCGCCGACATCCCCGCGGCCACCAAGGAGGCGCTGCGCACCTTCACGGGCGTGCTGCAGTCAGCGAAGAAGCTGATCCACGCGGGGACTCCCCTCCTCGACGTGGCGAAGAGCGTGGCGGGCGCCATCAAGCTGAAGGAGGACATCATCGCCGCGGGCCCCACCCCCATCGCCGCGGGGAAGCGCTGGACCAACATCGAGATGCTCTACCGCACGCTGGAGAAATCCGGCGCGTCGACCGCGGGCGAGGCGAGCGCCGTCCTCGCGCGGCTCACGCTGCACTTCGCCGAGGAGGACGACGAGCAGGGCGACAAGCTCACGCTCAGCACGCTCCACGGCTCGAAGGGGCTGGAGTTCGGCACGGTGTTCTTCATCGGCTGCGACGAGGGGATCATCCCCCACTCGCGGACGGAGAACCCGAAGGCCACCGACGTGATCGCGACCATCGACGGCACCGAGGAGCGGCGGCTCTTCTACGTCGGCGTGACGCGCGCCAAGGAGCAGCTCTACCTCGTGCGCGCCCGCACCCGCTCGGGCCGCGGCCCCGCGCGGGCCACGACGCCGTCGCGCTTCCTGCAGATCACGGGGGTGCCCGACGGCACCCTCGAGCGGGTGCGCTACGACGCGAGCGCGCCGCTGGCCCCCGAGGACATCGCCGCCCAGGCCCGCAAGTTTCGCGAGGCCCTCACCGCGCTCAAGAAGAAGTGAGGAAGAGCACCCGCGTGCGCTCCCCCACGAGCGCGCGCAGGGCGCCCTTCACCGCGGTGCTGGTCCACGCGCCGGGGTCGCGGTCGATCACCACCTCGCCGGGGGAGCCCTCGCGGACGTGGAGGTGCCGCGCGAGCCGGGCCGCCTCGCGCTCGCCCGCCCCTTCGAGGTACGCACAGACGGCCTCGCCCAGCGCCACCATGCCCGCGCGCCGCACCTCGCCCCGGTAGGTGGTGGTCACCGTCGCGACCGCGCCGCTCCACTCGATGGCGAACTCCGCGAGGCTCCCGTCGGGCGACGCGGCGATGGCGCGCGCGAAGGCCGCCTGCATGGCGTCTTCAGAGCCAGGGTGGGCGCGCAGGGCGCCGAGCGTGTGGGCGTCGACGCGCACCCGCACCCGGTGGCCGCGCATCGTGCCGTGGCTCGCCGTCCAGGTGCGGACGGCCTCGTCGAAGATCACCTCGGCGCGCTCCAGAGCCTCACGGGCGCGGGCGTCGGCCAGCAGCGCGAGGGCCTCTTGCGTGAGCGACGCGGCGTCCACGCGGCGGGTCAGCGGCGCTGGGCCATGGCGGGGTTGGACGAGGCGGGCATCTCGGCGCCGATCCCCTGCTGGGCGGCCGGGGCGTCGACGCGGACGCCGGTGCGCTGGTCGTCGGCCATCGCCGCGGCGGCCGCGAGCTGCTTCGAATCGCCG